>JAIVGS010000100.1 GCA_020201435.1 Myxococcales bacterium
GCTCTCACCCCCGATGATCATGATGCTGCTCCGCATCAGGGTCGCCGTGAGATCGATCCGCGCGGTCGACAACACACTGGTATTGTTCGTGTTGCTGAACTTGTATGTAGCGGCGATCTGCGGGGGTGTGGCGGTTGTGTCGAGCACCTCGATCGTTTGTCCCGGCGTGCTTCCACCCACCCCGGCGCCACCGATGCTGATGATCTTGGTGGAGGTGAAACCGATCAGCGACGCGTGGCGGGTCCGCTTCACCGCCATCTGCGGCAGGCTGCTGGTCGCGAAGGTGCCCGCGTTCTCGTCGTAGACGTCGATGTCGAGCGTGTCGGCGCCGCCCAGGAAATAGACCTTGGTGCCGACCTTGACCGCAGTGTGCATGCAGCGGTTCTGCGTCAACGCCGGCGAGATCGCGGTCGCGATCCCCGTCTCCGGATCGTACAGCTCGGCGGTGGCGACGGCGCCGCTGCAGGTGCCATTGGACGCTCCTGTACCCGCGGTCAGGGCGGTGCCGCCGCCGGCGATCACCACCTTGGGCGCGTGGCCTCCGACCGAGTCGAGCTGCGTGGCGGTAGCGCCGATGCGCCGCGCATTCAGCCCCTGTGGGGCGGGGAAGACAAAGACCGAAGCCGGAGTACCGGACGCGGTGAATCCCGCGGAGTTCTGGGCGGAGACGACGAACTGGAGCGTCCTGAATGCCGTCGACGACGGCAACGACGGCGCAGTCACCGGGACGCTGCCGCCGAAGTTGGCCTGGAGCGTGGCCGACGAGACGCCCAGGTCGGTGCAGGTGTTCAAGTCCGGATAGCACGATTTCAGGTGCACGGTCCCGGCGGTGAAGTTGGTGATGGTCGGGAGCCCGACGGTCAGCGTCGGTCCCGTCCCCGCCACGAAGAGATTGGGCGTCGAGGTGGTCGACCCCGTGAACGAGGGCGGAAGCACCGCCGTCGCGGTGAACGGGACTGCCGTCAGGCCGGTGATGGCCGCCGTGAACGTATTGCTTCCGGCGCCCGGCCCGAGCGTCGCGATGGCGCTGGCGATCCCGCTCCCGTCGGTGACGCTGGTCAGCGGAATGCTGCCGCCGCCGGCCGTCGCGGCCCAGGTCACCGTGACGCCGCTGACCGGGGTTGCGCTGGCGTCGGTGACCAGCACCGACAGCGGCGTAGCGAGCGGTTGACCGGAGGTCCCCGTCTGAGTGTCCCCGTCGTTCAAGGCGATGGCGTTCGCCCCCGCCGCGGTGAAAGTGAGCGCCGAAAAACCCGTCGCGGTGGCAGTCGCCGAGTTGGCGCCTCCGGCCGCGCCGAGCGTGAGCGTGGTCTGGGCGGTCCCGCCTGCGCCGGTCGAGGTCGATGTGCTCGAGACGCTGCCACCGCCGGCGGTCACCGCCCAGGCGACCGGGAAGCCTGAGAGGTTTGCGCCGCTGAAGTCGGTCGCCTTGACGACGAACGGATTCGCGAGCGCGGTGCCGGACTTGCCGGACTGGAGGTCGCCGGAGATCTTCACCACCGCGGCCGCAGCGGTCGCGGTGAAGATCACCGCCGTGAAGCCCGTTGCGGTGGCCGTGACGGAGTTCGAAACCGCCGACGCGCCCGCGGTCAACGTCGTCGACGCCAAGCCATTCACGTCCGTCGTGCTGGTCGTGCCCGAAAGGCTGCCGCCGCCCGCGGTCACGGCCCAGACGACGGGAAAGCCCGCAAGGGCAGCACCGCTGAAGTCCGTCACCTTGACCACGAAGGGGTTGGCGAGCGCGGTGCCCGTCTTGCCGAACTGGGGGTCGACGCTGAACTTCGCCACAGCACCCGCGGCGGTGGCGCTGAACGTCAGGACGGCGAAACCCGGAAGCGTGGCCGTAACCGTGTTGGCGATCGCGGAGGCGCCCAGCGTCAGCGTGGTCACCGCCACCCCGCTTCCGTCGGTCACCGAGGTGGTGCCGGCGAGGCTGCCGCCGCCGGCGGTCACGGCCCAGGTGACCGGGAAGCCCGAGAGGGCCGCGCCGTTGAAGTCCGTCACCTTGACCACGAACTGGTTGGCGAGTGCGGTCCCGGCTTTGCCGAACTGGCCGTCGCCGCCGAACTGTACGGCCGCGGCCGCGGCCGTCGCGGTGAAGATCAGGGCCGTGAAACCGGTTGCGGTGGCGGTGACCGAGTTCGAAATCGCCGACGCACCCGGGGTCAGCGTCGTCGACGCCAGGCCGTTCACGTCCGTGGTGCTGATGGTGCCCGAGAGGCTGCCGCCGCCCACGGTCACCGCCCAGGCCACCGGAAAGCCCGCGAGAGGAGCGCCGCTGAAGTCGGTTACCTTGACCACGAACGGGTTGGCGAGCGCGGTGCCAGTCTTGCCGAACTGGGGGTCACCAGTGAGCTTCACCGCCGAAGCGGCGGCTGTCGCGGTGAAGGTCAGCGCCGTAAACCCGGTGGCCGTGGCGGTCACGGAGTTGGAGATGGCGGATGCGCCCGGCGTCAGCGTCGTCACTGCCAGGCCGCTCGCGTCGGTCGCGCTGGTCGTGCCCGAGAGAGTGCCGCCGCCCGTGGCCACGGCCCACGCGACCGGGAAACCGGAGAGAGGGGCGCCGCTGAAATCCGTGACCTTGACCACGAATTGGTTGGCGAGAGCGGTCCCCGTCTTGCCGAACTGGGCGTCGCCGCCGAGCTTCACCACATCGCCCGCCGCGGTCGCATTGAAGGTCAAGGCGGAGAACCCGGTGGCGGTCGCGGTGACGGAGTTCGTGATCGCCGACGCGCCGGGCGTCAACGTCGTCGTCGCGAAGCCGCTCGCGTCGGTCGTGCTGGTCGTGCCAGCGAGGCTGCCGCCCCCGGCGGTCACTGCCCATGCGACCGGGAAGCCCGCCAGTGCAGCTCCGTTGAAGTCCGTCACCCTGACCACGAAGGCGTTGTCGAGCGCGCTGCCGGTCTTGCCGAACTGGGCGTCGCCGCTGAACTTCGTCACTGCCCCCGCGGCGGTCGCGCTGAACGTCACGGCCGTAAATCCGGGCGAGGTGGCGGTGACGGTGTTGGCGATCGCGGAAGCGCCGGCGGTCAACGTCGTCACCGCCAGGCCAAGGGCGTCGGTCGTGCTGGTCGTGCCCGAGAGGCTGCCGCCGCCCGCGGTCACCGCCCAGACCACCGGGAAGCCCGAGATTGGGGCGCCGCTGAAGTCCGTCACCTTGACCACGAACTGGTTGGCGAGGGCAGCGCCGGTCTTGCCGAACTGGAGGTCACCGCTGAACTTGGCTACTCCGCCCGCGGCGATGGCGGTAAAGGTGAGGTTCGCGAATCCGCTGGCGGACAAGGTCACCGTGTTGACCACGGCAGAAGCTCCGAGCGTCAAGGTGGTCACGGCCAGACCGCTTGCGTCGGTGAGGCTGGTGGTGCCCGAGAGGCTGCCGCCGCCGCTTGCGACCGCCCAGGTGACCGGGAAGTTCGGCAGCGCCGCACCGTGCACGTCGGTCACTTGGACCACGAACTGGCCGTCGAGCGCGGTGCCCGCTTTGCCGAATTGGCCGTCGCCGCTCAGCTTCACGATTGCGCCGGCGCCGGTCCCCACCGACAACGGGGCCGTCGCCACCGCGGACGCCGGCGTGGCGGCCGCGTTGGAGACGGTGAGTGTGTAGGTGCAGGTCTTCTGGTCGGCAGGGACGGTGGGCGGCGATGCAATCGTGATCGTCTTGACGAGGTCTGAAAGCGTCACCGGCCCGCCGCCGCTCTTTGTGACTTCGCCCGACCCGCAGCCGGAAATGGAAAAGGAGACGGTGGCGGCCGAAGCCGCCGCACTGTTGAGCGCCGGCAGCGTGACCGAGAGCGTGGGCGCGAGGCCGCCGAGGATCGACGGGGGCGAGATCGTCAGCGTTCCGGAGAGCACGGGCGCCGGAATCACCGCGAGGGTGCCGGTCGCGGTGACGCTGGCCGCCGAGGAGGGCTGGTTCGAAACGGTGAGCGTGTAGGTGAATGTCTTGTCGTCGGCCGCCACCGTCGCCGGCGCGTCGACCGTGATGCTGGTGCCAAGATCGGCCAGCGTCACCGGCGCGCCGCCCGACTTGACCACGGCTTCCTTGGCGCCCCCCGAGTCTATCTCCAGCGTCACTTTTCGCGTCAGGTTGGCGTCGCCTGCGATGGCGGGCAGGTGCAGCGTGATCCCGGGCCGCACGCCTCCGGTGATCGAAACGGGCGCGACTCCAAGCGCGGTTCCGGCCAGTTGCGGCGTCCCCGTAACCGGCTCGGTGCACTTGCCCGCCGCGGGTCCTACGCGGATGCACTGGGGGTAATCGGTTGGGCAGTTGCTGTCGCCCTGGCAAGGGATGTTGCCGCTCTCGTTCGGCTTGCAGGCGGCGGCGAACAAGGCGAGTAGGACGCAATGCGCGGCAATCCGCGTTCGGCAAAAGGTCATGGCTGGGTCTGCCCCGGGGCTCTTACTGTCCGCAGGCAGACTACCCGGCGAGCGGGGCGAGGACAAAGCGCTGAATTGCCCGACCTTTACCTACATCAGGCTGGGTAGAACTTTCCGCCGATCTTGGCCAGCTCGACGAGCTTCGGCGCGGGCGCGAATCGGGCGCCGAACCGGTCCTGGTACCGCCGCAGCCGCTCCACGACCTGGGCGGCGCCGAGCGAGTCGGCGTAGCGGAACGGGCCGCCGCGGAACGGCGGCCAGCCGAGTCCGAACACGGCCCCGACGTCGCCGTCCCGGGCCGAGCGCAGGATGCCCTCGCCCAGGCAGAGCGCGGCCTCGTTCACCATCTGCAACACGCAGCGCTCGGCGATCTCGGCGTGCGGCGGCGAGCTGCGCTTCTGGCCCTGCGGAGACAGCTCGTAGACGGTCTTGTCGACCACCTTGGGACCCTTCTCCTCCGTATAAAGGTAGAAGCCCTTGCGAGACTTTCGGCCCAGCCGCCCGCTCTCGACCAGCTTTTCGAAGCCGGCCGGCGGAGCGAGCCGCAGGCCGAACGCCTCGTGCATGATGTGGGCGACTTTCGCACCCACGTCGATGCCGACCTCGTCCAGGAGCTGCATCGGCCCGACCGGAAAGCCGAAGTCGACCAGCGCCTTGTCGATGTCCTCGACCGCGGCGCCGTCGTTGAACATGAAGGCCGCCTCGTTCACGTACGGCGCGAGGATGCGGGAGGTGTAAAAACCGACCCCGTCGTTGACCACGATGACCGTCTTCCCGATCTTCTTCCCCAGCGCGACCGCGGTCGCCACCGTCTCGGCCGACGACTTCGGCGCGCGGATCACCTCGAGCAGCGGCATCTTGTTGACCGGCGAAAAGAAGTGCATGCCCACCACCCGTTCGGGATGCTGGGCGCCCTCCGCGATCTTGCCGATCGGCAGCGACGACGTGTTCGAGGCGAAGATCGCCTGCGGCGTCTCGCGCTCGACGTCTCGCAGCACTCCCTGCTTCACCTTGATGTCCTCGAAGACCGCCTCGATCACGACGTCCGCGTTCTTGATGCCGCTGTAGTCGGTGGCGCCGGTGACCAGCGCCAGCTTCTCGTCGCGCTCCCGCCGCGTCAGCCGGCGCCGCTTCACGCGCTCGTCGAGGATGCCCGCGATCTGCTTGAACCCCCGGCCGAGCGCCGCGTCGTCCTTGTCCTTGAGGCGCACCGGAATGCCGGCCTCGGCGGTGACGTAGGCGATGCCGGCGCCCATGAGACCCGCGCCAAGCATCGAGACTTTCTGGACTTTTCTCGGCTTCACGCCGGGCTCGTCGACGCCCTGGTCTTTCTTCAGCGCCTGGGTCGCGAAGAAGATCTCGACCAGGCGCCTGCTGACGTCGCTGACCACGAGCTCGCCGAAGAGCTGAGCCTCGGCGCGATAGCCCTCCTCGGCGCCCTTTTCGATGCCGATCCGGAGGGCTTCGAGCGCCTTCTCCGGCGCCGGATAGTGGCCGTGCGTCTTCGACAACAGCGCCTTGCGCGCCTGCTGGAACAGGATCCGCCGGCCGACCGGATTTTCTTCCAGGGCGACTGCCTGCAGGACTTCGGTGTCGGCCATCGAGCGCAGGACTTTGGGCAGCCCGCCCTTGAAATTGATCTTCGTCCGCTCGGGCTTGAGCTCGCCGTTGGCAAGCTCGAGCGCGCGCCGGCGCGCGACGTCGAGCAGAATCGCGCGAGGCACCACCTCGTCCACGAGGCCGAGCTTGCGCGCCTTCGACGCGCGGACCGACTTCCCGGTGAGGATGAGGTCGAGGGCCTCCGCGATGCCGATCAGCGCCCGCAGCCGCTGCGTCCCGCCCGCGCCGGGGATCAGGCCGAGCTGGACTTCGGGCTGTCCGAGCTGCGTCCTTCGGTCGTCGGTTGCGATCCGGTAGTTGCAGGCCAGCGCCAGCTCGAGGCCGCCGCCGAGCGCGGGACCGTGGATGGCCGCGACGATCGGCTTGCGCTTGCCGAGATCTTCCAGCCGCTGCATCGCCTGCTGCCCGCCGCGCGCGAGCGCCGTGGCCTCGGCCTGCGTCTTGACCCGCGCGAGCATCGCGACATCCGCGCCCATGATGAAGCTGTCCGGCTTGGCCGAGGCGAAGACGATCGCCTTGATCGCCGGATCCTCGGACAATTTCTTGAACCCCTGCTCGAACTCCTCGTTGAAGTCGGCGCGCAGCGTATTGGCCGACTCGCCTTCGACGTCCATCAGGAGCAGCGCGACACCGTCCTGCCCGACCTCGATGCGGAACGTGCTCATGCGCGCTCCAGGATGACGGCGGCGCCGAGCCCGCCGGCGGCGCAGACCGAGACCAGCGCGGTGTTCTTCCCCTTCTCTTCCAGCTCGCGCAGCGCCTGGTGGACGAGCCGCGCGCCGGTGCCGCCGAACGGGTGGCCGAGCGCGATGCTGCCGCCGCGGGGGTTGATCTTCTCTTCCGGCACGTCGCCGATCGGCTGCGCGCCGCCGAGGTGCTCGTCGGCGAACTTCTTCGACGCCCACGCCTGCAGATTCGACAGGACCTGCGCGGCGAAGGCCTCGTGGATCTCGAAGAGATCGACGTCCTTCAAGGTCATCCCGGCGCGCTTCAGCGCCTTGGGCGCGGAGAAAGCCGGCGCCTGAAGGAGCTGCCAGCCGGGATCGACCGCGGCATAGGCGTATTCGCGCAAGAAGCCGAGCGGCTTGAGGCCGAGCTCTTTCGCTTTTTCCTCGGCGCAGACGACGAGCGCGGCGGCCCCGTCCGTCAGGGGCGACGAGTTTCCCGCGGTGATGCTGCCGTACTTCTTGTCGAACACGGGCTTGAGCTTCGCGTAGCCGTCGAGCTTCGAATCCTTGCGGACGATGTTGTCCTCGGCCACGACCTGGTCGAAGCTCTTTCCGGTCAGCACCCGCATCACTTCCTTGCCGAACTTGCCCGCCTCCCATGCCTGCGCGGCGAGGAAGTGCGAGCGGTGCGCCCACTTGTCCTGCTCCTCGCGCGAAATCCCGTTTTCTTTCGCCATCTTCTCGGCGGACTCGCCCATCGACAGGCCGGTCGAGTACTCGGCGATGGCGGGTGGAACGGGGAGCAGGTCCTTCGCCGAGACGTCGGTGAAGGCCTGCAGCTTCTCCATCAGCGTGCGACCCCGCGAGGCCGCGACCACGGCCTGCGCGACGGGGCGCGAGTACATGATCGGAACGTCGCTCATCGCCTCGGCTCCGCCGGCGATGACGAGATCCGCCTCGCCGAGCGCGATCGCGTCGGCGGCGCTGGTCAGCGCCTGGATGCTGGTGGCGCAGGCGCGGACGACCGAGTACGCGTCGACGCTCTTCGGCAGTCCCGAGGCGAGCCCGACTTCGCGGGCGATGTTCGAGAGTTGCACCGCCGGGATGACGGTGCCGAACACGATCTGGTCGATGGCGGAGGGCGGGATCTCGGCGCGCTGGACCAATTCGGAGACGACCTGCCGCCCGAGCTCGAGCGCGGAGAAGTCCTTGAACGCGGTATTCGCTTTGACGAACGGAGTGCGCAAGCCGGCGACGATGGCGACGCGGCGGCCAGGACGACCCATGGCAGACCTCCTCGTGAGCGGCGCGGGTCATAGCCACGTTGACAAGCCGCGTCAACGCCAAAAGCAACTGCCTACCACGGAGGCACGGAGAGCACAGAGGTCGGGTTTACAAACCAAAAAACTCCGTGGCCTCCGTGCCTCCGTGGTGCGCTTTTGCTTCTCAGCCGTCCCGGAGTTTCAGCAGGTAGTCCCAGGAGTAGATGCCCGTGGAATGGCCGTCGGACCAGTCGAGGCGGATGGCGTAGTTGCCGACCTGCTGCATTCCGCGCGGCTTCACGTCGGGAGCGACCTGCTCGTCGCCGACGACGCGCTTGCCGCTCCACTCTTCGACGCACTCCGCGCACGGGCAGCGCGCGCGCAGCCATTTCGCCGGAAACGTCGACTCCTTCCCGTCGTCCCAGCGGATGTTCAACGCCCCCGCGTCGTCCAACGAGAGATCGGCCGGCCGGACGATCGGTTTCTGCGGCTTGATCTTGTCGAGGAGTCCCATCGCCCCGTACACATAGCCGATATGGTCCGCTCGAGCACGGTCTTCCAGCTGACGTCGCTGCCGTACGAGCTGCTCGCCAGCGCGCCGGTCTGGGAACGGCACTGCGCGCAGATGGCGGCGGAGCTCCCGCGCGACGCCCGCCACCTGCTCGACATCGGCTGCGGGCCGGGGAATTCGACCATCCATCTCGGCCCGCGGGCCGTCGGCGGCGACTACGCGATGGCGATGCTCAAGCGGGCGCGGCGACGCGGCGTGGCGGTCGCGGCGATGGACGCCGGCGCGCTGCCGGTCCGGTCGGGATCGCTCGACGGGATCACCTTTCACAGCGTTCTCTACCTCGTGCCCGATCGGAGCGCGGCGCTGCGCGAGGTCTTCCGCGTCCTCCGGCCAGGTGGCCGCGTCGTGCTCCTCGAACCGCAGGAAGGCCTGCGCGCGACCCTGCTCGGCCTGGCCCGCGCGCTGCCGACGCCGCGCTGGGCGCTGACGGCGGCGCTGTGGCGCACGATGAGCAAGGCCTACGGCCGCTTCACCGCAGACGGACTCTGGGCGGCGCTCGAGGGCGCCGGCTTGCGGGTCGATAAGATCGAGGAGTCGCTGGGCGGCGAGCTGTGGAAAGGGCGGGGCCGCGAGTACGACGACGCGTTCGAGCGATTGAAAGCGATCGTCCGCGACGCCGACGCGCTGAGGGTCGACCTGGTCATCTGCACCGGCGACTTCACGCAGCTCGCGATGGAAGAGGAGTTCGCGCTCGCCCGCGACGCGCTCGCCCCGCTCGGCGGCCGTCTCGTCTCGATTGCGGGCAATCACGATCGCTACCCGATCGACGGGCGTCCGAATCGTCTTTATGAGTCATACTTCCCGCCGAAGCTGCTGCCCGACGGCATCGCCGCGCTCGACTCGTGCGGCGAGGTCTGCTGGCCGGTCATCACCCGAGGCCGCATCGAAAAACGCGAGCTGGACCAGGACTTCGCGAACAAGATCGTCCTCGTCCACCACGCGCCCGTCCCCGACTGGCCCTGGCACGAGCTGCGCGGGAGAAAAGCGCTCCTCGAAAAGACCCGCGACGCGGCGGCCGTCCTCTGCGGCCACAAGCACGAGCGCTTCCGCCGCGGCAACGTCTTCTGCGCCGGCTCCTCGACGCAGCGCGGGCACGAGGGCTACTGGCTGCTGGAGCTCGACCAGGGCCGGATCGTCTCGGCGGAGCAGCGAAGGCCTTAGCGGATCGCCGGCAGGTTCGACAGCACCGCCAGCAGCGCGGGATGATTCAACAGCTCCTGCCACCCCTTGCCGTTGCTGGCATTGAGCGGGATCGACTGGTTGATCGGCAGGGTCGCGCCGCCGGTCAGCACGTTGCCGCTCACCTGGTAGAGGTTGCCCTCGCGCTTGAGGAAGAAGTCGCCCGAGGGACCGCTCCAGTGCTCCTCGGGCCCCTGCGACTGGTCGTCGCGGCAGAAGCTGATCGCCCGACGGGCGTAGTAGCCGTTGACGCAACCGTTCTCCTCGCGCAGATCGAGGTCGTCACCGACGACGCGGCCGGGGCCGACCTGGAGAACGCCCGCCTATTCGTCCCGCAGCGCGACCGCCGGATCGAGCCGGGACGCCCGCCAGGCGGGGTAGATGCCGGCCGCCAGGCCGACGCCGCAGGAGACGCCGATCCCGAGCGCGACCGCCCACAGCGGCACCTGCGCCGGGAAATTCAGGAATTGCCCGAGGAACGCCGCGCCGTAGCCGAGGATCACGCCGATCGCGCCGCCGCAGGCCGCGAGCAGCACGGCCTCGATGACGAACTGCATCAGGACCCGCGCCCGCCGCGCGCCGAGCGCCTTGCGCAGCCCGATCTCGCGCGTCCTCTCGGTGACCGCGACCAGCATGATGTTCATCACGCCGATGCCGCCGACGAGCAGCGAGAAGAAGCACATGAGAAGGCTCGCGGCGGTGACCGTGCCGGCGAGGTTGTCGAACGTCGCCCGCAGCGAGTCGTTGGAATAGACCTCGAAATCATTCTCTTTTTCCGAGGTGAGGCCGCGCACCCGCCGGAAGGCCGCCACCGCCGAGTCC
>JAIVGS010000274.1 GCA_020201435.1 Myxococcales bacterium
GTTAACGATCGCGCGGCTTGCGGGACAGGTCCTGCATGGTGCGGTCGGCCAGCTCGAGAAACGCAAACAGCAGCGATTGCAGTTTCGTCGGATCGCCGATGCCCTCGAAGCGATCGTCCTTCACCCGATAGGCGAGCCAGTCGCGGCCGGTGACCCCCTCCTTGTACGGAGCGAGCGTCAGCCCCGAGAGCGGCGTGCCGGCCAGATCGATGCGCACGCTCCAACCCGGCGCGTCCTTGAGCGTCTCGATCTTCACTCCGAGTGAAGGGTCGCGCCCGCGCTCGCACTGCGCCTTGTGCCAGGCCTGGATTCGCTCGAGGACTTCCACGGCGCGATGCTACGGCCGCCCGCCGCGGCCCTGCAAGATCTCGCTCGCCGCGCGCTCGCCGGTCTCGATCGCGCCGTGCACGGTCCCGCACGCGCCCTCGTAATCGGTCGCTTCGCCCGCGAACGACAGCGTGCCGACGCTGCGAGCGAGCGCGCGCTGCTGCTTCAGCGCGCCGACGGGCACCCAGCTGTACGCGCCGAGCGAGAACCGATCGCGCTGCCAGTCGAACACCACCGTGTCGCGCGGGCGGACTCTTTTTCCCAGCGCCTGCTGCAGCGATCGGACCGCCTCCGCCGCCGGCCGCTTCAGCGCCAGCGCATCGCGCGACGCGGCCCAGCCCATCATCATCGGCGCCCGCGACGGCAGCGGCCGCCAGAACGTCGGCACCGCCATCCCGCGCGCGTGGAGAAAGACCAGGTCGGATGGCCAGTGCGGTTCGTCGAAGAGCAGCGCGATCTTCGTCACCGGGCCCATCGCCAACGACGAGATCGCCTGCACCTTCCAGCGCGGCAGCGACGGATCGAATCGCACCGTCCCCTGCTGCAGCACGCCGAGCGGCAAGGTGACGATCGCGCGGTCGGCCTGGTACGTCTTTCGCCCGGTCTCCACCGAAACGTGGCGGGAAAACCAGCGCACGAGCTTCACTTCCGTCTCGAGCTCGACCTGCAGCCCGCGCGCGAGCCTGCGGGGCACCGCGGAATATCCGCGCGGAAACCGCGCCATCCGGTCGCCCTCGATCTCCTCCGAGGCTGCCGCCTGCTGGGCGATCGCCTTGACGCTCGCGCGATCGAGCGCGGCGGCGTTGAATCCCTCGACGAACGCCGCCGCGAGCTGCCGTTCCTCCCGCGTCGTCCGCATCCGCCAGCGCAATGTCGAGAAGGCGTCCCGCACCGACCGCTCGCGCAAGCTCGGGATTTTTCCGATCTTTTCCATCACGCTGTGCCACAGATCGTCGCGCCGCTCGAGGCCCTCGACGTAGATCCCGGTCCTCGGAAGGTCGCGGCGCAACCCGCGCGTGAGCCGCATCAGCGCCGGCGATCGCCCGTGCATGAACTCCGCGCCGGCCTCGATCGGGACCTGCCATCCCTCGCGGCGAACCGTATGAACGCGCCCGCCGATGCGATCGCGCGCCTCGAGCACGAGCACTCGATGCCCGGCGCGTTTCAACGCGCGCGCCGCGGCGAGCCCCGCCACTCCCGCGCCGATGACGACGACGTCCACTATCTGCGGGCGCGTTTCTTCGCCGGTTTCTTTCGCGGGGCGGCCCTGCGCGGCGCTTTGCTCTTGCGCGCGGCCGGCTTGGGCGCGGTCGCCTTTCGGGCTGCTCCGCGACGTTTTCGTTCTTCGCGCCGTCCCCAGGCCGTCGCCAGCGCCCGCGGCGGCGGCGACTTGGCCGCGCCGGCCTTGCCGCCTTTGGCGAAATAACGGGCGAGCGGCTTCAGGTAATGCTCCATCCAGCCCTTCTCGTATTTCTTCACCTGGCTGGGCGGCAGCTCGCCGTGCTTGACCCGGACCCGCGTCCCGCCGCGCGCCGGCTCGAATTCGATCACCACCCGCGAATCGCGGTACTCGGGCGGGAATTCGCTCGTCCGCCAGGTCTGCACGATCCGCTTCCCCTGGTCGACGCCGAGCAGGATCCCGTGGATGTACCCGTCCCACGCGGTGAACCGGCCGCCGCTCCACGGCTCGACGATGGCCTCGCCGCCGCCGGTGAACGCGGCGTGCTCCTTCGCGTCCAGCCAGGTCGAAAAGACCCGCTCCGGCTCCGCGGCGACGACGATCTCGAGCTCGAATGAATCCGGCATCGGTCCCCTGTTTTGCAGTTTAACGATACGTAAACAACGAAAGCCACTTTTCGGTACATTGTCTCCCATGCCGACAGCGCTCCAACGCACCGGAACCTCGTCGCTCCAGGCGTTCTCCCACGCGAGCTATACCCTCGTACGCCCTCTGTTTTCCTGGAGCCGCGTCTACCGGGTCTTCGCGCCCGACGGCTCGCTCGCGGCCTTCGTCTCGCAGCCCTGGTTCCGGCTGCGGACCGAATTGATCATCTACGGCGACGAGGAGGAGACCCAGCCGATCCTGGTGATCAAGAACCGCCGCTTCGCGGCGGTGAACATGGAGCACGACCTGTTCGACGCGATGACCGGCGCGCGGCTGGGCGTCGTCCGGACCCGCGGGCTGAGCTCCTTGTTCCGCGACACCTGGGACATCCTCGACGCCGACGAGCGCCCCGCCGGCCTGATGATCGAGGACGGCCCGTACTTCTGGCGCCGCTTCCTTAAATTCATCCCCGGCCGCCACCACATCGAGCTGGGTGGCCGCGTCGTCGCCACGATCGCCCAGGTCTTCCACTTCTTCCGCCGCGAATTCGAGCTCGACATCATCCAGCAGGACGACCCGATCGAACCCCGTTTCGCCATCGGTTCGGGCGGCCGGAAAAACGCGCGCTGCTCGGCGCGGAGCTCGTGGCCGGCATCCTCGAGCCGAGCGACGAGCTCACCGCGCGCGCGAGGGCGGAGGCGATGGAGGAAGCGGGCCTGCGGATCGAGCGCGTCGAGCTCCTCGGACCACCGCTGTTTCCGTCGCCTGGCATGTGCGCCGAGCTGTTTCACTTCGTCGCCGCGGAGGTGGCCGATCAGGTGCCCGTGACGCCTGCCGGCGACGGCTCACCGTTCGAAGAGGGCGCGCGTCTCGAGTGGGTCGCGTTGGATGACGCGCTGCGTCGATGCGCGATTGGCGAGATTCAGGACATGAAGACCGAGATCGGCCTGCGCCGGCTGGCCGAAAAGCTCAAACGAGGCGCGTGACGATCCGCACCTCTTTCGTCAGCGTGCGGTGCACGGGGCATTTGTCCGCCATCTCGAGCAAGCGCTGTCGTTGCGCATCGTCGAGCTTGCCGATCACCGTGATCTCCCGCTCGATCCTGTCGATCCTGCCCTCGCGCGTCTCGCATTCCGCGCAGTCGCGGGCGTAGATCTTCTCGTGCCGTACCCGCACCACGACCTCGTCGAGCGGCCAGCCTTTCGACCGCGCGTACAGCCGCAGCGTCATCGACGTGCAGGCGCCGAGGGCAGCGCAGAGCAGCCCGTACGGCGTCGGTCCCAGGGCGGTCCCACCGAGCTCGACCGGCTCGTCCGACCGCAGCCGGAACGGCCCGATCTCGATCTCCTGCAACAGGCCGTCCCCGCTCCTGACCAGCGTGTCCATGCCGTTGACATAGCAGTCGTTTCGCGACGTTGAAACCACCGTGCCCTCCGCGTCACTACTCGTCGAAGTGGCCCGTAACGGCGTGACGCAATCCGACGAGGAGCTGCTGTCGCGCGCTCGCGCGGGCGATGCGGAGGCATTTCGCGTGATCTTCGATCGAGAGGCACCCGGCGTGCGGCGATTCCTCGGCGACCTCCTCCGCGACGACGCGGCGGCGGACGAGGGGACCCAGGAGACGTTCGTGCGCGCGCACCAGAAGCTCGGGACGCTGAGCGAGAGCGAGAAGCTGCAGGGCTGGCTGATCGGCATCGCCCGGATGGTCTTCCTCGAGCACCTGCGCCGGAAGCGTCGCGACAAGCCGCACCTCGCCGCGCCGGAAAGCGAGCCGGCCCAGATCGACCGCGCGCCGTCGCCGGAGGCGGCCCTGCTCGGCGCCGAGGCCGACCGCGTCCTCGAGGGCGCGCTCGGCGAGCTCTCCGAGGATCGCCGCGCATGCCTGTTGATGCGCCTCGACCACGAGCTCGGCTACGGCGACATCGCCGACGCGATGGGCTGGCCGCTGCAGAAAGTGAAGAACGAGATCCACCGCGCGCGCCTGCAGCTGCGCGCCCGGCTCGCGGAGTACCTCACGTGAGCGCGCAAATCCATACGGATATCGAGGCGTTGGAGGCGGGGACGCCGCAGGCCCTCGAGCACGCCGCGAGCTGCGACGAGTGCGGCCGCGAGCTGGCCTGGCTGAAAGCCGAGCGCGCGCTGATGGCGCGGCGGCCGCAGCCTTCGGTGAACCATCTCTGGGCCGGCATCGAGAGGCAGATCGGCCGCCGCCCCCATCGGCCGCATTGGGCCTGGCGCACGGCGGTTGCCGCGGCCGGCCTCGCTGCTGCCGCGTCGGTCCTGTTCGTGGTCCTCAAGCCGGCGCCGCCGACCATCGTTCCGCAGCCGATCGCGCGGCGCGAGCGGGTGAAGCCCGACGCCAAGGCGCTCGCCGCCCTCGACCGCGCCGAGGCCGACTACCGCGACGCCGCCAAGGTGCTGGAGGCCGAGTACGCCCGGCTCCGGCCGGGCCTCGACACCAAGGTCGCCGAGCGCTGGGACGAGACACTCACCCGCGCCCACACCCAGCTCGGCGAGGCCCGCGCCGTCGCCGGCGAGGACGTCAACGCGCGCATGCAGGTGCTCGACGGTTACGCCGGTTACCTGCGCTCTTTGAGGAACGTGATCGAGCAGTCTGAGGAGGCAAATCCGTGATCCGCATCGCAGTCATCGCAGCCCTCGTCTTCGCCGGGAAGGCCCAGGCAACGCCGCCGGTCCCACCCCGGCCGCCGAAGCCGCCGAAGCCGATGGTGCACGTCGAGCTCCCCCGCGACTTCGACTTCGAGATGCCCGAGATCGATGTGGAAGTACCTGAAATTCCACCGATTCCGGACCTGTCGGTGCTCGGCGAGCTGCCGCTGATGATGCAGGACCTGCGCCTCGACGTGCCCCGCCTGATCGCCCGCGCCGACCACCGCCGCCACGGCGATCGCGACGAGGACGCGGACAACGATGAGGACGAGGACAACGACCACGACGATGACCACGGCCGTCCGTCGATCGAGGAGAGGGACGAGAACGGCGCCCGCGTCTACAAGATGAACCAGCAGCCGCAGTTCAAGTTCCCCAAGGTCCGCATCGAGCCGGGCGACGACTGGGACCACGAGGGCAGCACCGCCGCCGCCAGCGGCCGCGGCACGGCAACGCTTGCTGTAAAAGGGCCGGTCACGTTCCAGCTCCACGCCCAGGGGGGCGACGTCGAGGTGGTGACGACCGACGCGCAGAAGGTCACGGTGACCTTGAACGGCGCCCACGACGACGACGTCTCGCTCTTCGCCTTCGGCGACCGCATCGAGCCCGCCTTCCACGGCCGCCGGCAGCTCCGCAACGGCCGGCTGCGCGTCGAGCTTCCCCGCGGCAGCCGACTCGACGTGAGCTCGATGTCCGGCGACGTGATCGCGCAGCGGCTCGGCGACGTCCGCATCCGCACGCTGTCCGGCGACGTCAAGCTGACCGGCGTCGGCAAGTCGGACGTGCAGTCGATCTCGGGCGACGTGCGCATCGAGGACACCTCGGGACCAGTCCGGCTGCACACCGTCTCGGGCCGCGCCCAGGTGATCACCAACGGCGCCTCGCCGCAGGTCGAGTTCCAGTCGGCGTCGGGATCTCTCGACTGGAGCGGCACCTGCGCGCGCGATTGCCACGTCGCCGCCGAGACCGTCTCCGGAGAGCTGCGCCTGCAGGTCGACCCGAAGAGCTCGTTCGACCTGAGCTACACGTCGCACAGCGGAGAGCTGCGGGACGAGGTGAATCTCGCGGTGAAGCGCGCGCCGACGCGCAAGCACGGGATGGCGTCGGGGTGGATGGAGGCGACGTACGGGAAGGGCGAAGGCGTCATCGAAGCCGACGCGTTCTCGGGCAATCTGATCGTGAAGAAGAAGTAACGGGAACCGCGCGAGAACGAGCACGGGAACGTTCTCGTTCTCGTTCCCGTTCTGGTTCCCGTTCTCGTTCTCGTTTTCGTTCTCGTTCTCGTTCTCGGGGTCATGCTCGTGCTCGTGCTCGTGCTCGTGTTCGGGGTCTCGCTTTTTCGCTCGCCCCCTCGCCCGCCCCCCTGCTCCGAGCGTATCCGCGTCCAGCCGCTCGGTTGCCGGGAGGCGGCGGCGATCTCCACCTTGGTCGGAAAGCGGGACAACCTTTCACGGGGGTATCTGTATGAAGCAGCTTCTCTTCGCACCGATCGCCGCTCTCCTGGTCGCCTTCTCGGCCAACGCGACGACGCTCAACAGCCTGCAGCTGCGCGAGCGGCAGCAGACGCAGGAAGAAGGATTCAAGCAGCTGGTCGAAGTGCAGACGCACCGCAACGCCGCGAGCGTGATCGCGACCGACGCGCTGTACGGCGGCCTCGCCGGTCTCGCCATCGGCGGCGGCGTGGCGCTGCTCAACAACGACGGCAACTGGGGCCGCGATCTCGCGATCGGCGCCGGCGCCGGCCTGATCATCGGCGGCATCTTCGGCGCCGTCGACGCAGCGGCCAGCGCGGATCGCGCCTACCCGATCGGCGACAGCCGCGACCGAGGCTTCAACAGCGCGGTGAGCCCGATCGGCGGAAAGTTCTAACCGGCCACCGGCTACCGACCACCGGCTACCGGCCCGATGCGAGGGCCGGTAGTCTTTTTTTTGGGCGGCGGTAGCCGGTGGCCGTTCTTATTGACGCAAGCCCCCTCCTCCTGTAGAGCCGTAACCGTCCGCAAAGAGGGGAACCTTTCGGTGCGCATCAGCCACGCGGCGCGAACAGACGTCGGCATGAAGCGGGACAACAACGAGGACAACTACCTCGTTTTTCCCGAGCAGAACCTGTTCGCCGTCTTCGACGGAATGGGCGGCCACGCCGCGGGCGAAGTCGCGAGCGGCATCGCCGTCCGCGAGATGAAAGAGTTCTTCGACCTGACCGGCAAGGACCCCGAGGCGACCTGGCCGTTCAAGGACGACCGCGCCAAGAACTACGACGAAAACCGGATCGTCACCGCCATCAAGCTCTGCAACGCGCGGATCATCGAGGTCAGCGAGCAGGACGCTTCGAAGAAGAACATGGGCACCACCTGCGTCTCGGCGTACTTCGTCGAGCGCAACGGCGCGCCCAAGGCCTACGTCGCTCACACCGGCGACAGCCGCGTCTACCTCTTCCGGGACAACAAGTTGAAGCGCATCACCATCGACCACTCGCTTGTCGAGGAGTACCTCCGGCTCGGGAAGATCACCGAAGAGGAAGCGAAGAACTTCCCGCAGAAGAACATCATCCTGCGCGCTCTCGGGCAGCAGCGTCAGGTCGAGGTCGAGTGCAATGCCCACGACCCCAAGCCGGGCGACGTCTTCATGCTCATGTCGGACGGGCTCTCGGGCATGGTCGAGGACAAGTTCATGGAGTCGATCATGCAGAAGCAGTCAGGCAACCTCGAGGCCTGCTGCAAGAAGCTGCTCGACACCGCCAACGCGAACGGCGGGGTGGACAATTCCACTGTGATCCTCGTCAAGTACGAGGGCTGACCGGGAAGCGGGCGGGCGCATGGCTACGCTTGCGAACGCAGCGCTGCGTCCAAACCGTTGTCGCAGATGTTGGCTCACGACCTGCTCGACGATCTGGAAACCGAAGCCGCACTGACTGAAGCGCGCCGTCGCTGGGGGCCCCCAGGTGCCGT
Source organism: Myxococcales bacterium (assembly GCA_020201435.1). Taxonomy (GTDB): domain Bacteria; phylum Myxococcota; class Myxococcia; order Myxococcales; family 40CM-4-68-19; genus 40CM-4-68-19. Next base: position 7,771 of record JAIVGS010000274.1, read on the forward strand.
ATCCATCGCCGACCAGTACGCGAAATCGCGGCTGCTCGTCGGCGAGCTGATCCGCGGCCGGTTCTGGATCCGCGGGCGCGGCGCCACCTGGCAGGCAGCGTTCGCCGACGCCGACGCGCGCTCTTTGGCAGCTTCCCGGCGGAAGGCCGCGCACTGACATACGTCAGCCGGCGGATGACGCACCCAGTCACAGGCGGATAAGGAGGGGGGGCGATGGCCCCCCGCCTGCTGCTCGCCGCCGCCCTGTTCGCGGCCGGCTGCACCTGTGTCACCGATTCCGACTGTCCGCTCGACGAGATGTGCACCGACGGCCGGTGCGTCGGTCGGCCGAGCGGTGGAGACGTAACTCCGCCGACCGCGACGCTGAGCGCTCCCGGCGCCGGCGCCGCCGTCTCGGGGACGGTGACGCTGACCGCATCGGCTTCGGACGACGTCGGCGTGAGCGCGGTCGATTTCGCCGTCGACGGCGCGACCGTCGCCAGCGCGACCGGCGCTCCATACAGCGTCACCTGGAGCAGCGGCTCGGTCTGGAACGGGCCGCACATCATCACCGCCATCGCGCACGACGCCGCGGGCAACGCCGGCACCTCCGCGGGCGTGAGCGTCAGCGTCGCCAACTACCCCGGCGCGGCGGTCAGCGTTCACACCAGCATGGGCTTGCCCGACGCGGCGACGGCGGACCCGTCCAACACCGACCATTTCCTCTCGGTGAAGCACCAGTACGCGCTCTCGTACAGCGGCACGCGCCGCACGCCGAACTGGGTGAGCTGGGAGCTGAACACGACCTGGATGGGGCCGGTCGCGCGGCAGAACGATTTTCGGCCCGACGACACGTTTCCGGCCGGGTTCCCGCAGGCGCAGCTCGCCGATTACTTGAGCAGCGGCTGGGACCGCGGCCACATGTGCCCGTCCGAAGATCGGACGGCCACGCTGATCGACAACGAAAACACCTTCTACCTGACCAACATGGTCCCGCAGGCCGACAACGTGAACGGCGGGCCCTGGGCGCAGCTCGAGGCCTACGCGCGATCGCTGGCCACCAGCGGCAAGGAGATCTTCGAGGTGGCAGGCGGGATCTACGCGGGGACGCCGAAGACAATCGGCGCCGACGCCGTCGCGGTCCCGTCCAGCACCTTCAAGGTCATCGTCGTCCTCGACACGCCCGGCCAGACGGCCGCCAACGTCACGACCAGCACCCGCGTGATCTCGGTGATCATGCCCAACGACAACGCGTCCGTGGCCAAGAGCGCCGACTGGCACGGTTTCCGCGTCAAAGCCGCCGACATCGAGTCGCAAACCGGCTTGCGGCTCTTGTCCGACGTCGCCGAGCCGGTGCGGGCGACGCTGGAAAACCGCGTAGATACGGCACCTTAACGAGCACGAGCACGAGCACGAGCACGAGCTCGATCCCGAGCACGAAAACGAGCACGAGCACGAGCACGGTTTCTCATTCCGCGCGCAACGGCACCATCGGATCGACCTTCGCCGCCCGTCGCGCCGGCGCCCAGCTCGCGAGCGCGGCGACACCGATCAGCAGCGCCGAGACCGCCACGAAGGTGATCGGGTCGGTCGCGCTCACCTGGTACAGCGCAGCCTTCAGCGCCTGCGTCACCGCGATCGCGCCGACGACGCCGATGCCGACGCCGAGGACCGCGAGCCGCAGCCCGCCCGAGACCACCATCCGCAGCACCTGCGACGACTGCGCGCCGAGCGCCATCCGGATGCCGATCTCGCGCGACCGCTGCGCGACCGAGTACGCCATCACCCCGTAGATGCCGAGCGCGGCGAGGAGCAACGCCACGCTGCCGAACAGCGTCAGGAGGAACATCTGGAACCGCCGCTGCCCGACCGAGTCGGCGACGATCTGCTCGAGCGTGCGCGGGTTCGTCACCGGCTGGTCCTTGTCGATGGCCATCACCTCGGTGCGCACCAGCGGCGCGAGGTCGATCGGCCGCGGCGAGGCGGTGCGGACCGTCGCCCGCATCCAGCGGACCGTCCACTGCGCGTTGGGCACGACCATCAGCGGCTCGGGCGCGCGATCGAGCGCCTGCGTGTGCACATCGCCGATCACGCCGACGATCTCCCGGTCGTCCTTGTCGTTCTGCATCTGCAGGATGTGGCGCCCGATCGGGTCGCGGCCTCCGAGGTACTTTCGCGAGAAGGCTTCGTTGACCAGCACCGCCTTCGGGGCCTTCTCTGAATCGGCCGCGGTGAGATCGCGGCCGCGCAGGAGCGGAATGCCGACCGCGGAGAGGTAGCCGGGCGTGCTCCAGATGATCTCGGCTTCCGGCTCCGACCCGGGCACCGGCGCGGGCTCACCCGAGATGCTGAACCCGAGCACTGCCTGGGGGCCGTTGCTGAGCGGAATCGCGCTGACGAGCGCGGCGCTCTTCACCCCGGGGAGCGCCGCGAGGCGCGGCAAGAGCCGCCGTTGGAATGCCAGAATCTCTTCATCTTTCATGTACTTGTCGGCCGGGAGATCGACGTCGGCGACGAGGACGTGGGCCGGGTCCGCCATTCCGGTCGGCACGTCGAGAAGCCGCGTCAGCGTGCGGATCATGAGGCCGGCGCCGATCACCAGCACCAGGGCGAGTGCGACCTCGGTCACCACCAGCGCGGCACGCAGCCGACCGCGCGCGGTGGCTCCGGCGGCGCCGTTCTTGAGCGCGTCGACCAGGTCGGTGTGGGTGGCGTGGATCGCCGGCATCACGCCCGCGATCACGCCCGAGACCAGCGAGATCGCAAGCGCGAAGCCGACCACGGCGCCGTCGAGCCGGACTTCGTCGAGCCGCGGGATCGTCTTGGGCGCCACCGCGACCAGCGCGTCGACGCCCCAGGCCGCGAGCAGCACGCCGAGGGCGCCGCCGCCGAGCGCGAGCAGCACCGCCTCGGTGAGGAGCTGGCGGACGATGCGGGCCCTGCCGCTTCCGAGCGCGGCGCGGATGGCGAGCTCGCGCTGCCGCGCGGCGCCGCGGGCCAGCAGCATGCTGGCCACGTTCGCACAGGCGATGAGGAGCACCATGATCACCGCACCGAGGAGCGCCTCGAGCACCGGCTTGACCGGCCCGACGATGTCGCCGAGCAACGGCACCGCGCGCATCGTCATGCCGACGTGCTGCGGCAGCCGGCTGGCGATCAGGCGTCCCTTCAGGTCGAGGTCGGCGTTTGCCTGCCCCAACATCACGCCCGGCTTGAGCCGGCCGAGGGCGTGGTACCCGTGCATGCCGCGGTTCTGCAGGTCTTCCTTGGAGTACGCGAAGGGGATCAGAGCCTCAGCGCCTTTCAAGATTGGAAGGGTGAAGCCCGGCGGCATCACGCCGACGATGGTGTAGACACGCCCGTCGAGTGTGACGCTCTGGCCGAGGATCCGCGGGTCGGTTCCGAACTCGCGGCGCCAGAGGTTGTCGGCGATCACCACCGAATGCGGCCCGCCCTCGAGATCCTCGTCGCTCGCGAGGCCGCGGCCGAGCGCTGGATTCACTTTCACCGTGGCGAAGAACGTCGAGTTGACCTTGGCGGCGGGCAGGGTGAGCGGCCCGCTCCGGCCGGTCATGCTGACGCGCATCGGCCGTATCGAGACGACCGACTCGAAGCCCGCGTTTTCCTTGGCCATGTCGAGGTAGTCCAGCGTCGACCAGGAGTCGTTCTTGTCGCCCGGGAAGACCTCGTACAGCCGCATCAACCGGTTCGGCTCGGGGACCGGCAGCGGCTTCAAGACCACGTTCTCGAGCACGCTGAAAATCGCGCTGCTCCCGCCGATGCCGAGGGCCAGCGCGACGACGGCGGCGGCGGTGAAGCCCGGGGAGCGGGAAAGGGCACGGATGGCGTAGCGGATCTCGCGGACGAAGC
>JAIVGS010000101.1 GCA_020201435.1 Myxococcales bacterium
CTGCGCGGCGGGCGGCTTCGGCGGCCAGTTCTCCAGCTTCATGCCCAGCGACAAACCCATCTCGGCGAGGATCTCCTTGATTTCCTTCAAGGATTTTCTCCCGAAGTTCTTCGTCTTGAGCATCTCGGCTTCGCTCTTCTGGACCAGGTCGCCGATGGTCTTGATGTTCGCGTTCTGCAGGCAGTTGGCGGACCGGACCGAGAGCTCCAGCTCGTCGACCGAGCGGAAGAGGTTCTCGTTCAGCTTCTCCTCGGCCTTGATCGGCTCCATCGGGGCCGGCTCTTCGGTCTCGTCGAAGTTGATGAAGATCGAGAGCTGCTCCTTGACGATCTTCGCCGCGAACGCGACCGCGTCAGCCGGAGTCACCGCGCCGTTGGTCCACACTTCCAGCGAGAGCCGGTCGTAGTCGGTGGCCTGGCCGACGCGGGCGTTGGTGACCTGGTAGTTGACCTTCTTGATCGGGGAGAAGAGCGAGTCGATCGGCATCACGCCGATCGGCGCGCCGACGACCTTGTTGCGCTCCGCCGGCTGGTAGCCGCGGCCGCGGCGGCACTGCATCTCCATCCGGACGCGCCCGCCCTCGGACACCGTGAACAGGTGATGACCCGGATTCAGGACCTCAACGTCCTGGTCGACGATGATGTCGCCCGCCTTCACTTCCTTCGGGCCCTCGACCTCGATGCGGATGGTCTTCTCTTCCTGCGTGTGCATCCTCAACAGGACTTCCTTGAGATTCAGGATGATGTCGGTGACGTCCTCGGCGACGTTCGAGATGGTCGTGAACTCGTGCTCCACGCCCTCGACGCGAACGCTGGTGATGGCCGCGCCCTGCAGCGAGTTCAAAAGAACCCGGCGCAGCGCATTTCCGAGCGTGATTCCGAAGCCGCGCTCGAGCGGTTCGGCGACGAACTTGCCGTACGTATCGGTGAGCGATTCCTGATCGACGTGCAGTCCGCGCGGCTTGATCAAGTCGCGCCAATTCTTTGCGGTCAATGCCTCTGCCACTTGTTTCTCCTCAATTGCGCCGCCCTACTCCGGGGGAATTCCCGGACCCATTGGGTCAGTCGCGCAAAATGATGCCCAACGAGATCTTGGGGGTCCCAAGGGGGAGCGAGCCCCCCTTGGTGTGATGCCTATTTGCTGTACAACTCGACGATCAGCTGCTCCTGGATCGGCATCGTGATGTCGTCGCGCGACGGCGTGGACTTCACCGTGCCCTTGAATCCGCCCTTGTCGAGGTCGAGCCAGGCGGGAATGCCGCGCCGGTCGACGGCCTCGAGGGCTTCGTTGATGCGCACGATCTTGCGGGACTTTTCCTTAACCGCCACGACGTCACCGACTTTCACCTGGAAAGACGGGATGTTGACCTTGCGGTCGTTGACGCGGAAGTGGCCGTGGCGGACGAGCTGGCGGGCCTCGGCGCGGGTGTCGGCGAAACCGAGGCGGAAGACGACGTTGTCGAGCCGCTGCTCGAGGTACTGCAAAAGGTTCTCGCCGGTCTTGCCCTTCGCCGCCGAGCCGCGCAGGTAGTAGCCGCGGAACTGCGATTCGAGCAGGCCGTACAGCCGCTTCACCTTCTGCTTCTCGCGCAGCTGCACGCCGTACTCGGAGAACTTGGCGCGTCCCTGGCCGTGCTGGCCGGGCGGGTACGGACGGCGCTCGATCGCGCACTTGTCCGTGTAGCAGCGGTCGCCCTTCAGATACATCTTCAAATTCTCGCGCCGGCAGATGCGGCAGGCGCTCTCGGTATAGCGGGCCATTTACACGCGCCTCCGCTTCGGGGGACGGCAGCCGTTGTGGGGGATCGGCGTAATGTCCCGGATCAAGGTCACTTTCAGGCCGGCGGCGGCGAGAGCACGCAGCGCCGACTCACGGCCGGCGCCGGGACCCTTCACCAGGACGCTCACGTTCTTCAGGCCGTGCTCCATCGCCTTGGCGGCGGCGTCGCCGGCAGCGACCTGCGCGGCGAACGGCGTCGACTTGCGCGAGCCCTTGAACCCGCGCGCGCCCGCCGACGACCAGCTGAGCACGTTCCCGGAGACATCCGTGATCGTGATGATCGTGTTGTTGAACGTGCTCTGGATGTAGACGATCCCCGTCTGCACGTTCTTCTTCGTCTTCTTCTTGCCCTTGCGCTCGGCGGCCGCCGGCGCTCCGGCCGCGCCCGCTGCGGGGGTGGCGGGAGCCGCTTGCGGCTCCTTGGCGGCGGGCTTCTCTGCGGGCTTCTGCTCTTCGGCCATGATGTTCCCTTACTTGGAAGGCGCGGCGGCCGGGATGGCGCGGCGGACGATCCCGCGCTTCGGCCCCTTGCGGGTGCGGGCGTTGGTGTGGGTGCGCTGGCCGCGGACCGGCAGGCCCTTGCGGTGGCGCAGGCCGCGGTAGCAGCCGAGGTCCATCAGCCGCTTGATGTTCAGCGAGGTCTCGCGGCGCAGGTCGCCTTCGACCTTGTACCCCTGCTCGAGCGTCTCGCGGATGCGGTGGATCTCGTCTTCGGTGAGGTCCTTGGTACGCTTGGTCCCATCGAGCTGGGCGGCGGCGCAGATCTTCCGCGCGGTCGTGTTGCCGATCCCGTAAAGGTAAGTGAGCGAGATCTGGATCTGCTTCTCGCGGGGAAGGTCGACACCTGAAATACGCGCCATTTGGGGATACTCCTCAACCCTGCCGCTGCTTGTGACGAGGATTCGCCGCGCAGATCACGCGGACCACGCCCTTGCGGCGGATGACCTTGCACTTCACGCAGATTTTCTTTACCGAAGCACGGACCTTCACGGCTCCTCCGCCGTCTAAGAAAACTGCCGTAAAAACAACGCAATTCGCGTCCTTCCTCCCGCACCCCGACTGCGAATTTCACAATTCGCTGGGGCCACCCCGGAACGAAGGGAGCGGGGCTTGTAACAGCCTTGCCGCAGTCTGTCAAGACTGCGGGGAGTTGGTAGGCAGAGGTGCAAAGGTGTATGTACACCGCCCTCAACTCCGGAGACACCATGCGTCTGCTCGCCCTCTCGCTCGCTCTCGCCCTGCCCGCTGCCGCCGCCAACGACGCCAAGAACCCGACGTGGTGGGACAAGTACCAGTACCTGCTCAACAACGGCCCCGACGCGCTGGTGACGACCGCCCCGGCGACGTCGAGCACGAACGTCGATGTCTCCAACGAGTGCGGACCGCAGAGCGAGACGTTCATCGCCATCAACCCGTCGCGGCCGAAGCAGCTGGCCGCGGGCTCGAACGAGATCTTCCGCGATCCGATGCGCGGCTACTTCTCGAGCGACAATGGCGCCACCTGGGGCGGCGTCGACCTGCCGCTGCCGCCCGCGATCGGCACCAACGGCATCCGCTTCGGCTCCGACCCGACGCTGGCTTGGGACACCTCGGGCCGCCTCTACTACGGATACATCGTCGTCTTCTTCGGCAACGGCAACGGCATCAACGGCACCGAGATGGCCGTGGCCCGCTCGCTCGACGGCGGCAAGACCTATCCATCTGTCACGCTCTTCGACTTCCAGGGCGGGTCGAACCACTTCAACGACAAGCCGATGATCACCGCCGACACCAACGCGCGCAGCCCGTTCCGCGACAACGTCTACATCGCCTGGGACGCGGCGTCGGGCGGCTCGACGACCGGCGGCGGCGTCCGCGTCGCGCGCTCGAGCGACAACGGCAAGACGTTTACCAGCGTCCGGGCCGACGACGCGAGCGGGCCGGGGCGCTCGATCGGCGCGACCATCACCACCGGGCCGGACGGCCAGGTCTACGTGGCGTGGAACGACTACGTGGCCAACGCGATCGTCTTCAACAGCTCGCTCGACGGCGCCGCGACGTTCGGGACCCCGACCGTGATCTCGTTCAAGAACGCTCCGTTCGACGTCGGCATCCCGGCCCAGTTCTTCCGGCGCGCCCTGGTCTATCCGGCCTGCGACGCGGATCGCTCGAGCGGACCGCACCGCGGCCGCATCAACTGCTCCTGGATGGATCTGAATTCGGCCGGAAATACGGATATTTACGCGAGCGTCTCGGACGACGGCGGAGCGACGTGGTCGGCGCCGACGACGGTGGCCGAGCATCTCGGAGGCGTCGACCGGTTCAACCACTGGCTCGCGACCGACGCGGTCACCGGGCAGGTCGCGGTTTCGTACTACGACACGCGCAACGATACGACCGGCCTGGGCTACATGACCGACATCTACCTCTCGCGCGGCGACGGCGTGAGGTTCGGCGCCAGCGAGAAGGTGACCGACGCGCCCTCCAACGAGCACGACTGCAACGGCCTCTTCCCCTGCCGGAGCATCAACTACGGCAACCAGCAGGGAGATTACGAGGGCGTCGCATCGTACGGCGGGACGGTCCACGCGATCTGGACCGACAGCCGCCGCAACCAGGACACCGCCGGCGGCGCGTGCTCCTCGCGCGGCCTGATGGAAGAGGTCTTCACCGCGACCGTGAAGTAGGTCCGCGGTTCGGCTATGTTCGGCTCATGTCCCGGCTCATCATCGGGGCAGCGGCCTTCCTCGCCTGCTGCGCGCACGCGCCCGAGGCTGCCCCTGCGCCGAAGCAGCGGCAGCCGACGGCCGAGGAAAAAGCCTGGTTCGACGGTCTCAAGAACGCGATCGGGCCGGAATGGATCGCGCGGACCGAGAAAGCAGTCGAGGCCCACGACCCCGAAGGCTGCCGGGACTTCGCGGTCGAGCGCCACCTGGTCGTCGAGTTCGTGGTGAATGCCGACGGCGTCTTCACCCGGGCGCGCGTCCGGGAGAGCAGCGGGCTGCCGTACATCGATCAACTCGGACCGGCGACGTTCACCGCCGTCCACCGCGTGTCGCCGCCGCCGCGGTCGCTCGTCGGAAAGAAGCTGCCGTTTGCGTTCAACGTGAATGCGCGGCCGAACCCGTACTCTTGCGCGCGCTGATCAGCGTTTCACTTCCACCCACTTGCACGTCTTCTCGTCGGAGAACTCCGAGACCCAGATGTTCATCGACTTGGAGAGCAGGCCGGGGCGGATGTCGACCAGCGTTTCGCCCGATTGAAGGACGGCGGCGGGGCCGGGGCCGAGGCAGTCGTCTTTCGGCCTGCCGCGGGCGGCGACCGAGTCGCCGAGCATGACCGGCCTGTCCGATTTGTTCGTCACTTCGACGCGGACCGTGTTCTTCGCTTTCTCGGCCTTCGCCGACAGTCGACCGCCGGTGGAGGGCTCGATCTTCTCCGGCTGCACGGTCGCGGTGAGAGGCTTCGATCCGCCATGGATGGTGTAGGTCACGTCGAGGGCGCCCTCGACCGGCTTGCCGCCCGGATCGCTCCACGCCGGCAGCAGCGGGCCCGGCTTGACCCAGGTGCGAAAGTGGCAGTCCGGGGCCGCCAGGTTGCTGCCCGTCTCCCACTTGCCGTCGCTCGGGCCGTAGCGGACCGAGGTGACCCCGCAGGACTTCTCGTCGGCGGGCAGCATGAACAGCACCTTCGACGGCAGCACGTAGAGGTGCCCCGCCGCGAGCAAGAACGCGAGGATCATGGACGGCTCAGGACCTTCGGGCCGTCATCGGTGACGGCGATGGTGTGCTCCCAGTGGCACGACAGCTTCCCGTCGCGGGTGACGACCGTCCACCCGTCCGGGAGCGTCTCGACCTCGTGGGTGCCGAGGTTGATCATCGGCTCGATGGCTAGGACCATGCCCGGCCGCAGCCGCGGGTTCGGTTGGCCGCGCGACCAGAGCGCCGGGCCGTAGTTCGGAACCTGTGGATCTTCGTGGAGTTTTTTGCCGATGCCGTGGCCGACGTAGTCGCGGACGATGCCGTAGCCGAACGGCGCCACGTGGCCTTCGATCGCGGTCCCGATGTCGCTGATCCGGTTGCCGGGGACCATCGCGGCGATGCCTTTTTCCAGCGCCAGCCGGGTTTCCTCGACGAGGCGGGCCGCTTCCGGGCTCACCTTCCCGACGTGCACCGTCCGGGCGGAGTCGCCGTAGAAGCCGTGCTTGATCACGCCATAGTCAAGCTTGACCAGGTCGCCTTCGACCAGCTTCCGCCGGGTGGGGATGCCGTGGACGACCTGCTCGTTGACGGAGATGCAGACGGCCTTGGGAAACCCGTACAGGCCCTTGAACGCGCAGATCGCGCCCCGCTTGACGGTCTCCCGCTCGGCGATCGCGTCCAGCTCCTCGAGCGTGACGCCGGGAGCGACGGCGGTCGCCATCGCCTCGAGCACTTCGTAGACGATCAGCGACGCCTCGCGCATGTAGGCGATTTCGTCCTGCGTCTTGATCTCGATTCCGCCAGCCATCACTCGAGCGCCTTGATGATGCGCTTCTCCACGTCCTCCACGCTACCCACTCCGTCGACCGGCCGCACGACGCCGCGCGCCTTGTAATAACCAGTGAGCAGCGCGGTCTTGGTCTCGTATTCTACCATCCGGCGGCGCACGGCCTCCGGCTGGTCGTCCGGACGGACGACGAGCCTCTCGCCTTCCTTGTCGCAGATGCCCGCGCGCTTCGGCGGAGAGTCCTTGCCATAGGGCGTCTGGCACTTCGGGCACGTCTCGCGGCCGGAGAGGCGCTCGACGAGGACGCCCATCGGCACCTCGAGCAGCAGGACGTGGTCGATCCTCCGGCCGCGGTGCTCCAGCGCGGCGTCGAGCGCCTGCGCCTGCGGGACCGTGCGCGGGAACCCGTCGAGGAGGAAGCCTTTCTGGTACGTGGCTGTGTCGAGCGCCGCCTCGACGATGCCGTTGACGATCTCGTCGGGGACGAGCTGGCCGGCGGCCATCAAGGGTTTGGCCTTGAGGCCGAGGAGCGTGCCGTCGGCGACCGCTTTACGGAGGACGTCGCCAGTGGAGAGCTGCGGAATCCTGAAGCGCTCGATCAGCCGCTTTGCCTGCGTTCCCTTCCCCGCTCCCGGGGGGCCGAGGAAGATCAGGTTCACGGTCTCGCTCCGCGCGCCGCGGACCCGAAAGGTGGCGCCTGCGGCGCGCTTGAGAGCGGGTTCACCTTAGATGCTCGCGGCGGTCTGGCCCATCGCGGTGCCGCTGCGGCCGCGGATGCGGGGGCCGCGCGGGCCGGTGAAGCCCTCGTAATGCCGCGTGATCAGGTGACTTTCGATCTGCTGCACGGTGTCGAGCGCCACGCCCACGACGATCAGGAGCGCGGTGCCGCCGAACTGGAACGGCACGTTGTACTTGGTGATCAGGATGCTCGGCAGGACGCAGACGGCCGAGATGTAGATCGCTCCGCCGAACGTGATGCGGGTCAGCACGCTGTCGATGTAGTCGGCGGTCTTCTTGCCGGGGCGGATGCCGGGGACGTAGCCGCCGTACTTCTTCAAGTTGTCGGCGACGTCGACCGGGTTGAAGGTGACCGCGGTGTAGAAGTAGCAGAAGAAGATGATGCCGATGACGTAGAGGCCGTCGTAGATCCAGCCCCCGCGGGTCATCGCGTCGGCGAGCGGCTTGAACGCCGGCACCCAGGTCGCGAGCGTCGCGGGGAAGAGCAGGATCGAGCTGGCGAAGATCGGCGGGATCACGCCGCTCATGTTGACCTTCAAGGGCAGGTGCGTGCTCTGGCCGGAGAACGTCTGCCGGCCGACGACCCGCTTCGCGTAATGGACGGGGATCTTTCGATAGGCGCGCTCGACGTAGACGATGATCGCGATGGTCACCAGCATGACCGCGGCGAGGATGAGGATGTCGACGTCCGAGCCCTCGGCCTTGTCCTGGAACGTGGTCCAGGTCTGGACCACGGCCTGTGGCATGCGGGCGATGATGCCGGCGAAGATGATCAGCGAGATGCCGTTGCCGATGCCGCGCTCGGTGATCTGCTCGCCGAGCCACATGATGAACGCGGTGCCGGCGGTGAGGGTGATGACGGTGAGGAGGCGGAAGCCCCAGCCCTTCACGTCGTCGGGGACGACGCTCTCGTTGCCGGCCTTCACGCTTTCGAGGTAGCGGGCGATGCCGAAGCCCTGGACGATCGAGAGCAGGATCGTGCCGTAGCGGGTCCACTGGGTGATCTTGCGGCGGCCCATCTCGCCCTCTTTCGAGAGCTTTTCGAGGGTCGGGACGACGACTGTGAGGAGCTGCAGGATGATGCTGGCGCTGACGTACGGCATGATGCCGAGGGCGAAGATCGAGAGCTGCTCCAGCGCGCCGCCAGTGAAGAGGTTGAAAAGATTGAGGAATCCGCCCGAGGCCTCGATCGCCTTCTTCATCACCACCCGGTTGACGCCCGGGGCGGTGACGAACACGCCGACGCGATAGACCGCGAGCAGCGCGAGCGTGAAGGCAAGCCGCTTGCGCAGCTCCTGGATCTTGAAGAGGTTCGAGAACGCGTTGGCGAACGACACGGAAGCTCCTCGGCTACCGGCTATCGGCTATCGGCTACCGTTTGGTTGCAGGCGGTAGCCGGTAGTCGGTAGCCGGAGGCCGTCATTTTATCAGGCCTTCTTCGCCGCTGCCGCCGCCTTCTTCGCTTCCTGCTTGCGCTGCTGCGGCGTGGCCTTGGGCGTGATGACGATCTCCTCGACCTTGCCGCCGGCTTTCTCGATCTTCTCGCGGGCGGAGGCGGAGAACTTGTTGGCCTTGACGGTGACGGGCTTGGTCAGCTCGCCGTCGCCGAGGACCTTCAGGCCGGCCTTGCGGACCTTGATCGCGCCGGCCTCGACGAGCTTGTCGAGGTCGACCTCGCCGAGGCCGAGGGATTCCAAATCGCCGACGTTGACCAGCGCGTACTCGACCCGGAAGGGGTTGGTGAACCCGCGCTTCGGGACGCGGCGCTGGATCGGCATCTGGCCGCCTTCGAAGCCGATGAAGTTCATGTTGCCGGTGCGGGCTTTCTGGCCCTTGCCACCACGGCCGGCAGTCTTGCCCTGGCCGCTGGCCTGCCCGCGACCGACTCGCTTCTTCTCTTTCACTCCACCGCCGGCCGGCGGCGTCAATCTCGTCAGCTCGTTCATCTCGATCTCCTCAACTGCAACTGCGCACCGCGAAGGCGCGAAGACGCGAAGACGCGAAGTTTAAAAAAAAATTCTTCTCTTCGCGCCTTCGC
>JAIVGS010000201.1 GCA_020201435.1 Myxococcales bacterium
CGTTCATGGTGATGGGTCGTCGGACCAGGGTTTGGGGTCAGGGTCCTTACCTCGCCACCCATCACCCCTCACCCTCAGCGTTCCGTTCCGTTCCGTTCCTGCGGCTCCCTCAACCCGGCTGCGGAACGCGCTGCTGCCTCGATCTCCGGCAACATCGAGCGCACCACCGCGATATCACGATGGATTTCCCGGTCCTCGTCCATGTGCGACACGCGCCCACGAATGGCCGCGAGCGCCGCCTGCGCTCCGACGCCCGCCCGCAGCGGCTTGCGCAGGTCGAGCGCCTGCGCGGCGACCAGGAGCTCGATCGCCAGCCCGCTCGCCGCGTTCGCCACCACCGTCCGCGCCTTCCAGGCCGCGGTCATCCCCATGCTGACGTGATCTTCCCGCCCCGCCGACGACGGAATCGTGTCGACGCACGCCGGATGCGACAGCACCTTGCTCTCCGCTGCGAGCGCCGCCGCCGTCACCTGCGCGATCATGAATCCGGAATTGAGCCCCGAATTGCGCGCCAGAAACGGCGGCAGCCCCGACAGCGACGGGTTCACCAGCTGCTCCACCCGCCGCTCGCTGATCGTCTGCAGCTGCGTGCACGCGATGGCGAGCAGATCGAGCGCCTGCGACACCGGCTGGCCGTGAAAATTGCCCCCGCTGACGATGGTGCCCTCGGCGACGTCGTCGAGAGCGGCGGCGAAAACGAGCGGATTGTCGGTCGCCGCGTTGGCCTCGATCTCCAGCGTCCGCCGGACGAAGCTCAGCGCGTCCCGGGCAGCGCCGTGCACCTGCGGGACGCAGCGCAGCGAGTACGGGTCCTGCACTTTCCCGCAGTGCTCGTCCTGGTGGCTGGCGTTGATCTCGCTGCGCGCGAGGAGCGCGCGCAAATCCGCCGCGACCCGCGACTGGCCCTCGTGCCCCCGCACGCGATGGATCGCCGCGAGAAACGGCTTGTGCGATCCCATCAATCCCTCGACCGTCATCGAGGCGGCGATGTCGGCGATCCGCGCGCACCGCTCGGCCTCGAGCAGCGCCAGCGCGCCCACCGCCTGCATCGCCTGGGTGCCGTTCACCAGCGCGAGGCCCTCCTTGGCCTCGAGCACCACCGGCTGCAGCCCGGCCCGCGACAACGCCTCCCGGCCCGGGAGCCGCGCGCCCTTGAAGAACGCCTCGCCCTCGCCGATCAGGACCAGCGCGAGGTGCGCGAGCGGCGCCAGATCGCCCGAGGCGCCGACCGATCCCTTCTCCGGCACGACCGGAATCACGTCGCGCTCGAGCATCGACACCAGGAGGTCGAGCGTGCTCTCGCGAATGCCCGAGTACCCGCCGCAAAGCACGTTCGCCCGCAGCAACATCAGCGCGCGGACTTCCGGCAGCGGGAGCGGCTCGCCGGTCCCCGCCGAGTGGCTGAGGATCAGGTTCCGCTGCAGCCGCTGCAGCTCTGCCCGCGGGATCGAGACCTCGGCCAAGGTGCCGAATCCAGTGTTGATTCCGTAGGTCGGCACGTCCCCGCGGGCGATCTCGTCGACCAGCCGCCGCGCCGCCCGCACCCGCTCGCGCGCTTCCGCCGCGACCTCGACGCGCACGCCGCCCGCCGCCGCGGCGGCCACGTCCTCGAGCTTCAGCGCCGACCCGGAAAGCACGATGCGCATGGCGCGCCTTCTACACCTTTTGAGGGAACCTGCGGTCCCCCGCCGTCGCCTTTACGCCGAGTCGGGTCCTCGCCTACACTGCGCTACATGGCCTCACCAACCGCGTCGCTCCTCGCCCTCGCGCTCCTTGCCTCTGCCGCCCGCGCCGAAGACACGGCCGCGCCCGTCATCCAGCACACCCCGGTCAAGTACACCCAGCGCGGCGACAAGTTCATCCAGGTGTTCGCGAAGATTACCGACGAGTCGAAGTTCTTCCCGCAGGTCTTCTACCGCTACGGCCTCGGCGAGTACCAGAAGCCGATCGACATGAAGGCGGTGAAGGGCCAGAAGGACACGTGGGGCGCCAACATCCAGATCAAGGGCGACGTCGCCGAGTACTACATCGAGGCGTACGACGAGCTGGGCAACGGCCCCGGCCGATCGGCCGACCCCGACAAGCCGTGGCGGGTCGATACCAGCGGGCAGGGCGGACTCGTCGCCGAGGTCGCGCCGCCGCCGGTGGTGAAGCCGCCGCCCGCGCCGGCGCCGAAGGTCGCCCCCGCGCCCGTTCCGATGGCGCCGCGCCCGCAGCCGGTCGCGCAGGCGTCGCGCGGACGGACCTGGACGTGGATCGTGGGCGGCGCCGGCCTCGG
The DNA here is from genome assembly GCA_020201435.1 of Myxococcales bacterium. Taxonomy (GTDB): domain Bacteria; phylum Myxococcota; class Myxococcia; order Myxococcales; family 40CM-4-68-19; genus 40CM-4-68-19. The sequence continues at coordinate 2,279 of JAIVGS010000201.1, forward strand.
CCTGGTCGCCGGCGGCCTCATCGCCGGCAACGAGATGAAGTCGGCGGACAACGTCTACCAGACCCAGCTTCTCAAGCAGCCCGACGCCAACTACACCGCCCTCAAGGCGCAGTACGACGCCAACAAGTCGCTCGGGCAGAAGGCGACCATCCTCGCCATCGCCGGCGGCGCGCTGGTCGCGGCGTCGGTCGTGCTCTTCTTCGTCGAAGGCTCGGGCACCTCGAACGGCTCGGGCGGTGACGTCGGCACCTGGCACTTCTAGAGAATGCTCGTCGTCCAGAAGTACGGCGGGACGTCGGTCGGCGACGTTGGCCGCATCCGCAACGTCGCGCGCCGCGCGATCAAGGCGCGCAAGGACGGCCACGACGTGGTGGTGGTCGTCTCGGCCATGGCCGGCGAGACCAACCGGCTCCTCAAGCTGACCAGCGAGATCGCGAAGCGGCCGAGCCAGCGCGAGCAGGACGTGGTGGTCTCGACCGGCGAGCAGGTCTCGGTCGGCCTGCTCGCGCTCGCCATCCAGGAGATGAAAGGCAAGGCCCGCAGCTTTCTCGGCCACCAGGTGCGGATCCTCACCGACTCGGCCTTCGCCAACGCCCGGATCCGCAGCATCGACGACTCCAAGCTACGGGATTCGCTGAAGAAAAAAGAAATCGCCGTGGTGGCGGGATTCCAGGGCATCGACGAGGGCGGAAACATCACCACCCTCGGCCGCGGCGGCTCCGACACGACCGCGGTGGCCCTCGCCGCCGCGCTGAAGGCCGACGCGTGTGAGATCTACACCGATGTCGACGGGGTCTACACCACCGACCCCCGGATCTGCGACAGGGCGCGCAAGCTCGATCGAATCTCGTACGAGGAAATGCTCGAGCTGGCCTCGCTGGGATCGAAGGTGCTCCAGATCCGCAGCGTCGAATTCGCGATGAAGTACAAGGTCCCGCTGTGGGTCAAATCGAGCTTCACCGATGACCCCGGCACGCTCGTCACCGAGGAGGACAAGGCGATGGAGGACGTGGTCGTTTCCGGCATCGCGCTCACCCGCGACGAGTCGCGCTTCGTCATCCGCAACGTTCCCGACAAGCCCGGCATCGCGGCGAAGATCTTCGGCGCGCTGGCCGAGCAGGGCATCGTCGTCGACGTGATCGTCCAGACCCCCGCCCACGAGGACGGCCGCACCGACATGGCTTTCACCGTCGGCCGCCTCGACATGGAAAAGACCAACGAGCTGGTCCGCAGGATGGGCAAGCAGATCGCGGCGGGGAAGGTCGAGCACGAGGAGGGGATCGCCAAGGTCTCGATCGTCGGCGTCGGGATGCGCAACCACGCCGGCGTCGCCGCCAGGATGTTCCAGGTCCTGGCCGACGAGGGCGTCAACATCCGCGTGATTTCCACCAGTGAAATCAAGATCTCCTGCATCATCGACGAGAAGTACTCGGAGCTGGCCGTCCGGGCGTTGCATACTGCGTTCGGGCTCGATAAGGACGCCGCCGAGAAGAGCTGATGCTGATCCGCTGCCAGGGCTGCCAGGCGCTGTTTTCGCTGCAGGACGGGGTCGCGGCGGCGGGCGCCGCGTTCAAGGTCGAATGCGGCCGGTGCCTCTCGATCTTCGAGGCGGCCGTGCCGGCGAAAGTCGCGCCGTCGCGCCTCGACACGCCTACGGTGCAGCGGCCGCTGTTGCCGGTCTACACGCCGACCGACCCGGGCGTGACCGAGAGGAAAGTCTCACCGGAGGCGCTGGCGCACGCGCTCGCGCCGCGCCGGCCCGACCAGCCGCGGCGGAAGGGCATGTGGGTCGCGATCGCGGCGGTGGTCGCTCTCGGCGTCGCGCTGCTGGTCGAGATGCGATTCGCCGGCCTGCCGAGGCGGGCGCAGGAGCGGCTCGAGAAGGCGCGACAGCTCTTGTTGCGCGACGATCGCGGCAGCCTCGAGCAGGCGACGGCGCTCTTCACCGAGGCGGCCCGGCTGGCGCCCGGCGAAGCCGGTCCCGAGGGCGAGCGCGCCTTCGCGCTGCTGCTCCAGGCCGCCGCGCAGAAAGATCTCTCCGCGCGTGTCCCGAAGCAGGAAGCCGAGGAGTACGCGCGCAAGGCGACCCGATCGATGCAGGAAGGGCTCGCGGCAGCCAAGGCGGCGATCGAGGACGATCGCGAGGACACGTACGCCCTTCGCGCGATGGCCCTGCACGCGGCGCTCGCGGGCGCGCCGGAGCTCGGGGTCGTCTCGCTGCATCGCGCAGAGCTCGTCGCGCCGCAGGATCCATGGATCGCCTGGACCCGCGCAACCCTCGCTCTTTCCGGTCCCGCCGGTCGCGACAAGCAGGATCGCGCCCTCGCCGCGCTCGCGGTGGCCCGCCAGGCGGACCCTCAGCTGCTGCGCGCCCAGGTCGACGTCGCCGCGATCTCGCTCGATCGGCAGGAACCCGGGGCGGCCCGGGACGTGCTTACCCGGGTCCTGAAGGAGAACCCGCAGCACGAACGGGCGAAACGCCTGCTCGCGCTGCTTCCGCCGGGACCCTGACCAGTGGGAAATTCCTTTCCCATGGCGGTAAGGGATTTCGGAACGGAAAGGGAAAGGGAACGGAGAGGGCGAGGATTACGGTTCGGGGAAGGCCACGGAACCGTCGCGCAAGCCCCAAACCTTCGCCCTCAACCTTTCCTTTTCCCCTTTCCGTTCCCTGTCCTTTTCCCCGTAAAAAGGCACGTAGATTGCTGACTGCAAGCGCATGCTCGCGATCCTCTTCTGGCTCGCCGTCGGCGCGATCCTCCACACCTACGTCCTCTATCCGCTCGTCCTCATCGTCCTCGACGCGGTCGGACAAGCGCGCGGCGCCTGGCAGTACCTCGGGGGCGACGAACGCCGCCGCCCGCCGGCGCAGATCGGCCTCCCGTCCGTCTCCGTCCTGATCGCGGCCTACAACGAGGCCGACTGCATCGGCCCGCGGATCGAGAACCTGCTCGCCCAGGATTACCCCGCCGACAAGCTCGAGATCCTCGTCGGTTCCGACGCCTCGACCGACGAGACCGACGCGATCGTCCAGCGCTACGCCGGCCGCGGCGTCAAGCTGTCGCGCGCTGAACGCTGCGGCAAGGCCGGCGTGCTCAGCCGTCTCGTCGGGATCGCCCACGGCGAGGTGCTGGTCATGACCGACGCCAACACCGAGTTCGAGCGCGACGCGATCCGGCGGCTGGTGCAGCCGCTGCGCGAAGACGCCGTCGGCCTCGTCTGCGGCCGCCTGCGCCTCCACTCGCCGCTCGGCGCGCCGGTCGCGGAGACCGCGTACTGGAAGCTCGAGAGCCTGCTCAAGCTCTACGAATCGCGCCGCGGCTGCGTGATGGGCGCCAACGGGGGCATCTACGCGGTCCGCCGGCACCTCTTCCCGCCGCTGCCGGGGGGGACCGTGGTCGACGATTTCGTCGCTGCCCTGCGCGTTCTCGAAGCCGGCAGCGAGGTTCGCTACGAGCCCGAGGCGGTCGCCCACGAGGAGGCCGCGCCCGACCACGGCGGCGAATACCGCCGGCGCGTCCGCATCGCCGCCGGCTGCTTCCGCGCGCTCTCGCAGCATCGCGACCTCCTCTCGCCGCGCCACGGGTTCACCGCGTTCGCGCTCTGGTCGCACAAGGTGCTGCGCTGGTTCGTGCCGCACGCGATGGTCGTCGCGCTGGTGGCCAACCTCTTCCTCGCCCACGGCAGCCGCTTCTACTCGATCGTCCTGCTCGGCCAGTGCGGCGCGTACGCGCTCGCGGCGGTGGCCCTGCTCGGCATGTCGCCGCGGCGGCTTCGCGCGGTGGCCGACGCCGCCGCCCATTTCGTCGAGATGAACGCCGCGCTGCTGGTCGGATTCGTCAAGTACAGCCGCGGCGCCCAGGGCCAGACCTGGACCCGGACCGACCGGACCGCCCGAGCGGCTTAGGGATTTCGGAACGGAAAAGGAAAGGGATCGGACAAGGCGAGGGTGAGGGAAGGGTGAAAGGGCCCTCGGGCCGAATCCTCCCCTTTTTCCTCGCCTTGAACGTTCCCTTTCCTTTTCCGTTCCCCGTCCCTCAGCCGCCTTTCACGCACAGGGGCGCGCAGACCAAAGTCGTCCCGTCCGGCTCGTCCCGGCACGCGCCGCTCACCGTGTGCTCCTTCCAGGTGAACGAGCAGCTGTCGCCCTCGCCGTGATTCGCGCAGGCGTCGACCGCCACCTGCGGCGGCGGCGGCGGAGTCGGCAGCGGCGGGAGACACACCAAGAGATGTTCGCCGAGCGCGCGGCAGAACCCGTCGACGGTCTTGTCGCCGGCAGCGAACGAGCACGCATCGCCTGCGCTCTTGCTGGCGCAGGCCGCGACCGGCGGCAGTGCCGCGACCGGCCCCGGAAGGCAGGCCAGGACCCCGTTCACCGGCAGCGCGATGCACGATCCGCTCCGCGTGTGGCCATCGTCCGAGACGGCGCAGGCGTCGCCGGCCTGTTTCCCGTCGCACGCCGTCACGATCGGCGGCTCCTCCTCGGGCGCGGCGCAGATCAGGACGTCGCGATGCGGCAGCAGCCGGCAGGTCCCGGTCCGGGTCCCGTCGTCGTCGTCATCGTCGGTGAAGGAGCACGGATCGCCGGCATGCTTTCCGGTGCAGGCCGCGAACGGCGGCGGCGGAGGCGGCGGATTCGGCACGCACGCGACCACGCTTCCGACCGAACGGCAGGTCCCGTCGATGGTGCGCTCGTCCTTGCTCAGCTGACACGGGTCGCCGGCCGCCTTGCTCGCGCACGCCGCGACCGCCGCCGTGCTCGGCGCCGGCTCACACGCGACCCCCGACTGCTCGAGCTGCGTCACCGCATCGGCGGCCGCCGCGGTGGCGGGATCGAGCGCGGAAAAACCGCCTCCACAGGCGGCGACGACAGCAAGACAGGCGAGACGGCGCATGGGCGAGCCTCCAGACGGCGTGCAGACACGCGAGCGCATGCCATGGTTAAGGCTTCCGGGAAGTGACGTTCGTCACGTCGGAAGGCCGTCCCAAAACCTGGGTCTCGCTCGAAAAAAAATGGCCCGGCTCTCTCACCGAGCCGGGCCGAGTGGTGACCCCAACGGGATTCGAACCCATGTTTGAGGCGTGAGAGGCCTCCGTCCTAGGCCGCTAGACGATGGGGCCGCGCCTTCCTGGGGAACACGCTGACACGCATTCGCGTGTTCTCATCATGTCCCCGACAATTGCTCTGATACCCGCCGCGTAGGGCGGCGTCAAGTTGGTTGGGGGACTTGGATTCGAACCAAGATTAGCGGGGTCAGAGCCCGCCGTCCTGCCGTTAGACGATCCCCCAAGGAATCGAAAGGCCGGACTATTTACCGGAGTCACCTGTGCCGCGCAACCTGAACGCGGGGCTCGCGAGTCACTTCGTTTTTTCCGGCGGCGGCTCTTTCCCGGGCAGGATGAAGAGGCGCACTTCGCCGCGGCTCGCCTCGTAGATGTTCACGCCGTCCCAGTCAATCCCCGACGGGTTGTCGATGTGCACCGCCCGCACCGGCGTCTGGCTGTGCAGGTTGTGGCGCGGATACTTCGAGGGCGGATAGGCGCGCCGGTAGTACTTGATGGCTTCGTCCCACGGCTGCGGCAGCCGGTAGCGGTCGTCGTCGATCTTGACTGCGCCGTCGGGGAGGATGAAGCCGCGCGCCTTGAAACCTTCCGCCGGCGCGGCGAGCAGCGCGAGGACGAGCAGGATCATTTGATCTTCTCCAGCGCGGCGTCGATCCGGCGCAGCGTCCGCTCGCGACCGAGCAGGGTGATGGTCTCGAAGAGAGGCGGGCTCACCGTCGTCCCCGTCACCGCCACCCGCACCGGCTGCGCCACCTTGCCGAGGCCGAGCCCGCGGGTCTCCGCGAACGATCGAAAGGCGTGCTCCATCGCCTCCGGCCCCTGCTCGAAGGTCCGCCCAATCAACTCGCGCGCCTCGGTCAACAGCGGCTTGCTCTCTGCCGTCAGCTGCTTCGCGACGGCCTTCTCGTCGTACGCGCGCGGCAGCTCGTCCGCCATGTAAGCCGCCCATGCATCCCTGATTTCATTCAGGTTTTTCGCGCGCTCCTGCATCAGCTTCACGAACTCGGGCGGCGCGCCCGTCAGCCGCGCAATCCCGGAAGCCGGCGTCGTCTTGATCCACTGCTGGTTCAGCCATTCGAGCTTCTGCGGGTTGAACACGCCCGCCGTCGCGCCGACGTGCTCCCAGTCGAACTTCTCGATCAATTCCGATATACTGAATATCTCCTGATCGCCGTGCGACCACCCGAGGCGCGCGAGGTAGTTCACCAGCGCGCCCGGAAGATACCCCTCGTCGCGATACTGCAGAACGCTCACCGCGCCGTGCCGCTTCGACAGCCGCTGCTTGTCGGCGCCGAGGATCATCGGCAGGTGCGCGAACGTCGGCAGCGGATAGTCCAGCGCCTGGTACATCAGGATCTGCCGCGGCGTGTTCACCACGTGGTCGTCGCCGCGCGCGACCATCGTGATCTTCATCTCGATGTCGTCGACGACCGCGCCGAAGTTGTAGAGCGGGACGCCGTCGGCTCGCAGGATCACCTCGTCCTGCAGCTCCTTGTGCTGCGTCGTGATCTCGCCCTTGACGAGGTCGCGAAACGCCGTCGCGCCGTCGTCCGGCATGCGAAAGCGCACCACGGCTCCAGGAGTGCCCTTGGGCAGGTCCTTGTTGCGGCACGTCCCCGGATACTTGAACCCGCGCTTCTCTTTCGCCGCCTGCTCGCGCAGCTTGTCGAGCGTCTCCCTGGTGCAATCGCAGCGGTATGCCTTGCCGCGCGCGATCAACGCCTCGGCATGCTTTTCGTACGTCGCGAGTCGCTGCATCTGAAAGTAGGGCGCGTGCGGCCCGCCGACGATCGGCCCCTCGTCCCAGTCGAGCCCGAGCCACTTCATCGAGTCGAGGATCGCCTGCTCCGACTCCTGCGTGCTCCGCGACTGGTCGGTGTCCTCGACCCGCAGCACGAACGTGCCCTTCTGCTTGCGCGCCCACAGCCAGTTGAAGAGCGCCGTGCGCGCGCCGCCGATGTGGAGGTAACCGGTCGGAGAGGGAGCGAATCGAACCCGGACGGACATACGAAGCAGGCGGAATATCAGAACGGCGAGGGCCAGGGAACGGAAAGGGAAAGGGAACGGACAAGGCGAGCGGGCGGGTGAGGGTCATGGTCCCTTGCCGAAGCTCCTCAACCCTCGCCCTTTCCCTTTCCTTTTCCGTTCCCTGTCCGCAACCCCTATATTGCGCGGCCGTGCTACTCGCCCTGTTGCTCGCGTTCCCGGCCATCTCCCCGAAAGGCGCAGTCGCCGCTGCGAATCCGCTCGCGGCCGACGCCGGCGCGTCGATCCTGCGGCGCGGCGGCAACGCGATCGATGCGGCGGTCGCCGCTGCCTTCGCGCTCAGCGTCACCGAACCCGAGAGCTCCGGCCTCGCTGGCGGCGGGTTCGCGCTCGTCTACACGGCGAAGGAGAAGAGGGTCCACGTCCTCGACTTCCGCGAGGTCGCGCCGGCGAAGGCGACGAAGGACATGTACATCGTCGACGGCCAGCCGCGGCAGGACCTCGCCAACATGGGGCCCTTGAGCGTCGCCGTTCCCGCCGCGACGAAGGGTTATGTCGAGCTGGCGAAGCGCTTCGGCACCAGGCCGCTCTCGCAGCTCACCAGCGCCGCCGAGCAACTCGCCCAGCGCGGGTTCCAGATCGATCTCCACTTCCACCGCGCGGCCGCGGAGCGACTCGATTGTCTCCTGCAAGATCCTGAATCAACACGTCTTTTTCTTAATCGAGAAAAAGAGCCGCTGGAGCCGGGCGATCGGTTGATCCAGCCCGAGCTCGCGCGCACCCTGCACGCCATCGGCGAGCACGGCGCCGACGCCTTCTACAAGGGCCGCATCGCCCGCGCGCTCGTCGATGCCGTCAAGTCGAAAGGCGGCATCCTCGAGCTCGACGACCTCGCCCACGCGCAGGTCCGCGAGCACGCGCCGCTCGTCACGACGTACCGCGGCCATCGAATCGCCACCATGCCGCTGCCGTCCTCGGGCGGCTTCATCGTCGGCGCGCTCTTGAACGTCCTCGAGCGCGAGGACCCGCGCGCCGGCGGCTATCGGCCGGAGCGCTTCCTCCACGTCATGGCCGAGGCCGAAAAGCGGCTCTTCGCGCTGCGCGAAAGGATGGGACCGGCGTGGTGCTCAACGACGAGATGGACGATTTCGCGGTGGCGCCGGGCGTCGCCAACGCCTACGGCCTGCGCGGCGACGTCGAAAATGCACCCGGTCCGGGCAAGGTGCCCTTGAGCTCGATGGCGCCGACGCTCGTCTTCACCCCCGACGGCGACCTCCTCGTCGCCATCGGCGCCGCCGGCGGGTCGACGATTCCGACCACGGTGGCGCAGGCGATCATCCACATGGTCGACGATCGGATGACCGTCGATCGCGCGATCGCCGCGCCCCGCCTGCACCACAACCTGCTGCCCGACGTGCTGCACGCCGAGGACGACGCGCTCGAGGCCGCGACCGCTCACGCGCTGGAGGCGCGCGGGCACAAGCTCGGCTTCGGCTCCGATGCCCTCGATCCCGACGCCGGCGAGGGCTTCTTCGATACTCCGTGGGGCAAAGCGTGCGGCGTCGAGATCGAGCCTTCGACGGGGTGGCGCATCGCCGACTGCGATCCTCGTGCCCCGGGGGCCGGCGCGATCCCGTAGTACGATGATCGCGATGCTGTCGCTTTTTTTGCTGCTCGCCAGCACCGTGCGCGGGCCGGCCGACGTCGAGTCGCTGACCGCGGTTTCGGACGCGGTGGTGCACGCCTCCGTCGTCCGGACGTCGAGCGATTGGGGGAAGGGCGGCGGACAGATCTTCACCGCGGTCGTGCTCCGGACGATCGAGACGTGGAAGGGCGATCCGCGGCGCGCGATCACCGTCGTCGTGCCCGGAGGCTCGATCGGCGAGCTTTCGCAGACGGTCTCCGGCGTGGCGGAGTTCCGCGCCGGCGAAGAAGTCGTCGTTTTCCTTCGGGAACGATCGATCGCAGTATATTCAGTAGAGCGGCTGGCGCTCGGCAAGTTTGCCGTCGGGCCGCCTTCGGGACTGCCGAAACGCGCCATCCGCGATCGGAAGGGCCTGCAGTGCGTCGGCTGCGCCGCGTCGGAGAGCGACGACCTCCCGCTCGACGAGCTCCGCGCCCGCGTGCTGCGGAGCGCCCGCAAGTGACCGTATTTCTGGCAGTTTTGCTGGCCTTCGAGACGCACCTCGCGCTCGACGGCCAGGTCGAGCGGTGGTCCTTCGCCGGCGACGGCCTGGTCACCGTCCGCCTGATCGATCCGCCCGCCGGCCTGCGCCTCAAACCGGGCGGCGACCTGCGCGCGGCGCTGACGATGGCCGCGCAGGCGTGGCAGGCGATCGAGACCGCGCACGTTCCGGTCCGATATCTCGGCCAGATCCACCCGCGGGATCCGCTTCCCGGTGAGATCCTCTTTGACTTCGACACCGGCTCCGGGTTCCCCGGGGGCCGCGACGCCGCCGGCTCGACCGAGATCTTCGTCTCCGGCCACTCGATCGTCTCGGCGCGAATCCACTTGAACGCGGCCGACTTCGACTGGGCCACCGACGGAAGCACCTCCGCGCTCGACGTGCAGTCGATCGCCGAGCACGAGATGGGCCATGCGCTCGGCCTCGCCCACCCCTGCGGCGATCTCGACACCCAGACCCCGTCCTGCTCGGCTCTACCGGCGGCGACGTTCCAGGCGCTGCAGCAGGACGTGATGTTTCCGTCGATCGCGCCCGGTCCGCGGCGGGCCCCCTCGCAGGACGATCGCGACGGCCTGACGTTCCTCCTGCCGGCCGCCGTCTCGCCCGAGATCGCGCCGGAGCTGACCGGCCTTCTGCCGTCCTGCCTCGAATTGGACGACCGGCTCGACGAGGACGACCGCATCCTCACCGGTCAAGACGTGGTCGTGGAAGTCGACCGCGCGCCGGATGCTTCGGTGCTCGAGCTGCTCAGCGCCGACAGCGTGATCGAGCGAACCACGCTCGTCCGCGACGGCAAGGGCCGCCTGCTCGCGGCGGTCGGATCCGACATTCTGCACTCGGTGCGCCGTCTCGACGCCCGTCTCGTGGCCGCCTCCGGCAAGGCGAACGTCCTCTTCGGCGCCCTCGACGTCGCCAAATCCTGCTCCGCCCACGGCTGCTCCTCGTCCGGCGCGTCCGTGCTCGCATTGGCGCCTCTCGCATGGCTCGCGTTCCGCAAGAGCAAAAGCGCACCGCGGAGGCGCGGAGAGCGCGGAGGTTTTTTTTCAAAAAAAAGCTTTTCTCCGCGTCCTCTGCGCCTCCGCGGTGCGCTTGTAGCCGCAGCGTGCCTGTGCGCCGGTCCAGCCTTGGCCTACAAGCGGTCCGTGAATGCCGGGAACGTCTGCATCTGGTGGTCGACGCGGGGACACCCGTTTCAGATCGACGCCCAAGGCACGCCCGACGTGCCCGCCGCGCAGGCTTTCACCGCCATCCGCAAGAGCTTCCAGACCTGGGCGGACGTCGGGTGCTCGGACCTCGCCTTCCCCGACCAGGGCCTCTCGCTCGACCCGAAAAACCGCGTCGTCGGCTACTTCCCCGGCCAGTACAACCGCAATCTCGTCCTCTGGCGTACCCGCCGCTGCGGAAACGGCAAGAACGGCGGCGTCGTTCCGCCCGGCGACAGCTGCCTCGGCGTCCAGTCCGGCTGCGCCAACGCCTACGACTGCTGGGACCACGGCGACGGCGTGATCGCGACGACCACGACGACCTCGAACCGCTTCACCGGCCAGATCAACGACACCGACATCGAGATCAACGACTCGGTCGGCACCGACGGCACCAAGTTCATCTTCACCGCCGTCGACGGCCCCCCCTGCGTCGACCAGAACCAGACCGGATGCGTGCGGATCGACATCCAGAACACGATCACCCACGAGGCCGGCCACACCCTGGGCCTCGATCACACGACCGACCTCAACGCGACGATGTACGCGACCGCCCCCGAGGGCGAGACCTCCAAGCGCGTCCTCGGCTCCGACGACATCCAGGGCATCTGCGACGTCTACCCGCGCGGCGCGCGGACGGTGACGTGCAACAGCGACCCGATCACGCTGACCGAATCAGGCACGTCCAACGGCGGCTGCGGCTGCTCGCACGCTCATGCCGGCCCGGGCGCGACACTGCTCGCGCTCGCCGCCTTTCTCCTCTCGAGGAGAAGGCCGAAGCCGGTGATCATTACGAGCAGCGCCGCCGCGAGCGCGAGCTTGCGCGACATCGACCACAGGTCCTGACTCCACAACAGCGCGGTGGTCCCGACGATCGCCAGCACGAGCATCACCCACAACACCGCTGCTTCACCCGCCGACAGCTGCACGTCGTGCTTGCGCTGCTGCGCGCGAGTGATCTCCGGAGCGGGCGGGAAGTCCCACTCCGGCCCCTTGAGCCAGACGCGCAACTTATCGAATCCACGATAGTTTCTAGTCCGGCGGGCGATGTCGAAGAAGTGATGGATCTGCGCCCACATCGGGTCGAACGACCCGAGCGGCTTGACCAGCCCGTACACCGGCTGCTCCTTCTCTTCCTCGAACGTGCCGAAGAGCCGGTCCCAGATGGAGAGCGTCGCCGCATAGTTCTTGTCGAGGTAGCGCGGGTTCACCGCGTGGTGGACTCGGTGCTGCGCCGGCGTGTTGAAGATCCACTCGTACCAGCCGAGCTTCCCGATCAGCTCGGTGTGGATCCAGAACTGGTAGAGCGTCGAAAGCGAATCCATCACCAGATACACGACCGGCGGTACGCCGAGCAGCGCGAGCGGCAGGTGCAGCGGCCAGATCGTCCACACGCTCAACACCGCCTGCCGCAGCGCGACGGCGAGGTTGTAGTCCTCGCTTTGATGGTGAACCACGTGCACCGCCCAGAGGGCATTGATCTCGTGCGACAGCCGGTGCCACCAGTAGTAGACGAAGTCGATGGTGAAAAACGCGATCACCCAGGGCCAGACGCTCCGCGGCGAGAAGCTGAAAATCCTGAACTGATACAGCCAGTTATACCCGCCAGCCAGCACCGCGATCGAGAACACGAGCAGGATCTGCTGCGTCATCCCGCACGACAGATCGACGACCGAATCCGTGAACCGATGCAGCTTCAAGCCCCGGCGCCGGGCGAGCCAGATCTCCACGCCCATGAGCAGGAAAAAGAAAGGAATCGCCAGCGCGATCGGGTTCGGCATTCGCGCCCAAGGATAACAGCGCGCCGCGCCCCTTTGCAGAGGTCAATGGGACACATTGACTGGGACACATTGCCTAGGAGCGGGGGGACCTGGGACACATTGACTGGGACACATTGCCTAGGAGCGGAAGCAGCCCTGGACGTGGTCGTCCGCCAGCCCGCACGCCTGCATCAGCGCGTAGCAGATGGTCGAGCCGACGAATCGGAAGCCGCGCTTCTTGAGGTCCTTGCTCATCGCGTCGGACTCGGGCGTGGTCGCCGGGACCGGCCCACGCCGCCGTCTCATCGGCCGGCCGCCCACGAACTTCCACAGGCAGGAATCGAGCGACTCGCCGAGCTCGAGGATCACGCGCGCATTCGCGATCACCGACTCGATCTTGAGCCGGTTCCGGACGATGCCCGGGTCCTTCATCAGCCGCTCGACTTGAAACCTGTCGAATTTCGCGACTTTACGCGGGTCGAATCGGGCGAACGCGCGCCGGTACCCCTCGCGCTTGTGGAGGATCGTGCTCCACGACAGCCCGGCCTGCGCCCCCTCGAGGGTGAGAAACTCGAACAGCACCCGGTCGTCGTGGACCGGCCGGCCCCATTCCTCGTCGTGATACGCGATCATCGCCGGATCCGACCCGGCCCACGCGCACCTATTCCGGGTCTTCGTCGGTGTCCTCGTCGTCGTCGGGCTCGGTCAGCGGCGAGGCCGCCAGCTTGTCGGCGCCTTTTTCGATCTTCCGCACCGCGAGCTTGTGGTCCTCTTCGCGCGCCGACAACGAGAGCTGCCCCTGGTTGTCGACCTCGAACGTGACCTGCACCCTCGGCTCCCCGGCCCGCGCGACGGTGATGCCGTCGACCGACCACCAACCATCGCTGTGCAGCGCGGTCGCCGTCTTTCCGCCGCCGCGCAAAACGTGGATGAGAATGCGTTTGTCGCCATCGTGCCCGGTCGTGAAACCCTCGGTCGCGCTGGTCGGGATCTCGCTCCCCTGCGAGAAGAGCGTCGTCGCCGAGCCGCCCGGCTGCTCGACCGAAATCGCTTCTCCCAGCGACGGCGGCCTCGCGTCCTTCTTGCACGCAGCGACGAGCAACAGCGCCAGCAGCGACCTTCTCATTGCTTCACGGCCTCCGCGAGGGCCTCCCCGAGCAGCCGCAGCGCGTCGTCGACCTGTCCCTTCGAGACCGTCATCGGCGGCGCGATCCGCATCGTGTTCCCGTAGAGGCCGCCCTTGCCAACCAAAAGGCCGCGCTTCTTCGTCGCTTCCATCAGCTTGTTGGCCGCCTGCGCATCCGGCTCCTTCGTCCCGCGATCCTTGACCAGCTCGATCGCCTGCATCAAGCCCATGCCGCGGACGTCGCCGATCCCCTGGAACCGCTCGGCGAGACCCTCGAGGCCGTCGCGAAGCGCCTTGCCGAGGATCTGCGACTGGAAGAGCAGCTTCTCCTCCTCGATCACGCCGATCGTCGCGATCGCCGCGGCCATGCTCGGGGGGCTCGCGCCGAACGTCGAGATGTTCCCGAACGCGTTCTTGTCGGCGACCGAGGCGCGGGCCATCGTCAGCCCGATCGGCTGTCCGTTGGCCATCCCCTTGGCGCTGGTCAAGAGATCCGGCTCGACGCCGAAGTGCTCGATTCCCCACCACTTTTCGCCCGTCCGGCCCCACGCGGTCTGGACCTCGTCGGCGATGAACAGGCCGCCTGCGTTCTTCACGATCGGCAGCGCGATCTGGAAGTACTCCTTGGGCGGCACGATGAATCCGCCCACCCCCTGGATCGGCTCGGCCATGAACGCCGCGATCTCGCCGTCGGTGGTGGTCTCGATCAGCGATTTCAGATCCTTCGCGCAGGCGACGCCGCAGTCCGGGTACTTGAGCCCGAAATCGCACCGGTAGCAGTAGGGCGAGTGCGCGAAGCGGATCGACGGGATCTCGCTCTGCGTCTTCGGCCGGTACGACTTGTTGCCCATCATCGATAGCGCGAGCGTCCCGCGGCCGCCGTAATTGTGGCGCAGCACGACCAGTTCCTGCCGCCCGGTCGCTTCCTTCGCCGCCGCGACGGCCGTCTCGTTCGCCTCGGTTCCCGAGTTGGTGAAGAAGACCTTGGCGGGATCCTTCATCGGCCGGATCCGGACCAGCTTCTCGGCCAGCTCGATCTGCGGCACGGTCGGGTAGAGCGTCGAGACGTGCACCAGCTTCTTCTGCTGCTCGATGACGGCTTCCGTCACCCGGGGATGGCAGTGCCCGACGCTGACGGTGAGGATGCCGCCGAAGAAATCGAGGTACTCCCGACCCTCGACGTCCTTGACGAACATTCCCTTCGCCGACTCGACGACGAGCGGCTCCTGGTAGTACGTCCCGACGTTGGGAAAGAGCAGTTCCTTCTGCTTGCGGCGAAGCGAGTTGGCGTCCATGACGCCGCATTCTCTCAGAACGCGCGCAGGGACTCCACCGTCTTCGCGTCGAGCCGCTGGAGCAGGGCGACCACCAGGTCGACGGTGTGGTCGAAGTCCTGCCGGTTGACGATCCCGTTGTGCGAGTGGGTGAACCGCACCGGGACGACGATGTTGATCGTCGGCGCGCCGCCGCCCGCCTTCTGCATCTCGGCCGAATCGTCGCCGTAGCCCTGGACGAGGTCGGTCTGCAGCGGGATTCGCTGCGACTGCGCCACCTCGCGGACCAGCGCGACCAGCTTGCGGTTGGGCAGCTGACTCGAGTCGTACAGGAACATCGCCGGGCCGTGGCCGAGCAGCTCCTGGGCCTCCTCCGGGTGCGTGCCCGGCGCGTCGCGGGTGACGCCGCCCTCGATCGCGATGCCGACCTCGGGCCTCACCAGCTCGCTCGCGGTGTGCGCGCCGCGCAGGCCGATCTCCTCCTGGACCGTCGCGACCCAGAAGAGATGGTTCGGATGGCGCGCCTTCTGCAGCCGCTCCATCGCGAGGACGAGGACCGCGCACCCGATCCGGTCGTCCCACGCTTTTCCGAGGTAATTCTGGCTGCCGTTCAGCACCATGAACGGCGCGTCGGGCGCGACCGGATCGCCGGGCGCGATCCCGAGCGCCGCGACCTCGGCCGGGTCCTTCGCGCCGACGTCGAGAAAGACCATCTCGCGCGGGTACGCCTTGGTCCGCTCGTCCTGCGGCACGATGTGGATGTCGCGGATGCCGGTGATGGCGTGGACCGGTCCCTTGCTGCCGAGGATGATCCAGCGCTGGTCGAAGAGGGCCTGGTCGAGCCAGCCGCCCAGCATCTGCATCGTCAGCCAACCCTCGGGCGTGACCCGGCGGATCACGCCGCCCAGCTCGTCCATGTGCGCATCGACCATCACCCGCGGTCCCGAATCGCCCTGCTCGGCGATCACCGACCCGAGCCCGTCGTACTTCAGGCGGTCGGAAGCGGGCTTCATCCGTTCGACCATGATCCGGCGCACGGGCTCTTCGAATCCGGAAGGGCCGTGCGCGTCGGCGAGCTGCTGGAGGAGCTGGATGGTCGGGTCTGCGAGGAGCAGCGCGGCGAAAAAGGCGTTCATCGGTTGTTTTCTAGAAGTACACGCTCGCGAAGAGCCCCGACGTCGCCGTGGTCAGCTGGGTGATCACCGAAGACCCCGCCGCGCCGCCGAGGTTGCCGAAATTGAGGCCGACGCCGAGCTGGCCGCCGACCGAAAAATGATCGGCGAAGAAGTACTCCGCGCCGGCACCGCCCGAAAGCGTGATGAACTCCGTCGCTCCGCCCGCGCCGCCGTTGACACGGCCGAAGTTGAACTGCGGGAAGATGTAGATCGCCACCGGGCCCCTGCGCAGCTGGTACGCGCGCAAGCCGATGCCGATGTTGAAGACGACC
Source organism: Myxococcales bacterium (assembly GCA_020201435.1). Taxonomy (GTDB): domain Bacteria; phylum Myxococcota; class Myxococcia; order Myxococcales; family 40CM-4-68-19; genus 40CM-4-68-19. Next base: position 18,321 of record JAIVGS010000201.1, read on the forward strand.
GGCGTGCCGCTCGGCGAGACCACCGCGTCGAGGCCGAAGTCGACCCGCGCTGCCATGTTGTCGTTGAGCAGGTACGTGATGCCGATCGTCGAGCCGGTCCCGACCGGCGTATAGCCGCCGCCAGGGAAGGCGAACGAAAACCCCATCGAGCCCTTGGCCAGCGGGTCGTAGCTCGCCGTCAGCGGCGCAATGGCAGGGGTAGTGGGAGCGGCGAGCAGGGCGAGAACGGCGAGCAACATGACAGCCTCCTTGATTGAGGCTGTTGTCGCATCGCGGCGGAAAGTGGCAATTTTTCTGTCGCGGGTCTACGCGAGCGTGAGGGCGCGCTTGAGGAAGCGCCCGTCGCCCTTCTTCCCGAGGAAGTTTCCGCCCTCGACGACCAGCTTGCCCCGGCTGAAGACGTGGGTAGGTGCGCCGACTACCTCGCGGCCTTCGTACGGGTTGTAGTCGACCTTCATGTGGTGGGTCTTCGCTGAGAGCGTGTGGCGCTTCTCGGGGTCCCAGACCACGACGTCGGCGTCGGCGCCGGGGGCGAGCGTGCCCTTCCTGCCGAAGAGGCCGAACAGCTTCGCGGGCGCGGCCGAGTTCAGCTGCACCCAGCGGTTCAAGCTGATCTTGCCGCTGCGCACGCCCTCGAAGGTGAGGTAGAGGCGCGTCTCGACGCCGGGAGCGCCGTTCGGGATCTTCGAGAAATCGCCCTTGCCGAGCTCCTTCTCCTTCATGCAGAACGGGCAGTGGTCGGTGGAGACGCACTGCAGATCGTCGAGCTGCAGGCCGCGCCAGAGGTGCTGCTCGTTCCCCGGCATCCGCAGCGGCGGGCTCATCACGTACTTCGACCCGCTGAAGCCCGGCTCCTCGTAGTTGCGGTGATCGAGGAACAGGTACTGGGGGCAGGTTTCGGCATACGCACGCACCCCGCGGTCGCGCGCCTGCCGCACCTGCTCGAGCGCCTCGGCCGCGGAGAGATGGACGATGTAGAGCGGCACCTTGGCGACTTCGGCGAGCGCGAGGACGCGGTGCGAGGCCTCGCCCTCGAGCCGCGGCGGCCGCGTCAGCGCGTGCCAGGCGGGAGCGGTCTCGCCGCGGGCCTTGGCCTCCTCGATGATCACGTCGATCACCGGCCCGTTCTCCGCGTGCATGCAGATCAGGCCGCCGTTGTCGCCGGTCTTCCGCAGCGCGCGGAAGATCGACGCGTCGTCGACGAAGAAAACTCCCGGATACGCGGTGAACATCTTGAAGCTGGTGACGCCCTCGCGCTTGACGAGGTCGTCCATGTCCGCCAGCGCCTGCTTGTTCACCTCGCGGATGATCATGTGGAAGCCGTAATCGATCACGGCCTTCCCGTCGGCCTTCTCGTGCCACTGCGCGAGCCCGGCTTTCAGCGTCCCGCCCTGCGGCTGGATGGCGAAGTCGACGATCGTCGTCGTCCCGCCGAACGCGGCCGCCCGGGTGCCGGACTCGAAGTCGTCGGCGCTGGTCGTCCCGCCGAACGGCATGTCCATGTGGGTGTGGACGTCGATGCCGCCGGGGATCACGTACTTCCCGCGCGCATCGACCTTCTTGTCGACCGGCCCGAACGCGACGCCCCGTCCGACCGCGGCGATCTTCTCGTTCTCGATCAGCAGATCGGCTTCGAACGTGTCGGTTGGACTGACCAGCGTCCCATTCTCGATCAACGTCCTCACGGCAGCTGCTCCGTCATGTTGCCGTACGTCTCCGGCCGGCGGTCCCGGTAGAACTGCCAGACGCGGCGGACCTCCTCGATCATGTCGAGGTTCAAGTCGGCGGTGATCAGCTCGTCCTTGTCCTCGCTCGCCTCGGCGAGGAAATTGCCTCTCGGATCAACGAAGTACGAGTGCCCGTAGAACTTCCCGATGTTCCACGGCGCCTCGGTCCCGACCCGGTTGATGCAGCCCATGAAGTAGCCGTTGGCGACCGCGTGCGCCGGCTGCTCGAGCTTCCACAGGTACTGGCTGAGCCCGGCGACCGTCGCGCTCGGGTTGAAGACGACCTCGGCGCCGTGCAGGCCCAAAAGCCGCGCGCCTTCCGGGAAGTGACGGTCGTAACAGATGTAGACGCCGACCGTCGCGTACTTGGTCTTGAAGACCGGGTACCCGAGGTTCCCGGGCTTGAAGTAGTATTTCTCCCAGAACCCCGCCGTCTGCGGGATGTGGTTCTTCCGGTACTTGCCGAGGTAGCTCCCGTCGGCGTCGATCACCGCCGCCGTGTTGTAATAAACCCCAGCCATTTCGCGCTCATAGAGCGGAACGACGAGGACCATCTGGTTCTTGGCGGCGAACTTCTGCAGCCGCTCGGTGGTCGGCCCGGGGACCGCCTCGGCGGCGTCGTACCAGTCTGGCGTCTGGGCCGGGCAGAAGTAGGGCCCGTTGAACACCTCCTGCAGACAGAGGATCTGCACGCCCCGCTGCGCGGCCTGCTCCAGGTAAGGCAGGTGCTTCTCGAACATCGCCTCCTGGATCTCCTTCACCGACCCTTCCGACTTCGCGTTCGAACACTGGATGAGCCCTGCCCGGACGGTGCGCGCCATGGTGTGTCCTCCAAAAGGCGTGAAATTCCCGCTAAACGGACGTACGGTCAACCCGTAACCCTTCCGATCAGGGGTGTTGCCTTCCACGAGCGTTTGCGACACAGTTTCAACGGGACTCGAATTCCCTCGCTCCCATCCTCGAATCACACCACGACGGAGGGCCGTCATGGCCCGAAAGAACGGTACCGGCAACGGAAGCCAGAAGTCCGTCCACGACGCTCGCAGCGATCTGCTCACGCGCGCGGAGCGCAACGCGGAGGGGGCGGCGCCCTGCAAGACCGACCCCCTCGGCGACGCGAAGGCGGCGCGGGCGGTCGTGGCGGCCCTGCGGGAGCACGCTGCCGAGATGTCCCGGCGCGGACTGCCGGCGGCGTACGGCGAGGCCGCGCTCGATCTGGCCCGCGAGATCGAGGAGCACCTCGCCGCGATGCCGGCGGCGGCGGTCGCGGCCCGCGGGCGGACGCCGGAGATGGCCGACCTGCTCGCCGACGCGGCCTCGACCGCACAGGCGATCCGCGGCGCGGTCCTGCGCCTCTCGCGCGGACCGGACGGCCGCAAGACGGCGCGCGACCTCGGCTTCGGCCAACCGTTCAGCGCGCGGCAGCCGGCCCATGTCGCGCGCGCGCTGCAGCGGATCCTCGAGGGTCTCGAGGCGCACAAGGAACTGAAGGAAGATCTCGGCGTCCTCGCCGAGGACATCCAGACCATCCAGGACCTCGCTCGCGACCTCGGCAAGCTGCCGGGGACCGGGGCGCCGATCTCCGACGAGCAGGCGGCGCTGATCAGGGCCCAGGGCGCGCTGCGGGCCTTCTTCGATCTCTTCGCCGCCAAGGCGTCGCTCGCGCTGGCGGCCGATCCCGACGAGCGCTCCCGGCTGCTCTCGCTGATTCCGCGCGTCGACGATCGGCGCCATCTGCGCCGCTCGGCTCCCGAGCTGGCCTCCGGGTAACGCTTTTACCTGCCCGCGTCCGGCCGGTTCAGCCTCGAGGATGCAGTCGACGACCTCGGGAGGGAATGTATGAAGATGTGGTTGCTGGCTCTGGCGCTGATGGCGCCCGTGGCCGCTCGCGCCGACCGCGCGGAGCGGATGGAAAAGCGCGGCGAGCGGATGGAGAAGCAGGGCGAGCGCCGCGAGAAGCGCGGTGAGAAGCTCGAAGAGAAGGCTGCCGCCAGGAAGGAGAAGGCGGACCAGCTTCGCGCGGGGGGCCACGACCAGGCCGCCGACGCGCTCGATCGCGCCGCGAAGCGCCAGGAGCAGCGCGGCGAGCGGATGGAGGAGCAGGGTCAGCACCGCGAGAAGCGCGGCGCGCGCCTCGAGAAGCGCGCGCAGTTGCTCGAGAACCGCAAGGCGAACGCCAACGCCGCGACGCCCGCCACTCCGGCCGATCCGGGCGTGACGGCCGCCACGCCGGCCTCGCCGGGCAAGTAAGCGGTTTTACTGACGATTGACCCTTCGGCGATCCGGCCTGGTCCGGGTCGCCGAAGTTTTTTTTGAAAGCATCGGCGGGGTCGTCGGTACTTCGGACCAGTGCCTGCTCTGCTCGAGCAGCGGGTGCAGCGCTGGAGTCGATCATCCTCGCGCTCGACGCCGACCTGCGTGCGAACTGGCGGCCGCCGCGCCGGAGAGCGTGCAGGCGGCCTTGCCGCCGAGACGGATGACTCGTCCGAAGCCGACGTGATGACCACGCTCTTGGCTCTGCCGGCTCGTCGCTGATGTTCTAGCTTTCGGTATGACGTCCATTCTCGCGTTGGGTCTTGCGGCGCTCGTCGCCCAGACGGCGGAGCGGTCTTCGACCTTGAACAACAGCGCGAACCGCGAGGCGCACCGGCCGCCGACCGAGGCCGAGAAGTTCGAAGCGGTCCCGGGCGGCCCGGCCACGCCGCGCAGCGAGTGGAAGAGCGGCGATTCGCGCGGCAAGCCGTCTCCTCAGGCCCGGCACGCGCGCAAGCACAAGCGGCCGCACAAGCGCGGAGGCACGAAGTGATCGCCGCGATCATCCTCGCGCTGGCGCTCGCGCAGAGCACCAAGGAAGGAAAGAGCGACACCGCGCAGCGGGGGTCGGCGCCGACGCCGGCCGATCGCGGCAGCACGGCCGAGAGCTCGCAGCGCGGATCGATCGGCTCGACCGCCGGCGGCGAGGAGCGGACGTCGGTGCCGGGGGCGGGCATCGAGTCCGGCGACGCCAACGGCATGGCCGGCGGCCGCACCGACGAAGGCCCGGGCGGCGGCACGGGAATCCGCAACTCGACTACGCCGCAGGCTGAGAGGGCCCGGGCGAATGCGAACGACCAGGCCCGCGGCAAGAACAAGCGCGGCGAGTTCCTGCGCCCGGCGGATTCACCTCCGCAGATGAACGTGAACCCGAAGCCGATCGGTTCGGGCGCGCCGCAGATTCCGCCCGATCAACAGCCGCAGGCCCGTGGAAAGCGGTACGGCCGAACGCCGTCGCACGGCCGCGCGAAGGGCAAGGACAAGGACGCCGGCGGCGCCGCCGCGCAGGGGTCGGCGGGCAAAGGCAAGCATCTAAAGTAGCGGAATCTGTCCAGTTTTCGGCGGCTCCGGTGCGGACGGCCGCGGCTCCGGCTCTCCGACGTACTGCGGCGGCTGCAGGTCGAAGTCGGCCTGGGTCGGGCCGTGATCGCTGGTCCCGAACTCGCGGTGCGACGCGCACGACGACGCTTTTGCCGCCAGCTGTTCGCTCGCAAGCACGTAGTCGATCCGCCACCCGATGTTGCGCTCTTTCTGGTTCCGCCACGGCGCCCACCAGGTGAAGAGCCGATCGTCGTCAGGAGAGAACTTCCGCGCCAGATCGACGAGGCCGTGGCCGAGGATCTGCGCGAACAGCTTGCGCTCGATCGGCGTGGTCCCGATCTGGTCCTGCTTGCGCAGCTTGGGGTGCACGTCGCGCTCCTCGCGGGCGACGTTCAGGTCGCCGCAGAGGATCATCGTGTGGCGGGCAGCGGCGTACTTCTCGAGCCCCTCGAGAAACCGCAGCTTGGCGTCGAAGTCCTTGCCGCCGTTCGGCACGTAGCAGGACGCGAACTTGAGGTCGCCGACCGCCGCCTCGACGATCCGCGTCTCGCGGTCGAACTCCGGGTGCGAAAACCGCGGCCGCCCCGGAAAGGTCGATTTCCTCAGGTGAATCGAGACCCCCGAGTACCCCTTGTGGCCGTGCCAGAAGCACCAGTAGCCGGCCATCGAGCAGAGCGGCTCCGGCACGCTCTCCGGCGGCGACTTGATCTCCTGGAGGCAAAGGACATCCGGCTGCTCGCGGTCGATCCACTGCTGGACCTCCACCGCGCGCGCCCGAATGCCATTCACGTTCCAGGTCGCAACCTTCATTTGGGACACATTAGCTGGGACACGTTGACCGGGACACATTGATAAACGAAAGGCGTGACCCCGGGGATGGGTCACGCCTTCGGATCGACTGAAGTCCCGGATGCAGCGTTACTTCTGCTCCTCGAACTCCGCGTCGACGACGTCGTCCTTCTTCTTCTCGCCCGACGGCGGCGGCGCCTCGCCACCCGGCGTCGGACCGCCGCCCGGCGCGCCGCCGGCGGCCTTGTACGCCTCCTCGGCCATCCGGTGCGACGCCTGCATCAGCGACTCGCTCGCGCTCTTGACCTTCTCGACGTCGGTCCCGGCCAGCGCGTCGCGGACGTCCTTGATCTTGCTCTCGAGGTCCGTGCGAGTCGCCGCCGGGATCTTGTCGCCCAGCTCCTTCAGCGACTTCTCGGTCGCATACGCGAGGTTGTCGGCCTTGTTCCGGACCTCGATCTCGTCGCGCCGCGCCTTGTCCTCGGCCTCGTGCGACTGGGCCTCCTTGACCGCCTTCTCGACGTCGTCCTTCGACAGACCCGACGACGAAGTGATGGTGATCTTGTTCTCCTTGCCCGTCGCCCGGTCCTTCGCCGCCACGTGGACGATGCCGTTCGCGTCGATGTCGAACGTCACCTCGATCTGCGGCACGCCGCGCGGAGCCGGCGGAATTCCATCGAGATGGAACCGGCCCAGCGTCTTGTTGTCCCGCGCCATCGGCCGCTCGCCCTGCAGGACGTGAACCTCGACGCTCGTCTGCCCGTCGGCCGCGGTCGAGAAGACCTCCGACTTCTTGGTCGGGATCGTCGTGTTCCGCTGGATCAGCGCTGTCGCCACGCCGCCCAGCGTCTCGATCGACAGCGTCAGCGGCGTCACGTCCAGCAGCAGGATGTCCTTCACTTCACCGGTGAGCACGCCGCCCTGGACGGCCGCGCCGATCGCCACCACCTCGTCCGGGTTGACCGACCGGTTCGGCTCCTTCCCGAAGAAGTCCTTCACGATCTGCTGCAGCTTGGGCACGCGGGTGGCGCCCCCGACGAGGATCACCTCGTCGATTTCCTTGGGGTTTTTCTTCGCGTCCGCCAGGCACTTCTTGGTCGGCTCGAGCGCGCGCTGGAAGAGGTCCTCGCACATCTGCTCGAACTTCGCCCGCGAGAGCTTCTTCACCAGGTGCTTGGGACCGGTGGCGTCGGCGGTGAGGAACGGCAGGTTGATCTCCGTCTCCATCGTCGACGACAGCTCGATCTTGGCCTTCTCCGACGCCTCCTTCAGGCGCTGGAGGACCATCTTGTCGCGCGAGACGTCGATGCCGGTCTCGCTCTTGAACTCGGCGATCAGCCAATCCATGATCTTCTGGTCCATGTCGTCGCCGCCGAGGTGCGTATCGCCGTTGGTGGCGACTACTTCGACGACGTTCTCGCCGACTTCGAGGACCGAGATGTCGAACGTGCCGCCGCCGTAGTCGAACACCGCGACGACCTCGTCCTTCTTCTTGTCGAGCCCGTACGCGAGCGCGGCCGCGGTCGGTTCGTTGATGATGCGGCGCACCTCGAGTCCCGCGATCCTGCCGGCGTCCTTGGTGGCCTGCCGCTGGGCGTCGTTGAAGTACGCCGGGACGGTGATGACCGCTTCGGTGACGGTGTCACCGAGGTAATTCTCCGCCGCCCTCTTGAGCTTCTGCAGGACCTTCGCGCTGACCTCGGGCGGGCTCCACTGCTTGCCGTCGATCTCGACCATCGCGTCGCCGTTCGGTCCCTTGACGACCTTGTACGGCACACGCTTCTGCTCGCTGCTCGTCTCCTCGTACTTGCGGCCCATGAACCGCTTGATCGAGTAGACCGTCTTCTCGGGGTTGGTGATCGCCTGCCGGCGCGCGACCTGCCCGACGAGGATTTCACCTTCCTTCGTGAAACCCACGACCGACGGCGTAAGGCGATGCCCTTCCTCGTTCTCGATGACCTTGGGATCGCGGCCCTCCATGATCGCCACCACGGAGTTCGTCGTGCCCAGGTCGATACCGATGATCTTCTTCGCCATTTTCTCCCTCAGATCAAGTCAAGACCGCTACTTGGGGACACGGACCGCCGCGCTGCCGCGCGTGTTCCATGTCCCCGACACTTTCTTGGGGACACCGACCGCCGCGCCGCCCCGCGTGTTCCATGTCCCCGACACTTTCCCGCGGCACTTCCGCCATGCCGCGTTGCGGCGCTACAGTAAGTACGCAGGAGGGTCTGTCAACTGCAGCCGGGCGACCTCATCTCCGGTCGATACGTCCTTGAACAGCGCCTCGGCCTGGGCGGGATGGGCGAGGTCTGGCTCGCGGAATTGCAAGGAGCGGGCGCGTTCCGAAGGCGCGTCGTCCTCAAGGTTCTGGCCCCCGATCGGCGGGGCGACGAGCGGCTCGCCGCGATGCTCGCCGACGAGGCGAGGGTGGTCGGCCTCCTGCACCACCCCGGCATCGTCGCCGCGCTCGACTACCTGGAGACCGACGAGCACGGCCCGATCTTCGTCCTCGAGTTCGTCGACGGCGCGTCGCTGAGGACGGTCCTCAAGCTGGCGCGGCGGCAGAATGCGCTGATGCCCGAGGCGCTGGCGGCGCACGTCGGCGCGCAGGTCGCGCACGCATTGCACGCGGCGCACACGGCGGTAGGCAGCGACGGGAAGCCGCTGAACGTCGTCCACCGCGACGTCGCCCCCGACAACGTCCTCCTCAGCCGGTCGGGCGCGGTCTACCTGGGCGATTTCGGCGTCGCTCGCGCCGCAGGAAATGCGGAGGTCACCGCGCCCGGGACGCCGAAAGGCAAGCGCGGCTACATGGCTCCGGAACAGGCTCTCGGGCGCGGAGTGGGACCGGCGGCCGACATCTTCTCCCTCGGCCGCGTCGTCGCCGAAGCCGCCGACGTCAATTGCGGCCCGGCGCTGCGCGCGGTGATCGAAAAGGCCACCGCCCAACGGCCGCAGGATCGCCATTCGAGCGCGTCGGAGCTGGCGGCGGCGCTGCTTCACGCGTGTCCGCCGCCGTCCGACCCGGATCGCGAGCTCGCGCAGTGGCTGAACCAGTACGCGCCGGAAGCGCTCGTCACCCGCCAGACGAGCCCGGGCGCGCAGCGCGCCGAGCCCGTGCCTGCGGGCAGGCCCGTGGTGGGCATCACGCGCACCGGTGAGGAGGCCAGGCTCTTCCCGTCGGTGCCGCCGCCGTCCCGCAAGCTGCTCAAGATCGTCGCCGTCGCGGCGATCGTCGTCTTCGCCGTCCTCCCCCTGGCGCTGATGCACTCGGCGGCGCGGGGTGAACGACTGCTGGAGTCGGCGATCACCGGCGTCCCTGCTCCGGCCCACGGCGACCTGCGCGTCACCTCGCGTCCGGTCGAGGCCGAGGTCTACATCGACGGCTCGCTGCGCGGGATGACGCCGATCCTGATCGAGCTGCCGGCCGGCAAGCATTCGATCCGCGTCGGCTCGCCGCGAATGGAGCACTGGCGCGCCGCCGAAGTGAACGTGAAGGACAACGTCGAGCACCGCCTCGACGTCGACCTGAGCGAGTAGGCGGCTGCTCGTTTTTCACGGAATACCCGATCACGCACCGGACGTTTGTGCCGACGCCAGCCTGTTTGCTCTTCGGGGCGGCGCACGAGCACCCACCTCATCTCCGATCGGAGCACCCGTGACCCTCCTTCTCGCACTCCTCTCGACGGTGATCTGGCGCGGCGACTATGAGACCGGCGACCTCTCCCAGTGGAGCCGCGTCGATGGCCTGGCGAGCATGCTGACGGTCGCCAACTCGCCCGTTCACCAGGGCAACTACGCCCTGCGGGTCGAGCTGCACCAGGGGCAGGTTTCCTCCAGCGGCACCCGCAACGAGCTCGAGCTGGGGGGTTACCCGTTCGTCGAGGGCGACGAGTACTGGTACGCGTGGAGCACCTACTTCCCGACGACCTTCCCCTCGAACAACACCTGGCAGGTCTTCACCCAGTGGCACCACAGCGGCTGCTGCGGCTCGCCGCCGCTCGAGTTCGACGTCATCGGCGAGAGCATCGAGATCAACCACAACGGCTCCCAGATGCTCTGGAAGGCGCCGTTGGTTCGCGGCGTCTGGCACGACTTCGTCATCCACATCAAGTGGTCGGTGAACGGCTGGATCGAGCTCTGGTACGACGGCCAGAAGGCGCTGGACCAGACCTCGGTTCCGACCATCAACGCCGGCCAGTACAACTACCTGAAGCAGGGTCTCTACTGGAACGCGTCGATCACCAGCGTCGGCGTCCTGTACCACGACCGGACGATCATCGGGACCACGATGGCGGACGTCGCACCCGAGCTCTTGCCGCCGCCTCCCGACGCGGGAACGCCCGACGCGGGGCCGGCCGACGCAGGCTCGCCCGACCCCGACGCGGGTGTCATCGTCGATCCGGCCCCGCCGCCGGCACCCGACCCCGCTCCGGTCGCGCAGACCCCGCCGAGCGCGCCGCCGGCGACGCCGGTCGCGAAGACCACCGTCGGCTTTCCCAGCGGCGGCTGCTCGCACACCGGCCGCGGCACGATGATCGCCTTCGCCGTCCTCATGCTGCTGGTCTTCGCCGTCCGCCGGCGCCGGAGTTGACACGGTATTCAAGATACGCTACTCCTGCGAATGCATTCAGGCGATGCTACTGAAAGCATCGGGGGTAGGATGGCGCAGCGCGAATCCGACGAATTCGACGCGCTGGAGGAGCAGTACGCGCAGGGGATCAGCGCGACGCAGATCGTCGATTTCTTCGCGCCCAAGGGCGTGAAGCTCGCGCAGGCGACGTTCCGCAAGTACGTGCAGCTCGGCCTTCTGCCGCGCAGCCGGCGGGTGGGCGAGAAGGGCAAGCACCGCGGCTCGCGCGGCCTCTATCCCGCGGCCGCGGTGCGCCGAATTTCTTTAATCAAGTCGCTGATGGACGAGGGGATGACGCTGGAGGACATCCGGCGCTCGTTCATCTTCTTCCGCGGCCAGCTCGACGGCGTCGAGCGCGCGCTCGACGAGCTCTTCGCCGCCCTCGACAAGTCCTTGGCCGAGCGGGCGGAGCTGAAGCCGTCGCGGCGCAAGGAGCTGGAGCGCCTGCTCGAAGGAGGCCGCCGCCAGGCCGCCGACTTCGTCAAGGACATCGAACGCACCGTTTCCGAAATCACCGCACGGGAAGAGCCCGGGAAGGGGCCTTGACCGATGAGCGAGCCGAAGAGGAGCGCACTCCCTGTGATGCCGGACGACCCGCCCGCCGAAAATAAGCCGCGCCAGCGAGCGCGGACGATGAGTCGCAAGGAGATGGCGCGGATGTTCCGCCAGCAGGCGGCCGCGGGCGGCATCGACCCCGAGCTGCAGGCGCTGATGGCCGAGCTCGACGCCAATCGCCCGAAACACCGCGGCGACTGCGTCGAGGGCGAGCGGCCGTGCCCGTACGTCTCCTGCAAGTACAACCTCTACGTCGACGTGAACCCTCGGACCGGCTCGGTGAAGATGAACTTTCCCGACAAGGAATTGTGGGAGCTCGCCGAGACCTGCGCGCTCGACGTCGCCGATCGACAGGGGATCACGCTCGAGGAAGTAGGCGTGATCATGAACCTCACCCGCGAGCGGGTACGGCAGCTCGAGATGCGCGGGCTGACGAAGCTGCGGGTGATCGCCGACGACGAGCCGCGCACGCAGGCCCAGATCGACGCCGACCGGCTCCGCGACGAAGAAGACGAGTGAACGTCAGGGAGCTCCGTCCGCAGGACAACGCGTCCTGGCTGCGGATGCGGCTCGCGCTCTGGCCGGACAGCGAGCCGCACGAAGTCGACGATTTCCTCGCCGGCCGGGCACGCGAGCCGCTCGCCGTGCTCGTCGCCGAAGAAGGCGGATCCCTTCTCGGTTTCGCCGAGCTGTCGATCCGAAATATCGCCGAAGGCTGCACCACCGGCCGGGTCGGGTACCTCGAAGGCTGGTACGTGGAGCCTTCGGCGAGGCGTCGCGGCATCGGCCGCGCCCTCGTCGCCGCCGCCGAGGACTGGGCGCGCGCCGAGGGCTGCAGCGAATTCGCTTCCGACACCGAGATCGACAACGAGGCCAGCGCGGCGGCGCACGCCGCCCTCGGATTCGAGGAAGTCGAGCGGATCAGGTGCTTCCGGAAAGTGCTCTAGCCAGCGCGTCGGGCGCGCACGCTGAAATGATACCCGACATGCGCGCTGTCGCCGCGTCAATCGCCGCAGCGCGGCGTGTGGTATCAAGCCGCGCATGGCCATTGCTCGCGCGCTGCTCTCCGTGTCCGACAAGACCGGAATCGTCGAGTTCGCCCGGGGCCTCTCCTCGCTCGGCATCGAAATCCTCTCCACCGGCGGCACCGCCGCGCTGCTCGCGAAGGAAGGCGTCAAGGTCACCCAGGTCCAGGACTTCACCGGCGCGCCCGAGATGTTCGGCGGACGGGTCAAGACGCTGCATCCGAAGATCCACGGCGGCCTTCTCGCGCGCCGCGGCCATGCGTCCGACCAGGCGGAGATGAAGACCCACGGCGTCAGGGCGATCGACCTGATCGCGGTCAACCTCTATCCCTTCCGTGAAGCGGTCGCGAAGGGCTTGCCGTTCGAGGAAGTCATCGAGAACATCGACATCGGCGGCCCGTCGATGATCCGTTCGGCAGCGAAGAACGCCGACTCCGTCACGGTCGTGGTCGATCCTGCCGATTACTCGATGGTCCTCGCCGAGCTGCAGCAGAAGAAGGAAGTCCACGAGAGCACGCGGCGCCGGCTGCAGGCGCGGGCGTACGCGCACACCGCCGGGTACGACTCCGCGATCGCCGGCTGGCTCGCGGAGCAGCTCGCGAAAGCGCACCCCGAGGAGGGCGGCGGGTTCGCGGAATCGCCGCCGCTGCCCGAGTACCGCCGGTTGCAGGCGTTGCGCTACGGCGAAAACCCGCACCAGCGCGCGGCCTTCTACGCCTCGGTGCCGCAGCCGAAAGAGCCGACGCTCGCGGCCGCGAAGCAGCTCCAGGGTAAGGAGCTGTCGTACAACAACATCCTCGACGGCTCGTCCGCGCTCGAGGCGCTGAAAGAACATTGCGACGGAAAGCGCGCGGCGGTCGTGATCGTCAAGCACACCAACCCGTGCGGCGTGGCGCGGGCGGGGACGCTGCTCGAAGCCTACCGGCTCGCCCGCGATGCCGACCCGGTGAGCGCGTTCGGCGGCATCGTCGCCTGCTCTCATCCGATCGACGCCGCGACCGGGGCTGCGCTCGCCGAGACGTTTCTCGAGGCGGTGCTCGCACCGGGCTTCGATCAGGGCGCGCTCGACGCTCTCAAGTCCAAGAAATCACTGCGACTTCTCGAAGTGCCGCTGCTCGGCGAGGCGCCCGACGGCTGGACGATGGAGCCGCGCGAAGTGCGCAGCGTCCCGGGTGGGCTGCTGGTCCAGGCGCGCGATCTCGCCGAAGCCGACCCGCGCGGCTGGCGGACGGTGACCAAGCGCGCGCCGACGGCGGAAGAGGTCGACTCGCTCGCGTTCGCCTGGAGCGTGGTCAAGCACGTCAAGTCCAACGCGATCGTGCTGGCGCGCGGCGAGGTCACCGTCGGCATCGGGATGGGCCAGACCAACCGCGTCGACTCGGTCCGCATCGCCGCCCAGCGCGCGGGCGAGAAGGCGCGGGGAGCCGCGCTCGGTTCCGACGCCTTCTTCCCGTTTCCCGACGGAGTCGAAGCCGCCGCCGCCGCCGGCGTCACCGCCGTCGCGCAGCCGGGCGGGTCGGTCCGCGACGACGAGGTGATCGCGGCGGCCGACAAGCTCGGCATCGCGATGGTCTTCACCAGCGTCCGACATTTCAGACACTGAAATGAAAATCGTCGTCATCGGGTCCGGCGCTCGCGAGCACGCAATCGTCAAATCGCTTCGACGCTTTGGCGACCGCGAGATCGTCGTCATCCCCGGAAACGCAGGGATCGCGCGTGAAGCGCGCTGCGTCCCGGCGCAGCCCTCGCTCGCCGACGCCGCGCTCGCGGAAAAACCGGACCTCGTCGTCGTCGGCCCGGAGCAACCGTTGGCGGACGGGTTTGCCGATCGCATGGCTGCCGAGAAAGTGCCGTGTTTCGGACCGGTTGCGGCAGCGGCGCGGATCGAGGCCTCGAAAGCGTTTGCGAAAGAAATCATGCTCGCCGCGGGCGTACCGACGGCGGAAGCGGCTGTCTTCGACGACCCGGCGGCTGCGCGCGCATACGCGACCGACCGCGGCGCGTGCGTGGTCAAGCTCGACGGCCTCGCCGCCGGAAAGGGCGTGATCGTCGCCGATGACGCCGCGCAGGCCGCGCAGGCGGTCGAAGAGCTGTGGCGGCCTGGGACGAAGCTTTTGATCGAGGAACGGCTGCAAGGGCGCGAGATCTCGATCATCGCCATCTGCGACGGCAAGTCCGTCCTTCCGCTGCCCCCGGCCCGCGATCACAAGCGGCTGCGTGATCACGACCAGGGCCCGAACACCGGCGGCATGGGCGCGGTCTGCCCGCCCTCCGACGCGACGGCGGAATTGATCGAAACGACCGTCAAGACGGTCCTCGAACCGACCGTGCGTGAGCTGGCGGAACGTGGAACGCCCTTCGTCGGCGCGCTCTACGCGGGCCTGATGTTGACCCCGAAAGGCCCTCGCGTCCTCGAGTTCAACTGCCGCCTCGGCGATCCCGAAGCGCAGGCCATCCTGATCAAGCTCCGCAGCGATCCCCTCCCGCTCTTCCTCGCCGCCACAAACGGGCGAATTCAGGGACAAAAACCCGTCTGGGATGAGCGGACCGCAGTCGCGGTCGTCCTTGCCGCCCATGGCTATCCCGGGCCGCCGCGCGCCCTCGATCCGATCGAAATCGAGGTCGAGGAGAGCGACGACCTGTGGGTCCTCCACGCCGGCACGCGCATCGATGACGGCAAGCTCGTCACCAGCGGCGGCCGCGTTCTCACCATCGCCGCCCTCGGTGCCGGCCCGGAACAGGCTCGCGCCCGCGCGTATGCGGCCGCGGCCCAGGTGAGATTCGCCGGCATGCAGAGCCGCTCGGACATCGCGGCGGCCGAAGGATGACCTCGGGCCGTCAGGCCATCGCCGGCCAGATCGACCGACTCCTGATGACGGAAGTCGGCCGGCTCTTCGCCGCGACGCTGGGCGGCGTGGTCCTCATCTACCTGGTGATCGATTTCGCCGACCGCGCCCATGGTTTTCACGGAAAAGCATGGGGCAAGGCGGTGCTCGAGCTGTACGCGAACAAGGCCGCGGTCGTCTCGTACCAGCTCGCCCCGGCGGCGCTGATCATCGCCGCCGCGCTGCTCGTCACCATCCTCTCCCGGCGCGGCGAGTTGATCGCCCTCTACGGCGTCGGAATCCGCCCGCTCCGTCTCGCGCTGCCGATCGCGGCTTTCGCCGCGCTGCTCGGCTCCGCCCTCTTCTGGCTGGGTGAGAAAGTCGTCGTCCGCGCCGACGCGCGCGCGGAAGAGATCCAGATCCAGCGCTTCAACCGCTGGGGCGATTGGGCAACTTACCACACCGGCTCTTCCTGGCTGCGCGGCCGGGAAGGGCGCATCTATCACCTGGGACCCTTCACCGACGGCGGGTGGGAGCCGGCGACGGTGCTCGAGATCGCGCCTCCGTTCCGGCTCGCCCGCCGCATCGACGCGCGCCGGATCGAGCCGCTCGCCAGCGTCAAAGGTGGCGAAAAATGGGCACTTTTCGACGCGACCGAAACGACCTACGCGCTCTCCGGCGCGCCGGGCGGGACCATCCAGGAACGCCGCGCCGACGTGATGCAGCTCGTCCTCCCCGAGACCCCGGCAGACCTCGAGCTGCGCAGCGGGCGGCCCTCGCAGCTCCCGTGGAGGCAGCTGCGCGAGCAGGTCCGCCGTCGCGAAGCGGCCGGCCAGAGGGCTCGGGAGTACGAGCTGGCGCTGGCCGAGCGGGCGGCGCAGCCGGTGCAGGTCGTTCCCGCCGCGCTCGCCTCGATGGGCCTGGCCCTCGGCATGCTTCGCCCGCGCCGCCGGATGCCGCTGGCGGGCGCCGTCGCCGTCGGCATCGCCCTGACGATGGTGCTTTGGGCGGCTTCGGTGATCGCGCACGCGGTCTCGCTCGGCGGCGGCCTTTCGCCCTGGACGGCCGGCGCCGTCCCGGGCCTCGTCAGCACGCTGATCGCCGTGGCCGCCTTCCGACGCGGCTAGTCAAGTCTTTCTCGACGTGTGCGTGATTTCATGGGAAAAGGCGCGCCATGAAAGGCGTCATCCTGGCCGGCGGAACGGGCTCACGCCTCTACCCGCTCACCAAGGTCACCAACAAGCACCTGCTGCCGGTCGGCCACGAGCCGATGATCTTCCACCCGGTGAAGAAGCTGACCGAGGCCGGGATCGACGAGATCTGCATCGTCACCGGCATCGAGCACATGGGCGACGTCGTCAACCTGCTCGGTTCGGGCAAGGATTTCGGCTGCCGCTTCACCTACAAGGTCCAGGACGAGGCCGGCGGCATCGCGCAGGCGCTCGGCCTCGCGCGCAACTTCGCCGGGAGTGACCTGGTCTGCGTCATCCTCGGCGA
The DNA here is from genome assembly GCA_020201435.1 of Myxococcales bacterium. Taxonomy (GTDB): domain Bacteria; phylum Myxococcota; class Myxococcia; order Myxococcales; family 40CM-4-68-19; genus 40CM-4-68-19. Next base: position 34,729 of record JAIVGS010000201.1, read on the forward strand.
CAACATCTTCGAGGACTCGATCGCGCCGTACGTCGCCGCCTTCCGGGAGCAGGGGCGCGGCGCACGGCTGCTGCTCAAGCAGGTGCACGATCCGCAGCGGTACGGTGTCGCCGAGGTCGACGGATCGAAAGTCGTCCGCATCGTCGAGAAGCCGAAGGTGCCCAAGAGCGATCTGGCGGTGGTCGGGATCTACTTCTACGACTCGGAAGTCTTCGACATCATTGTCACTTTGAAGCCGAGCGCGCGCGGGGAGCTGGAGATCACCGACGTCAACAATCACTACCTGCGCGCCGGCATGCTGCAGTGCGACCGGATCCAGGGATGGTGGACCGACGCCGGCACGTTCGAGTCGCTCGCCACCGCGAACGAGCTGGTGAGGCCGAGGTGAACCTGCTGGTCACCGGCGGCGCGGGATTCATCGGGTCGAATTTCGTCCGCTTCCTGCGGCGCGAGCGGCCCGACTGGAAGGTCGTCAACCTCGACAAGCTGACGTACGCCGGCAACGCCGAGTCGCTGCCGGACGCGCGCGACTTCGTCCATGGCGACATCGCCGACGCGAAGCTCGTCGAGCGCGTGATGCGGGGGGTCGACGCGGTGGTCAACCTCGCCGCCGAGAGCCACGTCGACCGCAGCATCCTCGGGCCGGGCGTGTTCGTCGAAACCAACGTCGGCGGCACCCAGGTGCTGCTCGACGGCGCCCGCCAGGCGGGGGTGAAGCGGTTCGTCCAGGTCTCGACCGACGAGGTCTACGGCTCGCTGGGGCCGACCGGAAAGTTCAACGAAAACAGCCCCTTGAGACCCTCCAGCCCGTACTCGGCGTCGAAGGCGGCGGCCGACCTGCTCGCCCTTTCGTACGCGCACACCTTCGGCATGGACGTGGTCGTCACCCGCTGCTCGAACAACTACGGGCCGTACCAGTTCCCCGAAAAGCTCATCCCCTTGATGATCGCCAACGCGCTCGAGGGCCGCCGGTTGCCCGTCTACGGCGACGGACTCCAAATCCGCGACTGGATCCACGTCGAGGACCACTGCCGGGCGCTCCTCGCCGCGCTCGAGAAAAGCCGCGCCGGCGAGGTCTACAACGTCGGCAGCGACAACGAGTGGCCGAACCTTCGTATCGTCTCGCGATTGCTCGAGATTCTGGGCAAGCCGGCGGAGCTGATCGAGCACGTGAAAGACCGGCCGGGCCACGACCGCCGCTACGCCATCGACGCCTCGAAAGCGCGCGCCGAGCTCGGCTGGGCGCCGCGAATCGACTTCTCCGACGGCCTCGTCGCGACCGTCGACTGGTACGTGAAGAACCGCGGCTGGTGGGAGCGCGTCCGGACCGGCGAGTACCGCACGTATTACGAGCGCAACTACGGAGCGCGATGACCACGGTGGTGACCGGCGCACACGGCCTCGTCGGCAGCCGCGTCGTGGCGCGGCTGAAGGGCGAACGCGTGATCGCGGTCGGGCGAGAGGAGCTCGATCTGCGGCAGCCCGAGCGGATCGCCGCCTTCCTCGCCGACGTCCGGCCGGACGGAATCATCCATTGCGGCGCGATGACCGACGTCGACGCCTGCGAGAAGGACCCCGAGACGGCATGGGCGGTCAATGCGGCGGCGGTCGCGGCGCTGGCAAAAGGCCGGGCGCGGCTGACGGCGCTCTCGACCGACTACGTCTTCGACGGCGTCAAGGGCGACTATTCCGAGGAGGACGCGCCGAATCCCCAGAGCGCGTACGCCCGCAGCAAGCTCGCCGGCGAGCTGGCCGCGCTCTCGCTGTCCCGCGATCGCGCGGTGTGTCGGGTGGCGCTGGTCTACAGCGGGTACCCGGCGGCGAAGCGGACGTTCGCATCCGCCGCGCTGGAGGCGCTGCGGAAGGGAGAGCCGGTCCGGGCGTTCGCCGATCAGATCGGCTCGCCGACGCTGGCCGACAACGCCGCGGAGATGGTGATCGCCGTCCACCGCTCAGGCGAGCAGGGCGTCTTCCACTGCGGCGGCGCCACCCAAGTCTCGCGGGTCGATTTCGCGAGCTGATCGAGTACCGCCAGCTGATCGCGCTGCTCGTCGTCCGCGAGCTGAAGGTCCGCTACAAGCGCAGCGTCTTCGGCCTGTTGTGGACGATGCTCAACCCGCTCCTGCTGATGATCGTCTACACCGTGGTCTTCACCACCATCATGCCGGTCGCGCAGCGCAACTTCTCGATCTTCCTGCTCGCCGCGCTCCTGCCCTGGCTTTTCTTCAGCACCGCGGTCCTGCAGGGCCTCAACTCGATCCTCGGCAACCAGGAGCTGATCCGCAAGGTGCGCGTCCCGCAGGCGGTCTTTCCGCTTTCGGTGGTCGGGTCCAACCTGGTCAACTTCACCCTCTCGATGTTGCCGCTCTTCCTGTTGATGGCCGCGCTCAAGCAGCGGTTTTCGACGGCCCTTTTCTTCGTCCCGGTGGGCATGATCCTGCTGACCATCTTCACCAGCGGCGTGACCCTTCTGCTCGCGACGTTCACCGTCTTTTTCCGCGACGTGAGGCACCTCGCCGAGGTGCTGCTGCAGATGATGATGTACCTCTCGCCGGTGCTCTACGATCTCAACATGCTGGGGGCGAACAAGAACTGGTGGTTCCGCTTCTTCCAGTGGTTTCTCGCCGTGAATCCAATCACTTACCTGCTCGCGCTGATCCGCGAGCCGGTCTACTACGCCCGTGTTCCCGATGCCGCCACGATCGCGATTGCGACCGGATCCTCGTTCGTCGCGCTCGCCGTCGGTTACAAGGTCTTCCAGCGCCTCGCGCCCCGCCACATCCATTACCTATGAGGAACGGGGAAATCCGCATTCGCGATGCCGGCGTCTCGTACCGCCTCTACCGCGAGAGGGTGACCACGCTGAAAGAGGCGGTGGTGCAGCGGTTTCGCCATCTCCGCTCCGCCGAGATGTTCTGGGCGCTGCGCAACGTGAGCCTCACGATCCCTCCCGGCGACGCGATCGCGTTCGTCGGCCACAACGGCAGCGGCAAGAGCACCCTGCTCAAGACCATCGCCGGCGTACTCCAGCCGAGCGAGGGCGAGGTGCTGGTCCAGGGCCGGATCAGCCCGATGATCGAGCTCGGCGCGGGCTTCGACTCCGAGCTCACCGGCCGCGACAACATCTACCTGAACGGCGCGCTGCTCGGCTTCTCGCGCAAGCAGATGGAAGCCAAGTTCGACGGCATCGTCGCCTTCGCCGAGCTGGGCGACTTCATCGACATGCCGATCAAGAACTACAGCTCGGGCATGTACGCGCGGCTCGGGTTCGCCATCGCCCAGGACGTGGAGCCGGAGATCCTCATCGTCGACGAGGTGCTGGCGGTCGGCGACGAGCGGTTCCAGGAGAAGTGCAAGGCGCGGATCAAGGACTTCCGCACTTCGGGCGTCACCTTCGTCTTCGTCTCGCACGCCCACGCCGCGGTCAGCGAGCTGTGCGCCCGGGCGGCGGTCCTGCACCACGGGCGGCTGGCGTTCGACGGGCACGTCGAGCAGGCGTGGGAGCGGTACCGCGAGCTCGAGCGCGGGCCGGCGCCTGGTCCGAGCGCCGCCGCGCTGTGACAAGGACATGACAGTGCGACGCTAAGAGAGGGCATGGTTTACGCCTTCTTCGTCGGCCACTGGCTGCTGAGCGTGCTCTTCCAGAGCGTCTTCCAGCACCGCTACGCGGCGCACAAGATGTACACGATGGGCCCGCGCACCGAGCGGGTCGTACATTTCCTTGCCTGGCTGGTGCAGGGAAGCTCGTTCCTGGATCCGAGGGGTTACGCGATCCTGCACCGCGAGCATCACGCCTTCAGCGACACCGAGCGCGATCCGCACACTCCCTGGCTGCACCAGAACGCGTTCTCGATGATGTGGAAGACGAAGAAGCGCTATTCGGACCTGGCGCACCGGCGGATCGAGCCGGAGGCTCGGTTCGACGGCGATGTGCCGTCGTGGCCGTGGCTGGAGAGCTTCGCCGACGCCTGGCCGACGCGGATCGCGTTCGGGACCGCGTATTCACTCTTCTATTTCGCGTTCGCCACCCACTGGTGGCAGCTCGCGCTCATGCTCCCGTTCCACTTCGTGATGGGCCCCGTCCACGGCGCGATCGTCAACTGGTGTGGGCACAAGTACGGCTATGTGAACTTCGACAACGGCGACAAGAGCCGGAACACGTTGCCGTTCGACTTCGTCACCATGGGCGAGCTGTTCCAGAACAACCACCACAAGTACGGGGCCAGCCCGGACTTCGCGGCGCGGTGGTTCGAGATCGATCCCGGCTGGCAGGTTCTGCGCGTCCTGGCCTGGGCGCGGATCGTGACCGTCCGGACCCCACAGCGCGCGGTATACCCGGAAGCGCTGCCCAAGGCCGCGTAAAAACGATACAACTCGGGCGTGACCGAGTCCTGGGGACGCTACCCCGCGGCTGCGCACGTCGCCGAATTCCCGCTGGCGTGGCGATCCGAGGCGCGGATTCCGCCGGTGCGGCCGGTGCTCGCGTACGGGCGGGGGCGCAGCTACGGCGACTCCTGCCTGAACGACGGCGGGGCGCTCTTGCGCACCTCCGGCCTCGATCGGTTCATCTCGTTCGCCGGCGGCGTCGTCCGCTGCGAAGCGGGCGTCACGCTCGGCGAAATCCTCGAGTTCGCCGTCCCGCGCGGGTACTTCCTGCCGGTCGTCCCGGGCACCAAGCACGTCTCGATCGGCGGCGCGATCGCCAACGACATCCACGGGAAGAACCACCACCGGGCCGGCACGTTCGGACGGCACGTGCGCCGGCTCGAGCTGCTCCGCTCGGACGGCTCCCGAAAAGAGCTGACGCCGGGTGACGAGTTGTTCGCCGCGACCGTCGGCGGGCTCGGCCTGACCGGGCTGATCACCTGGGCCGAGATCGCGCTGCGCGCCGTCCCCGGGCCCGCGGTGCGGAGCGACGCGGTGAAATTCGCCGGGCTCGACGAGTTCTTCGCGATCTCCGACGAGAGCGACGCGAAGTCCGAATACACGGTCGCGTGGCTGGACGTGCTCTCGCGCGAGCATCGCGGCATCTTCTATCGCGGCGATCACGCCGCCGGAACCGTGAAGGCCCCTCGCGCGCGCGTCACCGTGCCGATCGATCTGCGGCTGGTGAACGGCTTCACCGTCCGCGCGTTCAACGCCGCGTACTACCTCGTGCAGCGGACCGGCTCGCGCCTCGGCCACTACGACCCGTTCTTCTTTCCGCTCGACGCCGTCGAGCGGTGGAACCGGCTCTACGGAAAGCGCGGCTTCCTTCAGTTCCAGTGCGTCGTGCCCGGACCCGACTCGCTGAAAACGCTTCTCGACGAGATCGTACGACTCGGCGCCGGCTCGCCGATGACGGTGCTGAAGAAGTTCGGCGACCTGAAATCGCCGGGGATGCTCTCGTTCCCGCGGCCTGGCTTTACCGTCGCGATCGACATTTCCTCGACGGAGATCGCGGCGTTCACGAGGCTCGAAGAGGTCGCGGTGCAGTCGGGCGGCGCGCTCTATCCCGCCAAGGACGCGCGGATGTCCGCGGCCACGTTCGCGAAGAGCTATCCGCGGCTCGACGAGTTCCGGCGCCTCCTCGACCCCGCGTTCTCCTCGTCGTTCTGGCGGCGGGTCGCTCCGTGAAAGTGCTCGTCCTCGGCGCGACCTCCGCGATCGCGCAGGCCGCCGCCCGCATCTGGGCGGCACGCGGAGACGACCTCGTCCTGGTCGCGCGGTCGCCGGAAAAGCTGCAGGCGGTGGCCGACGACTTGCGCACGCGCGGCGGCAAGGTCGAGACGATGGTTCACGACCTGAACGATCCGGTGTCGTACCCTCCCGCCGACGTGGTCCTGCTCGCGCACGGCGTCCTGCACGGTCCCGACGTGCTGCAGACGAACCTGGTCGGGCCGATCGCGCTGCTCGAGAAAATCGCCGAGGTCCTGCTGCCGGGCGCGTGCATCGCGGCGCTCTCCTCGGTGTCCGGCGATCGCGGCCGGGCGAAGAACGCCGTCTACGGCGCGTCGAAGGCCGGCCTCGACGCGTATCTCTCCGCGCTGCGGCAGCGGCTGTTCCACAAAGGCGTCCGCGTGGTGACTTTGAAGCCGGGCTTCGTCGACACACCGATGACGGCGCAGATGCAAAAGACCCCCTTGTTCAGCTCGCCCGCGGCGGTCGGCCGCGGCATCGTCCGCGCCATCGACGGCCGCAGCGACGTCGTTTACTTGCCCTGGTACTGGCGCTTCATCATGCTGATCGTCCGCATGATCCCCGAGCCGATCTTCAAAAGGCTGTCGTTCTGAATGGACCTGCTCGAGGCGATGCGGCCGCGGCAGTGGAGCAAGAACGTCTTCGTCTTCGCCGGCATCGTCTTCGCCGGCCGGCTGTTCGAGGCGCGCGCGGAACTGCGCGTGATCGCGGTCTTTTTCGTCTTCTGCGCGGCGGCGAGCTCGGTCTACCTGGCGAACGACGTCGCCGATCGGGCGTCCGACGCGCATCACCCGGAGAAGAAGCTGCGCGCGATCGCGTCGGGCCGGGTGAGCCCGCGCGCTGCGAGCGTGAGCTCGGCCGTGCTCGCGATCGCCGCGCTCGCCGGCGCGGCGCTGCTCAACCTCGGGACTCTCGCGATCATGGTCGCGTATCTCGGCTCGACGCTCGCCTACAGCCTCGGCCTCAAGCGCGTCTTCCTGCTCGACGTGATGATCGTCGCCCTCGGATTCGTCCTTCGGGCGGCGGTCGGCGCGGCGGTCATCGACGCCGAGATCTCGCCCTGGCTCCTGGTCTGCTCGTTCCTGCTCGCGCTCTTTCTCGCTTTGGGAAAGCGGCGCGCCGAGCTGGTGCTGCTCGGCGAAGCGGCGTCGAACCACCGGCCCGCGCTCGGCGAGTACAGCCTGCCGCTGGTGGACAGCTGCCTGACCGCCTTGTCAGGCGCGGCGATCGTCTCGTACGCGTTGTATACGCAGTCGCCCCGGACAGTGGAACACTTCGGAACCACGAGTCTTTTGTACACGGTGCCGTTCGTGATCTACGCGCTGTTCCGCTACCAGCACCACGTCATGCGGCTCGATGCCGGCGGAGATCCCGGCAGCCTGCTCGTCCAGGACCGCGGCCTGTGGTTGTCGCTGCTCGGGTGGGCGATCACCGCCGCGGTCGTGATCTACCGATGAACGCGCGGACCGCGTCGAGCGCGCCGGCGCCAGCCGCTTTCAGCTCGGCGAGCGCGAGCGAGGGTCGCGCCCGGATCAATTCCACGGGCGCCTTGAAAACCGCGCGATAGGCGACGGTCAGCGGGACCAGCGCGGCTGCCTTCAGGACCGGTTGATGCATCGCGAGCGTGCGCAGATGTCCCCGGCCGAGAAGGTAGCGCTGCCGGGGCGATCCCGCACCGACGGTCGCGCCGAAGCGGTGGCGCGCGACGGCGTCGCGGACGTACCAGCAGTGGAAGCCGGCCTCCGCGGCGCGCAGCGAGAGGTCGACGTCCTCGTAGTACGCGAAATACGCGGGGTCGAAGAGGCCGACGGTCCGCAGCATCGACGCGCGGAGCAGCGAGGCGCCGCCGCTCACGCCCCCGACCGGACCGTCTTCCGTGGCGAGCTTCGAACGCTCGACGCCGAAGTCGCGGTCGCGAGCCCGGCCGAACCGGTCGATGACGAGCCCCGTCGAGTTGACGCGTTCCTCGTCCCGAAAGAGTAAAGTTCCTGTAAACAGGCCGCATTCCGGATGCTCGCGGGCCGCTTTCAAGAGCCCGGACAGCCAGCCCGATTCCACCTCGACGTCGTTGTTCACCAACGCGACGAACTCGACGCCCTGGTCGAGCGCACGCCGCATCGCCTGGTTGTTGGCGCGGCCATAGCCGAGATTCGCATCGAGGTTCAGAAGCTCCACCTGCGGAAAGCCGGCGACGACCTCCGCCGTCCGGTCGATCGAGCCGTTGTCGACCACGACCACGTGCGGGCGCGGTACCTGGTGTTCAAGGGCGTTGAGACAGTCGGGCAACAGGTGGGCGCCGTTCCAGGTGACGACGATCGCGTGCACCGAGGGCGACTCTTTTGCTACACCCTCGGGCTCCTTGATCGACGTCGGAATCAACGCTGCTCCTCTCGCCGCGGCCCGCACCGGCGTCGGGCGGTACATCGCCGGACTGCTCGACGCGCTCGCCGCCCACGCCCAAGACGGCATCAACCCGCGCCCGCTCTTCCTGCCCGGCGCTCCGGCGCGCGGCTTGCGGCCGCTGGTCAAGCGGCTTCCCTTCGCCTACTTCCTCGCCGAAACCGCGCGCGCCGCGGCGCTCGAGCGCGAGCGGCGGCGCGGGCTGACCGTGTATCACGAGACGAACCACGCCGCGCCGCGCTTTCGCGGGCCGGTCGTGCTGACCGTGCACGATCTCTCGACCGTGCTCCATCCGGAGACGCAGGAGCGGGCGCGCGCGCGGCATTTCGCCAATGCCCTTCGGAAGCGGGCCCGCCTGGCGACGCGGGTGATCGTGCCGACGCAGGCGATCGCGCGCGAGGTCTGCGAGCACCTCGACGTGAAGCCGGAACGGGTCCGCGCCATCCACCACGGGGTCGGCTCGCATTTCTCGCCCGGACCTCAGAAGCGCCTGAATTTCGTGTTGTTTTCCGGCGGGCGCGACCCACGCAAGGGCCTCGATACCCTGCTCGCCGCGATGCCGCCGGGCGCCGACCTGGTGCAGGTCGGGCCCGGATCCCCGCTTGGCTTCGTCGCGGACGACGAGCTGGTCGATCTCTACCGGACCTGCGCGCTGTTCGTCCTGCCATCGTTGTACGAAGGGTTCGGCTTTCCCCTGATCGAGGCGATGGCGTGCGGCGCGCCCTGCATCGCCAGCGACGACCCGGCGCTGGTCGAAGTCTCGGGCGGCGCGGCGCTCCACTTTCCACGTGGCGACGCCAGCGCGCTGCGTCGGCTGATCGAGAAAGTCCTCGGCGATCCCGGCGATCTCGCGCAGAAAGGGATCGACCGTGCGCGTGGTTTCCGCTGGGACGAGTGCGCCGCGAAGCATGCCGAGGTGTACCGCGAGGCGGCCGCGTGAACGTCGCGCTCGTCCACGACTGGCTCACGGGCCTGCGCGGCGGCGAGCGCGTGCTCGAGCAGCTCTGTCTTTTGTACCCGGACGCCGACATCTTCACGCTGGTCCACGCGCCGGGCTCGGCCGGCCCGATCATCGAGCGCCACCGGATCACGCCCAGCTTTCTCGACCGGCTGCCGCGAAAATATTACCGGAACTACCTCCCGCTCTTTCCGCTCGCGATCGAGAGCTTCGACCTCGCGGCGTACGACCTGGTCATCTCGACCAGCCACGCCGTCGCCAAGGGCGCGAAAGGGCCGCTGCACGTCTCGTACATCCACACGCCGATGCGGTACGTGTGGGACCAGTTCGACGCCTACTTCGGCCCTGGCCGCGCCGGCTTCCTGACCCGGACGGCGGCGCGGGCGGTCGCGCCGTGGCTGAGAAACTGGGACGTGCGCTCGACCGAACGGGTCCACGGGCTGATCGCCAACTCACGTTTCGTCGCCGATCGAATCCGGCGCTGCTGGTCGCGCGAGGTCGACGCGGTCGTCCATCCCCCGGTCGACACCGCGAGATTCGCGCCGTCCGCGGAAGGCCCCGACGCGTACGCGTTGATCGTCTCCGCCCTGGTCCCTTACAAGCGCGTCGAGCTCGCAGTCAGCGCTTTTTCGCGATTGAAACGGCCGCTCTGGATCGCGGGCGACGGCCCGGAGCTCGGCAAGCTGCAAGCGATGGCCGGACCGACCGTCCGTTTTCTCGGCCCGGTCGGGCACGACGAGCTCCCCGGCGTCTACGCGCGCGCGAAGTTCTTCGTCCTGCCCGGCGAGGAGGACTTCGGCATCGCCCCGGTCGAAGCCCAGGCTGCCGGCCGGCCGGTCCTCGCTCTCGGCCGCGGTGGCGCGCTCGAAACGGTGATCGAAAACGAGACCGGCGTCTTCTTTCCCGAGCCGACCGTGGCCTCGCTCCTCGACGGAATCGCCGCGATCGACAAGCTGCAGACCGATCCGACCCGCATCCGAGCCCACGCCGAGCGGTTCGACGCGCGCCGATTCGGTCCCGAAATCCAGCGCGAAATCGAGCGCATCCGTCTGAGGAAGCGCTAATATTGCGTCGATGTTCAAGCGTCACCACCAGCTCTTCACCGCCCTGCGCGTGCTGCTCGACCTCTGCTTCGTCGCGGCCGCGTTCGGCGCGGCGTACTCGCTGCGATTCGGGTCGCCGAAGACCTGGCCGTACCCCGAGCTGCCGCTGCCGCGCGAGACGGTGATCGTCGCGCTCCTCGCGCTCGTGATCTGGCCGCTCAGCTTCCGCGCGGTCGGTCTTTATCGACCCCAGCGCCAGAACACGCCGCTCGACGAGATGTTCGGCGTCTTCAAGGCGACGGTCGTCGCCGGCCTGCTGCTGGTGGCGGTGACGTACTTCGTGCGGGAGGCGCGCTACTCGCGCGGCATGCTGCTGCTCTTCAGCACGCTCGCCTTCCTCTCCGTTTCGCTCGAGCGCGTCTTTTTCAAGGAAGTCCTGCAGGCGCTGCGGCGGCGCGGGTACAACCTGCGCTACATCCTCGTCCTCGGCGCGGGCCGGCTGGCGCGACAGGTGCTCGAGCAGGTCGACCTGCACAAGGAGCTCGGCTTTCGTCCGGTCGGGTGTTTGAGCGTCACCCGCAAACGGGTCGGGACCAGCGTCGCGGGAACCGAAGTGATCGGCACCGTCCGCGACCTGCCCGGAGTCCTCGCGCAGAAGACCGTCGATCAGGTGCTGGTCGCGCTGCCGTCGCGGTCGATGCATCACCTGCCGCGGATCATGGAGGTCTGCGCGGACACGACCGTCGACGTGAAGCTGGTGCCCGACGTCTACCAGTACGCGACGCTGTTCGGCGGACTCGAGGAGTTCGGCGGGCTGCCGATCGTCAATCTTCAAAGCACCGGGATGCTCGGCATCAACGCTTTCGCCAAGCGCATCTTCGACGTGATTTTCTCGAGTATTTTCCTGATCCTTCTGAGTCCGCTGCTGGTCGTGCTCACGGTGCTGGTGAAGGCGACGAGCCCGGGTCCGGTGCTGTTTACGCAGGAGCGCGTGGGGCTCGACGGGCGGCCGTTCCAGATGCTCAAGTTCCGCACCATGCGCATCGACGCGGAGGCGAACGGGCCGCAGTTCGCGCAGGCGCAGGATCCGCGCGCGACGCCGATCGGCGGCTGGCTGCGGCGCACCTCGATCGACGAGCTGCCGCAGCTGTGGAACGTCTTCCTCGGCGACATGAGCCTGGTCGGGCCGCGGCCGGAGCGGCCGGTGTTCATCGAGCGGTTCCGGCGGCGCATTCCGCGCTACCAGCTGCGGCACATGGTGAAAGCCGGGATGACCGGGTGGGCGCAGATCCACGGCCTGCGCGGCAACACCAGTATCCAGAAGCGGGTCGAGTACGACCTGTACTACATCGAGCACTGGTCGCTGCTGCTCGACCTCCGCATCCTCGCGCGGACGGTCGCGTTCGGATTCCTCTCGCGGAACGCGTACTGATGATCGCCGTCGACAAGCTCCTGGCCGCCCTGAAGGGCCATCGGGTCGGCGCGATCCTGAATCCGACCAGCGTGATGCCCGACCTGCGCCACCTGGCCGACGTGCTCCACGGGGCAGGCGTGCTCGGCGCGCTGTTCGGGCCGGAGCACGGCGTCCGCGGGGACGTGCAGTACCTCGAGGAGGTCGCCGACGCGCGCGACGCACGCACCGGCGTGCCGGTTCATTCGCTGTATGGAAAGGACTTTCAAAGTCTCACCCCGCGGGCC
>JAIVGS010000102.1 GCA_020201435.1 Myxococcales bacterium
GACGCAACAGGATCTGCCGATCTCGATCGTCGCGGGCGGGAGCATCGGGCTCGTTTTCATCATGGCGCTGTTGCCGTTCCTGCCCGGCAGCTTCGGCGGGCGGCTGCTGCTCGGCGTGTTGATCGTCATCTTCGGCTTCTTCTTCGTCACCGTCGCCTCGCGCATCGTGGGCCTGATCGGCACTTCGTCGAACCCGGTTTCCGGCATGACGATCGCGACGTTGATGGCGACCTGCCTGCTCTTCGTCGGGATCGGCTGGACCGGAGACATCTACCAGCCGATGGCCCTCTGCGTCGGCGGGATGGTCTGCATCGCGGCCGCCAACGCGGGCGCGACGTCGCAGGACTTGAAGACCGGCTTCCTCGTCGGCGCGACGCCGCGGCTGCAGCAGGTCGGTCTGCTCATCGGCGTGGTCGTGGCCGCGCTCGTCATCGGCATGACCGTGAAAGTACTGGACAATCCGACCATCGATGCGGCGACGGGGGTGGTCACGCACGCGATCGGCTCGGACAAGTATCCGGCGCCGCAGGGAACGCTGATGGCGACGCTGATCCGGGGTCTGCTCGCCCACAACCTCGACTGGCAGTTCGTGCTGGTCGGCGTGTTTCTCGCCCTGACCGTCGAGTTGTGCGGCGTGTCGCCGCTGTCGTTTGCGGTCGGCGCGTACCTGCCGCTTTCGACCACGCTGCCGATCTGGGTGGGCGGCGCGATCAAGGGCATCGTCGACCGCCGCAGCGGCGCGACCGGCGCGGCAGGCGAGGACCTCGGACCCGGCTCGCTGTTCTCGACCGGCCTGGTCGCGGGCGGCGCGCTCGCCGGAGTGCTGGTCGCGCTGTTGTCGGTGAACGACGGCGTCCTGAAAGCGCTCGACCACGTCGACCTGAGCGGCGCGCTGACCCGCGGGCTCGGCGAGGGTGGCTACGAGATCCTCGGCGTGATCTTTTTCGCGATCATGGGGACCGTGCTGTACCGGGTGGCGCGCAAGCCGCTGAACGTCAGGCTCTAGAACCGCATCGCCGCGCCGGCCGCCGCGCCGCCGGGCACCGGGATCATCGCGACCTGCACGCCACGGGCGTCGACCACCTCGATGGGCGATCGCGCCAGCCCATACAGAAGGAACGGAATTCCCGGGGCGCCGACCGCGATGGCGGCGATTCCGACGGCGACGCCGGTGTTTCCGTAGAACGCGGTCGTCGGCCAGCCGATCAGGGCGATCGCCCCGCCGATGCCGATGAGCGTGAGCCCGGTGACGATCGGCCAGATTCCGCGACGCTCGATTCGGAAGCTCCGGTTCTCCCGCGAAAGCAGGAACGAGTTGCGTTCGTTTGCGTCGCCCTCGATGACCAGGGTGGCGTTGCCGGCGGGTACTCCCTCGAGCTCACACACGTTGCCCTCGCTGACGATCGAGCCGCAGGGATAGGTCCGTCCCCTCGACTCGACGGAGATCGCGTACGATTTTCCGTTCACGTCCGAAGCGAAGGTCAGTCGCGATCCTCCGGTCGCGGGCGGCCCCGCAGGCGCTGATTCCGCCGCCGGCCGCTGGCCTTGCGGAACCAGCGGCTGCACCAGCTTCCGGACCGCCTTCGCGGTCTCGACGTCGAGCTCGTCGACGGTCCTGCCGCTCGCCTGTGTACCGGAGATGAGACGGCCGTCGTGCGTATCGTGCAGCTTGAGCGTGAGCTTGAAGCTGCTGCCGAACTTGAGCAGCTCGCCGCTGATGACGAGGTCGGCGCCGAGGAGCCGGCCGGTATCGACCTCGCACTCGCCCTGGCAGTCTTCCAGTTTCTTTCCGCTCGCGTTCAGGAGCACCAGCACGTTCTCGCGGGTCATCACCCGCAGGCCCGGCGCCGCCTCGAGCACGGCGGATCGGACCGTATCGGCAAGATAGCCGGAATCGACGGCCTTCTTTTCGGCGCCTTCGAGCTTGCTTTGGAATTCGAGGACCGCGACGACGCGCGAGTTGGGTTCGGCGCGAACAGCGAGAGCGCTGCAGGCGAGAAAGCACGAGAGGATTTTCATGGGCCCCCCCGGACCAAGGTCGGAGTCGAGCCTACACGCATGCATCGCCTGCGTCTATTCGGCGTACGCCGTCGGAATCGCCGCCGTGAAACGAGCCGCGGGTCGAGTCACGGAATCCGACGGGTTGTTCTGGGCGGCGGGGGACGAGGTGGCCTGGCAGTTCCTCTGCGCGGTGAAAGGCGCGACCCCGTTCGAAGCGGCGCAGCCACGGCCGACGACGCCGATCAACGGTCTTCGGGCGGAGGCGGTGGGGCCGAACTCGTCCCGGGACAAGTATGCGGCGGGTCGACGGTCGTGCCGTCGTCGCACCAGACTTGCGGCGGTGGCTCGCGTTCGATCTGCGTCTCGGCGGCGATGAGCGAGGCGATCACGATCGCGTCGACGATGGCGTCGCCGGCGCGTCCTGCGTGACGGCCGTGGCCGCAGCCGAAGAGGGCGATCGCTGCGATCGCGACGAAGCGGCGCATACCGCGGTCGAGTGCATCGCGCACGCCAGCCGTTGAACTCCCGTGATTCCGCTTACTTGCGGCGCACGCAGCGGACGAGGGTGCGACATTGGTGTCGCGGCGCGGGTGTCCCAATCGAGTGTCCCCAATGAGTGTCCCAATCGAGTGTCCCAATCGAGTGTCCCAATCGAGTGTCCCAATCGAGTGTCCCAATCGAGTGTCCCAATCGAGTGTCCCCATTGGGTGTCCCCGATTATGGCTTCTTTTCGACGCGGAAGGAGCCGGTCTTGACGTCGTAGACCAGCCGGAACTGGGCGCCGCCGCCGTCCTTGAAGTCGACGTGGTGCTCGAAGACGGTCTTGGCTTCCTGGATGAGAAATTTGAGGTAGTCGCGGTTCCCCTCCTGCATGGCTTTGAGGGCCGCGAGGCCTGCCGGGTCGCCGGTAAGATTCACGCTGCGACTCTAGCAGAAGCGCGTTAGATTGCGCCCCCCATGAACCCCACCCGCCATCCGGACCGCTTCGTCGACCGCCATCTCGGGCCCGACGCGCGCGACGTCGAGGAGATGCTCGCGACGCTGGGGCTCACGAACCTGGACGAGCTGATCGACCGCACGGTGCCGGCGTCGATCCGGCTGAAGCGGCCGCTGGAGCTGCCCGCCGGGCGGTCCGAATTCGGCCTGCTGCGCGAGGCCCAGGAGATCGCGGCGAAGAACCAGGTCTTCCGCAGCTACATCGGAATGGGCTACTCGGACACCGTCACGCCGCCGGTCATCCTCCGCAACGTGCTGGAAAACCCGGGCTGGTACACGCAGTACACGCCGTATCAGCCGGAGATCTCGCAGGGGCGGCTGGAGGCGCTGCTCAACTACCAGCAGATGGTCGAGGACCTGACCGGCCTGCCGGTCGCGAACGCCTCGCTCCTCGACGAGAGCACGGCCGCCGCGGAAGCGATGACGATGTTCCACAACATCGCGCCGAACGGCAGCAACGCGTTCTACGTCGCGCCGGATTGCCATCCCCAGACGATCGAGGTGGTGCGGACGCGGGCGAAGCCGTTCGGGATCGAGATCGTCGGCTCGCTGGAGAAGCAGGTCTTCGGCGCGCTCCTGCAGTACCCCGCGACCGACGGAGCGGTGAAAGACCCGCGCGAATTCATCGAGAAGATCCACCAGCAGGGCGGCCTGGTGGTGATGGCCGCCGACCTGCTCGCGCTGGCGCTGCTCAAGGAGCCGGGTGCGCTCGGCGCCGACTGCGCGGTCGGCTCTTCCCAGCGGTTCGGCGTCCCGCTCGGCTACGGCGGTCCGCACGCGGCCTATTTCGCGACGAAAAACGAGTACGTGCGGCATATGCCGGGCCGGATCATCGGAGTCTCGATCGACGCGCAGGGTCACCGGGCCCTGCGGATGGCCTTGCAGACCCGCGAGCAGCACATCCGCCGCGAGAAGGCGACCTCGAACATCTGCACCGCCCAGGCGCTCCTCGCGATCATCGCCGGGATGTACGCCGTCTATCACGGTCCGCGCGGCATCCACGCCATCGCCCGCCACGTGCACACGCTCACCGCGCAGCTCGCGCGCGGGCTCGCGCAGCTCGGCCTCAAGCTCCGGCACGAGGAGTTCTTCGACACCGTGGCGGTGTGGGTCGACAAGTCCGACGAGGTGATCAAGGCCGCCGAAGCCCGCCGGATGAATTTTCGAAAGATCGACGCGCACACGGTCGGCGTCTCGCTCGACGAGACGGTCACGCCCGAAGATCTGCGCGACATCCTCTCGGCGTTCGCAGGCGCGCACCCGGTGCCGGACGCGTTCGGCGAGGAGACGCGGCTGCCGCGGGGGCTGCTGCGGCAGACCGGGTACCTGAGCCACCCGGTCTTCAACACCCACCACAGCGAGACCGAAATGCTGCGGTATCTGCGGCTGCTCGAGTCGCGCGATCTGTCGCTGACGCGGACGATGATCCCGCTCGGAAGCTGCACGATGAAGCTCAACGCGACCGCCGAGATGCTGCCGATCACCTGGCCGGCGTTCTCGCGGCTGCACCCGTTCGCGCCGCGCGAGCAGGCGGCGGGGTACACGCAGGTCTTCGACGAGCTGTCCGAGATGCTCTCGGAAATCACCGGATTTCCTGGGGTTTCTCTGCAGCCCAACTCGGGGGCGCAGGGCGAGTATGCGGGGCTCCAGGTGATCAAGGCCTGGCACGCCTCGCGCGGCGAGAGCCATCGCAACGTGTGCCTGATTCCGCAGTCGGCCCACGGGACGAACCCGGCCTCGGCGGCGATGGTCAACTACCGGATCGTGGTGATCAAGACCGACGAGAACGGCAACGTCGACGTCGGCGACCTGGAAGCCAGGGCCGCGGAGCACGCGAAGGACCTCGCGGCGCTGATGATCACCTACCCTTCCACACACGGCGTCTTCGAGGAGGAGATCCGGCGCATCTGCGACGTCGTCCACGCAAACGGCGGGCAGGTCTACATGGACGGCGCGAACATGAACGCGCAGGTCGGCTTGTGCCGGCCGGGCGACTTCGGTCCCGACGTCTGCCACCTGAACCTGCACAAGACGTTCTGCATCCCCCACGGCGGGGGCGGGCCGGGGATGGGACCGATCTGCGCCGCGAAGCATCTCGCGCCTTTCTTGCCGGGACATCCGGTGATCCAGACGGGCGGGTCGCAAGCGATCGGGCCGATCAGCGAGGCGCCGTGGGGGAGCGCGTCGATCCTTCTGATCAGCTGGGCGTACATCAAGATGATGGGCGCAGCGGGCCTGACCCAGGCGACCAAGCTCGCGATTTTGAACGCGAATTACGTCGCGCGGCGGATCGACCCGGCGTTCCCGGTCCTCTACAAGGGCAAGCACGGCTTCGTCGCGCACGAGTGCATCGTCGACCTGCGCAAGGTGAAGCGCGACGCGGGCATCGAGGTCGACGACGTCGCCAAGAGGTTGATGGACTACGGCTTCCACGCGCCCACGACGTCGTTTCCGGTGATCGGGACTTTGATGATCGAGCCGACCGAGAGCGAGCCGAAGGTCGAGCTCGACCGGTTCTGCGAGGCGATGGTCGGGATCCGTGGTGAGATCGCCGAGATCGAGAGCGGCAAGGCGCACCGGACGAACAACGTCCTCAAGGGCGCGCCGCACACGGCCGAAGTGCTCACGGCGGACGTGTGGGACCGGCCGTACTCGCGCCAGCACGCGGCGTACCCGATGCCGTGGGTCCGGGCGCACAAGTTCTGGCCCGCCGTCGGCCGGCTCAACCACGTCTACGGCGACAAGAACCTCATGTGCTCTTGCCCGCCGATCGAGTCCTACTCTTAGAAAGAAGCCAAAGCGCACCGCGAAGGCGCGAAGACGCGAAGTTTTTTGGGTTGTGCTGACAGCGGCGGTTGGTTGCCAGACCCAACCACTTCGCGCCTTCGCGCCTTCGCGGTGAGATTTTGCAGTTGAGAAGTTGCCCTCGCGCGGGTGCGCGTCCACTTTGGTCCGGATGGACCTGAAGGCGCTCTACCAGCGGTGGATCGGGGTCATCGCGGTCCTGCTCTGCATCGCCGTCTTCGTCGCGATGAAGCCGATTGCCGTGCCGCTGGTGCTGGCCGCGTGGACGGCTACGCTGGCGCGGCCGATCCATCGCCGGCTCGGCGGCGGCGGCCTCGCGGCAGGCGTGATGACGGCCGTGCTGATCCTCGCGCTGATCGCCGTCCTCGGCCTCCTCTACGCGTTCCTCGCCGAGGGCGCGATGGGCCTTGCAACCTCGCTGGAGAAAGCCGACAGCCCGCAAGCCGCTCTCGAAGCCCTGGTCACGCCCGGCAAGGCGCCCGCAGACCCGGGCGCCCTCAAGAAGATCGGCCAGGAACATCCCGACTTCGGCAAGTACGCGGCTTTCCTGGGAATCGGGACGGTGCTGTTCCTCTTCTTCCTCGCCCTCGGCACCAGCGGCCTGCTCCACGGCGGCGAAAAGCTCTACGGCTGGCTGCAGAAGCACGCGCCGCTGCGCGCCGATCACTTCGACCGCCTGGGCGACGCCTTCACCGAGACCGGCCGCGGCCTGTTCACGTCGATCGGGCTGACCTGCCTTTCGCAAGGGATCCTCTGCACCATCACCTTCACCGCGTTGAGCGTCCCGCGGCCGTTCGTGCTCGGCTTCATCTGCGCCTTGTTCGCGATCCTCCCCATCGTCGGCACGCCGCTGGTCTGGATCCCGGTCGCGATCGCCCTCTTCGTCACCGGCGCGACGGCGAAGGCGATCATCCTCCTCGTCATCGGCGGCGGCGTGATCGCGGCGATCGAGTTCGCCATCGGACCGATGTTTGCCAAGCTCGGCCGGCTCAAGCTCGACGGCGGCCTGCTCTTGCTCTCGATGTTCGGCGGCGCGCTCGGCCTCGGGCCGGGCGGCCTCGTCCTCGGGCCGCTCGTCTTCCGGCTGGCGAAGGAATCGGCCCAGCTCTGGCGGGAGTCGGCCGGCTGATCTGCGCAAGCTGCGGCTGCACGCGGCGAGCCTCTTCTCGTTCGTGGTCGGCGGAACGCTCGGGCCGCTCGGGGGACCTCGTCTTCGGGCACGTGGCGATGTTGATCCCGTGCGGCATCCTCGCCGCGCTGGCGGCGTTCGATGCCCGGGTCGGCCTCAGCGCCCATACGCTCGGTCAATCGACCGACGCACCTCTGCATACATCGGCGTAGCGTGTAAGTGCCGCAGTGCGGCATGGGTACACGACATGCGCGTTCTTCTTGCAGCCCTGGTGATTTGCTCGGCCTCTTCGGCGCGGGCGGACTTCTCCGATCTCTACGCCAACGCGTTGGACGTGCCGCTGAACAAGGCGCCGAAAGCGGGGCGCAGCAGCGTGGTGCTGATCCCGGTGCAGGTCGACTTCGGCACGTTCCAGCCGGTCGACATCGAGCGGCTGCGGGCGTTTTTCGAGACGACGGACGAGATGTCGTTCCGGCGGTACTTCGAGATCGCCTCCGGCAATCGCTATCACCCGTCGGTCACGGTCGCGCCGCTGGTCGAGTACGCGGGGTGCCCGGCCTCGCTGCACGGGTCGGGGTGCTCGCTGGTGCGCGGCAATCCCGCGGCGCTGGCGCAGGACATGGATTTCGTCCGCGACGTCTTCCGGCGCGCGCACGAGGAGGGCAAGGTCGACTTCGGCAGGTTCGACGTCAACGGCGCGGGCGGCGCGCCGGACGGCGTGGTCGACGGCGCGATGATCGTGATCAACGTACCCGACTCGGGCGTCGCGATTCCGATCCAGTACGTGAACAGCGGCTCGAACCTCGCCGGCGGGACCGGCGGTGCGCTGGTCCTCGACGGCGTGAAGATTCCGTACGTCGCCATCGGCGGCGCGGGGGTCAAGGGTGACCTCGAATACCCGGTCCTGCGGCAGTTCGGCGCGCTGCTCGGGCTGGCCGACCTGTCCTACGACCATCCTTCGGGCGGCGACAGGTGGCCGGCCTGGCAGGGCCTGCACTTCTCGATGATGGGCGACTGGGACCAGACCGACCACATCGCCCTGCCCGATGCCGAGAGCCGGCGCGCGCTCGGGTGGCAGCTCCATGAGGTTGTTTCGGGGACCCAGACGCTGACGCTCCTGCCGGCCGGCGCGGGTGGGATCTCGGTCAAGCTCGGGATGATCAGCCAGAGCCGGCGCGAGTACTTCCTCGCCGAAGTGCGCGGACCGGCCGCCGGCGTCGACACCGGCATCGTCGACTCGCGCGGGGCGCCGACGTGGGGGCTGGCGCTGTATCACGTCGACTGGAGCAAGGGTCCGAAGGGTGGGACCGGCGAGTGGCCGGGGCGGATGCTGTTCTGTCTCGACTGCGACCCGTACCATCCGTTCGTGCAAAATCTCGAGTCGGATGGCGCGTTTGCGCTCGTCACCCACGGCGGCGTCGCGGACGATGCGGTGCTGTTCGAGGGCGGTGCGATCTCGTCGATTCCGGGGGCGCAGCCGCTGACCGAGAGCAACCGGTACCTCGCGACCAACTGGTACGACGGGAGCGAGAGCGGCATCGCGATCCGGGACGTTCGCGTCAACGCCGACCACTCGGTGACCGCGACCTTCACCGCGCCGGCGGTGGCGGACCCGTGCAGCGACGTGGTCTGCGGGTCGATGGAGCAGTGCGCCGATTCCGGAGCGTTGGCGGGCAATTGCGTGGCGGTCGAGGTGAGCATCCCGGACGCGGGCGTACTGACGCCGCCGGTGACGACCTCGAGCGGGTGCAGCAGCACGGGCGGAGCGGGCGTGCTGGCGATGCTCATCGCGGGCTTGGGGTTGACGGCCGTCAAAAAGCGCTGAGCGCCGTCTTCGGTTCGGACCTGGATGACTCGTCGCAGCGTTCGTGGCTGGGCGCGGCCGGCTCGTTCGTCCTCTGATTCTGCTTCGGACTGCGGGGCATGAGTGTCCCCAACGAGTGTCCCCAACGAGTGTCCCCAACGAGTGTCCCCAACGAGTGTCCCCAACGAGTGTCCCCAACGAGTG
>JAIVGS010000275.1 GCA_020201435.1 Myxococcales bacterium
CCCACGGCCACATCGACGACCTGGCGCGCTTCGTCGATCCGCGGACGATCGTGATCTGCCGGGAGAGAAACCCGGGTGATCCGAACTATCGGCCGCTGCAGGAAAATCGCGAGAGGCTGGAATCAGCGCGGCTCGAGGATGGCTCCAAGCCTGTTTTGCTGCCCCTGCCGATGCCGCAGCCGGTGATCTTCGACGGCCAGCGGTTGCCTGCGTCCTACGCGAACTTCTACATCTGCAACGCCGCGGTGTTGGTGCCGACTTTCGACGATCCGAATGATGCCTTCGCCGTCGGCACTCTCGGCGAGATCCTCGGGCGCCCCGCCATCGGCATCCACGCCCGCGACCTCGTCTGGGGCCTCGGCACCATCCACTGGGTATCGCAGCAGGAGCCGGCCTGACCGCTGCGGCCTGCGCAAGAGCAGCATCGCGCCGAACCACGCCCCGTAAAACACCGCGAGCAGCGCCACCGACGACGGCAGGGCTACCCCACGCAGGTCGGCCCGAACCAGCACCACGTAAAAATCCCCGGCAAACCCGGGAGCCAACAGCGCCAGCGCGAGCAGCACCATCCGCGACGCGAAAGTATGGAACCGCTCGGTATCCTCGCCCCGCTCGACGATGCGGTGGTACGCCGCCGGCGCCATCAGCACGATCGTCGCCAGCGCGATGCACCCGAGCGCGCCGATGTGCACGACCTTCGCCGAAAACGGCAGCTCCGCGAACGGCTCCATCAAGACCATCGCCAGCTGGAATCCGAGCAGCGCCTGCGCGCCGGGCAGGACCACCCGCGCCTCGGTCAGGACCTGGACGATCCGGTGCTCGAGCGGCGTCTTTTCCATCTTCTCCTCCGGCTCCCTCTGTCCCTTGCGATCGCGGTGGGCGAAGTGCCCGTACCAAAGCGCGACCGCGGCGACGAGCGTGAACGCCGCGCACGCCGCTCCGCCCCACGGACCGAGGACGCGATCTCCGGCGACCCCCATGTCGAGCGCGAGCCCCACCGCGAACGGCGCGAGCGATACGCGCATCACCGCCATGGTGAACTTGTGGAACGCCTCGCTGTCGTTCCCTTCCTCGACGATGCGGTGGCGCGACGCGGGCAGAAAGAGCGCTCCCACGCTCACCAGCAGCGCGAGCAGCCCGGCGAGCTCGCAGAAGCGATCGGCCGGCGGCAGCTTGTCGAATCCTTTTTCGAAAAAGGCCCGGTATTGAAAGCCGAGCAGCACCTGCGTGCCGAGGACGAGGATGCGCGCCTCGTCGAGCGCGTTCTTCACCTTCGTCTGCAGCTTCGCCACCGTTCAAAGACTGCTCACTCCGTTGGTCTGATAGAAGGCCGGCGTGCGCTTCTCGTCCTTGCGATCGCGCGACTTCCGGCTGCTCCTCGCCGGCCAGGCCGTCTCGCTGAGCGGCTCGAACATGCAGCAGGTCGCGGTCGTCTGGCAGCTGTATCTGTTGACCGGATCGCCGCTGTCCCTGGGCATGCTCGGGCTCTTCCGGGTGACGCCGATCCTGCTCCTCGCCCTCGGCGGCGGCGTCGCGGCCGACGCGCTCGACCGCCGCAAGCTGATGATCGCCAGCCAGACCGGGATGATGCTCGCTTCCCTCGGCCTCCTCGCCGCGACCCACGCGGGCGTGGTCACGCCCGGCATCATCTACGGCCTCGCGGCGCTCGGCGGCGTGGCGTCGGCGTTCGATCCGCCCGCGCGCCAGGCGCTCCTCACGCAACTGGTGCCCGCCGAATCGCTGCCGAACGCGCTCAGCCTCTACATGACCGCGTACCAGATCGCGGCGGTCGCCGGTCCCGCGCTCGGCGGAGCGCTGCTGGCGTGGAAGGGCGTCGAGCCCATCTACCTCATCGACGTCGTCTCGTATCTAGCCGTCATCGTTGCCCTTTTTGCGATGGAGCACAAGGCGCCCTCGCGCGGAATCTCGGGCATGAGCGCCGGCGCGGCGCTCGAGGGGCTCAAGTTCATCAAAGGCTCTCCGATCATCCTCTCGACGATGCTGCTCGACTTCTTCGCGACCTTCCTCGCCGGCTCACTCTTGTTGCTGCCGTTCTTCGCCGATCAGCTGCTCAAGGTCGGCCCGCGCGGACTCGGAGTGCTGTACGCGGCGCAGCCGCTCGGCGCGGTGATCGCGGGCGCGGCGCTGTCGATGCTGCCGGCCATCCGCCGGCAGGGGCGGGCGATCGTGATCGCCGTCGCGCTGTACGGCGTCGCGATCGTGATCTTCGGCCTCTCGAGCTGGTTCCCCTTGTCGCTCTTCGCGCTCGCCGCTTCCGGCGCCGCCGACACGGTCAGCGCGGTCATGCGCCAGACGGTCCGCCAGCTCCTGACCCCCGACCAGCTGCGCGGCCGGATGACCTCGGTGAACATGATGTTCTTCATCGGCGGGCCCCAGCTCGGCGAGGTCGAGGCGGGCGTGGTCGCCAAGCTCGCCGGCGTGCGATTCTCGGTATGGTCGGGTGGGGCGCTGTGCGTGCTGGCCGCCCTGGCCGCGGCGGCGATCGTGCCGTCGCTTCGAACCTACGAGCGCGAGTGATGGCCGACGTCGTCGTCATCGGAGCGGGCGTGATCGGCGCGAGCATCGGCTGGCACCTGCGCAGGCTCGGCGTCCGCGACGTGCTGCTGGTCGATCGCGCCGCCGGGCCGGGGGAGGGCAGCACCGGCCGCGCGACGGGCGGCTTTCGCGCCCAGTTTTCGACCGAGGTGAACGTCCGGCTCTCGCTGCTCTCGCGCGAAAAACTCTTGCGTTTTCAAGAAGATACCGGTGTGGACCCCGGCTACCTGCAGGCCGGCTACCTGTGGCTCGCGCGCACCGAAGAGCAGCTCTCGATCCTTCGCGACGCGCAGCGCGTGCAACACCGCTGCGGCCTTCACGAAGCGGTCATCTTGAAAAGGGCGGACATCGCGCGCGTGAATCCGCACGTCCGCACCGACGACATCGTCGGAGCCGCGTTCTGCCCGACCGACGGCTACATCAGGCCGCTCGAGATCCTCCGCGGCTACCTGCAGGACGCGAACGTGCGCTGGAACGCGCCGATCGCGGCGGTGCGTCGGGACGCGGTCGCGCTCGCCGACGGCAGCGAGATCGCCTGCGGCGCGATCGTCAACGCGGCCGGCGCGTGGGCCGCCCGGATCGCCGAGGTCCCGGTCACGCCGCTTCGCCGGCAGGTCGCGACCACGCCGCCGACCGACGTCCTCCCGCCCGACACGCCGATGACGATCTGGGCCGACGACGGTTTCCACGTCCGGCCGCGCGACGGCCGCGTGCTCGTCCTCGCTCCGGGCGACGACGCCGGCTGGCTCGATCGGATGCGCGGTCTCACCCAAAAACGCGTGCCGCCCCTGCGGGGCGTCACGATCGAGTTCGGCTGGGACGGCTTGTACGAGATGTCCCCCGACAACCACGCCATCCTCGGCCGCCTCCGCGACGACCTCTACGTCGCCAACGGCTCCTCGGGCCACGGCGTGATGCATTCGCCGGCCATCGGCCAGCTCCTCGCCGAGCTGATCGTCCACGGCGCCGCGCGCTCGCTCGACATCCACGCGCTCCGCCCGTCGCGCTTCGTCGAAGGCCGACCGAACAGAGCACCCGACCTGCTGTAGACGATCGATTGCATCGACCGCGACCTCGGCTAGAGTGCCCAACCGATGTTCGGCCCCTCCGACATGAACGCGGCATTCTGGGCGCTCGCGCTCGCGGCGGCGTCGGTCGGCGCGCTCCACTCGGTGGCGCCCGACCACTGGGTGCCGTTCGCCGCGCTGGCTCGCGCGCAGCGCTGGTCGGCGTGGAAAACCACCCGAATTACGCTGGCTTGCGGCTTGGGACACGTCACGGTCTCCGCCGCCCTCGGCGTGCTCGCCCTGGTCCTCGGGATGGCGAGCCTGAAGGTCTTCGGCCAGCGGCTGGAAGCCGTCGCCGGCCTCCTTTTGATGGCCTTCGGCCTCGGCTACGCCGTCTGGGGCCTGCACAAGGCGATGCACGCGCGGCTGCACCGGCATTCGCACGGCGTCGACTCCTCGAAAGCCACCGCCTGGACCCTGTTCCTGCTCTTCTCGGCCGATCCGTGCGTGGCGGTGATGCCGATCCTCTTCGCCGCCGCGCCGCTCGGCGCCGCCAGGGCGACCGCGGTCGTCCTGATCTACGAAGTCGCCACCCTCGGGGCGATGATTCCCCTGGTGCTTCTCTCCCGCGCCGGCGTCTCGAAGCTCGACTGGCACTGGCTCGACCATTACGCCGACGGCGCCGCCGGCGGCATCATCGCCATGGTCGGCCTCGCCGTCACACTCCTCGGGATCTAGGAAAAACAACAAAATCCACCACGGAGGGATGGAGAGCACGGAGGTTGGTTTTTTCAAAAAAATCCTTTCTCCGTGGCCTCCGTGCCTCCGTGGTGAGTTTTTGCCTTTCGCCTGGTCCCTTGACAGTCGCTTTCCGATGACGACGTTGCGGCGATGGTCCGGTTTGCCTCGGAAGACGAAGAGCTGCTCGACGCGTACTCGCATGCGGTCACCAGCGTGGTGGAGAAGGTCGGGCCGGCGGTCGCCAGCGTCTCCCTGAAGCGCGGCGGCGGGTCGGGAGTGCTGTTCACGCCCGACGGTTATCTGCTCACCAACGCGCACGTGGTCGGCAAGGCGCGGCAGGTCTCCGTCTCGCTGCCCGACGGGAGCAGCCACGAAGGCCAGGTGATCGGAAGCGATCCGGCGACCGATCTGGCGGTCGCGCAGATCGAAGGAAACCATTTTCCCTCGGCGGACCTGGGCCGCAGCGGCACGCTGCGCGTCGGACAGCTCGTGATCGCCATCGGCAACCCGCTCGGCTTTTCGTTCACCGTCAGCGCCGGCGTGCTCTCCGCTCTCGGCCGGACGCTCCGCGCGCAGGACGGCCGGCTGATCGACGGCGTTTTGCAGACCGACGTCGCCTTGAACCCCGGCAACAGCGGCGGGCCGCTGGTCGACAGCCACGGCCGCGTCGTCGGCATCAACACCGCGATGATCATGGGCGCGCAGGGCATCAGCTTCGCGGTCCCGATCGACACCGCGCGCTGGGTCCTCGCCGAGCTGATGCACCACGGCCGCGTCGTCCGCGGCGTGCTCGGCTTCGCCGGACAGACCCGCCCGATCGACCGGCGGCTGGCCCACCATCACCGGCTGACGCAGAAGACCGGCGTCGAAGTCATGGAAATCATTGACGGAAAAGGCGCAGCCGCGGCCGGCCTCAGGGACGGCGACATCCTCGTCGAGCTCGACGGCAAGCCGATCGAATCGGTCGACGACGTCCACCGCCTGCTGGTCGCCTCTTCGATCGGCCGCCCGATGAAACTCCGCGTGCTGCGCGGCGCGACCGGCGTCGATCTGACGGTCACGCCGACCGAATGATCAGAGCACCTTGCGCGAGAGCAGGAGCAGCGTGCGCGGATCGCGGGTGCGGACGCGGAAGCGGCCGTGGAGGCCGCGCACGTCGCGGCGCGTGAAACGGCGCGAAGCGCGGATGTCGACGTCGCGGACGTTCGCCAGGATCCAGGCTCCGAACGCCTCGTCCTCGACCAGCACCACCAGCTCGAAGTCCTTGTCGTTCTCGAGGCTGCGGTAGTTCAGGTTGGTCGAGCCGTGGATCGACCAGCGGCCGTCGAACACCGCCATCTTCAAGTGGTTGAAATGATTGACATATTCGTACACGGCAATGCCGGCCTCGAGATAGCGCGCGTACGCGAACTGCTGCGCGTCGTGCGAGAAGTTCGAGTCGTTGTGCCGCCGCGCGGTGAGCACCAGGTCCACGCGCAGCGACGGCCGTACCCGCTTTGCGGTCAAGAGCGCCTCGACGATCCGCGGATGATACAGATACGGATTCTCGATGAAGATCGACTCCCGCGCCCCTCGGATCAGCTCGAGATACTTCTCCCGCACCTCGTTCGGCTGGTCGTTCGGGTCGTTGCACAACAGGCGCGCGGCGCGGACCGGAAAGCCCTCGCCGGGACCGTCGACCGGCTTCGCCGGGTCGAACGGCTGCCCGCCGTCGAGGATCCACCGATCCCGGAAGTGCTCGTCGAGCTCGGCGACGATCGGCCCTTCGAACCGCGACAGGCTGTCGTGCCATTTCCACCACGGCTCGGACAGCCCGGCGCTCTTGCGCCGCTCGCCCTCCTCGCGCGCGTCCAGTGCGGGATCGAACGGCTCGTGGAACATGTACTGCGCGCCGATGTTCGCGCCGCCGCAGTACCCGATGCGCGCGTCGATGATGACGATCTTCCGGTGGTCGACGTGCAGCTTGCTGATCGCGACGGTGTCCTTGATCTGCGCCGCGATCGACCTGAGCCGCTCGTCCGCCACCCGCGCGACGTGGTCGTAGTCGATCTCCGTGTCCTGCACCTCGATGCCGTGGGCGCAGAGAAAATCGCGGAGCGGCTCGACGTCGGTCGGGTCGTGGTGCACGTCCGGGTCGTGGCGCATCATCCGCTTCTCGCCGGTCGAGAAGGGGTCGCCCATCTCCGTCTTCTCGATGTTCATCAGGACCCGGACCTTGACCCCCTCCGCGGCCTTGCGCGCGAGCAGGGCGGCGACCTCTTCGCCGATCGGGTCGCGGAAGAAGAGGAACATCGCGATGTTGATGGTGTGACGCGCGCTCTCCAAGTCGCGCAGGAAGCGCGGCAGGATGCGGTGCCCGTCGATCAGTAGGTCTGCGGAATTCACGTCTGAAATCAAATATGTACGCCCTGAGTCGGAGAGGCAATCAGGAGCCGCTCGGCGGCTGCCGCGCCCGATCGGGCCACGTCCGGAACGCTCACCCCGTCGTACGCAGCCCCCGCCAGCTCGAGTCCCGGCAAGAGCAGGGCGCGGGCGGCTTCGACGCGCGGCCGGTGGCCAGGCGCGTACTGCGGAATCCCCTCCGGATGGCGGACGACGCGGACGTATTCGGGGTCGCCCCGGATCGCCATCGTGCGCCGCAGCTCCGACACGACCTCTGCGGTCAGCTCCTGGTCGGAAAGCCGGGCGCGCTCGGGATGACGTGCGCCGCCGCAGATGGCGCAGATCAGCGCCTTTCCCGGAGGCGCCCGACCCGGCAGCATCGACGAGGGCAGCAGCGTGCCGATCGCGGTGAGCGCGCCGTCGGCATCGATCATCCCGAAGCCGCGCGGAACGGTGTCCTGGAGAAAGCCGAGGTGGACGAGCGCAACCGGCGCCGCCTCGAATCCGCTCGAGAGCGCATCGGCGAGCCGCGGCGCGAATCCGCGCGTCAGCTTCGCCGCCGCCGAGGCCGGAACCGCGAGCACCACGCCGTCGAACTTCTCGCCTTGCACCTTCCATCCGGGCTCGATCCGCTCCACCGCCGTCCCGAGACGAACCTGCAGCTTCGCCGCGAGCGCGAGCGGCAGGCTGCCGAGCCCGCGCCGCAGGTTCCACAGTCCGGTGCGATCGCGCCGCGGGCCCTTGAAGATCGACCCTTTCGCGGCCCGTTCGCCGAGCGAGGGAAAGGCGTCGCGGGCGGAGAGCCGATCGGGATCCCCCGCATAGACTCCCGCCGCCATCACCGACGCGGCGAGCGATCCCGCTCTTCGCCCCAGCCGTTCGACGAGAAACGCGCGCAGCGGCATGTCCTCGCGCAGCGGCCTGGCGAACAGCGGCTCGAGCAGTGCCCGCGGAACGCCCGCCCTGACCAGCAGCGGAAGGCTCGGCGCCTTCAGTACCCGGCCCTCGACGTGCACCCAGCGCGTCATCGGCGGCCGAGGCTGCACCACCTCCTCGCGCAGACCGGTCGCGTCGATCAGCCCGTCGAGTGGCCGGGCGAGAAAATGCGGTCCGTCCTCGGTCAAGAAGCCGCGTTCCGCGACGCTGCCGACCTTGCCGCCCGGCTTGTCGGAGGCCTCGAACACCACCGGATCGGCCCCTCGCCCGAGCAGGGCGTGGGCCGCGGAAAGCCCCGCCATGCCGCCGCCGATGACCGCGACGCGCATCGATCAGCGCGCCGTGCACCGGAAGAGGCGGCGATCCCGCACCACCAGGTAGCTGTCTTGCTGGTGCACTCCGATGATCGTCACCGGCCCCGCGGTGTCGACCTCGAGGAACGGAGCCCGCGGATTGAACTGTGTGTCGCCGACGTAGACGCAAGCCGGCTGCTCCCGCGCCGGCCGCTCCCTCAGCGCGACGCACGAACAGCAGAGTCCGGCGAAAAGGGCCGCCCGTTTCATCGTCCGATGATAGCGCGGCGCTCTAGTTCTTGCGCTTGCCTGCCCGGCGGACCTTCCGGCGTGGCGGCGGCCGGCGGGACGTCCTTCCACTCGCTTTCCGCGCGGTCTTGAGCTTTCGCTGCCCCGCCTCCGGGCGCGCCTTCTTCGCCGCCTGCTCCGCGACTTCGAAGATGGTGGGGACCCGGTGCTCCATCATCTCCAAGCATGCACACCGGCGGCTGGCGCCGCTACGTCATCAGATGGCCGGGCGCGGCGATGTTGTCGCCGCCGACGACCGGCCCGACCGGCACGAACGGCGGGGCGAACGTCGGGATCGGCCCCTTGCCCATCACCAGCATCACCATCTGCGAGGCGAGCCAGATCAGGAACGACAGCGAGAGCACGGTCGCGATCGCGTCGTGCAGCGCGTGGTACTGCTTGTCCGGATCCTTGTCCTTCATCGACGAGTCGAGCGCGTCGTCCATCGCCTTGGTCATGTCGTCGGGCATGATGATGCTGGTCATCTTCGACGAGACGCAGATGATCAACGGAACCGGGATGTTCGGCATCGGCGGCGCCATCGGCCCCGGGAACGCGGCGAAGGCGGGATACCACGGCAGCCCCGGAACCGTGACCTGACCCTGCCAATCCTTGAAGCACTTCGAGACGCCCTTCGCGACCGCGTCCCGGTGCTTCTGCATGTTTCCGCTGAACGACGAGACCATCGGCGCGTTCTTGATGTTGGTCTCAAGCGACGGCGCGGCGCCCATGTCGGCCTTGTCGCGATCCTTGAAGTACTTCTCTGCCCAGGCCTCCTTCGCCGGGTCGGCCTTCCCCTGTGTCGGGAGCTTCAGGCCGCCGCTGAAAAACTTCAGGTTTCCCAGGATCTTGATCGGGCTGATGCCGGGCATGGGCTCCTGCGCGAGCGGCCTCAGACCTCAGGCGTCAGGCCTCAGGTCAGACACGCACGGTGCGTACTCTACCATTTTCCGAGCGTGCGGACTACCGCTTCTTCTTGCCCAGGCCCAGCGTCGGGTCGCGCTCCAGCTCGGCGATCTGATCGGCGATCTCGGGCACGTTCAGGGCCTTGAGCTGCTTGATGATTTTCTCCACCTGCGACCGCGTCTCGCTGACCAGCTTCGACTGCGCCGCCTGCTGCGCCGCCAGCCGCTCGATCTCGCGCGGCTCGATCTTCCCGAGCGGCAGATCGCGCGACCACATGTTCTTCTTGGTGTCGTGCAGCGTGACCACCTCGATGCCGACCCCCGTCTGCTCGGTGATCCGCTGCTTCTGGTCGGGCGTGAGCGTCACCCGCACTTCCTGCCCGGTCGCCTCCTGCGGCGTGAGCGCGGCTTCCATCCCACGGGCCATCTTTTCCAGCTCCTTGCAGCGCGCCTGGATCTGCTCGGCCATCTCCTTGAGCCGCTCCGGGTCCTTCTCCTCCGCCATCTTCATCGCGAGCTTCGCGGTGTCGGCTTGCTTGCGCTGCAGCTCGTTGAGGTCGGCCATGACGCCATGGGACGATGACGGCCCGAGCCCTGTCAAGGTATGGCTCGGCAGGGCCTCGCCGGCCGGTACGCGGTGAGCGGGCAGATCCTCGAAGCCATCGCGGTCGGCCAGCGCGCGCTGGCGCAGTCCGCCGCTCGCAGGCGGGAGGAAGAGCAGTGGAACGCGCGGCTGCCGGCGACGATGGCGGCGCTGTTCGAGCAGGAACGGCTGCGCGAGATCCCGCCGCCAACGCCTTCGGAGCCGAGCGTCGACGTCGCGGTCCACGGCGCGGCGGAGCCGTTCTTCCCCGAGCTGCCTTGCCGAGAGGTTCGAGGTCCAGACCGCGAACAGTGGCGCCGAGCTGATCGAGCAGGGCAACATGGGCCGCGGCCTGTTCGTGTCCTGCGCGGAAAGTGCGCGGCGCGCCGACCGGCGAGGAGTATCCCGAGATGACCGAGGGCGCGGTCTTCGGCGAGATCGCGCTGCTCGAGCAGTGCGCCGCGACCGCGACCGTCCGCGCCGAGACGCCCTCGCCGAGGAACTGCTGACGAATCCCGACGCCGCCAGGAAGCTCGAAATTATCGCCCGCACCCTCAGCCGTCGCGGCAGCCGATGGTCAGCAGCCACGTCCGCGGTTCCGCGAGCGGTGCCCTCGCCGACGCGATTGGATCGACGAACGTGCGCGGCAGATGCTCGCGCGCGTGGTGCCGATAGTTGTCCATGACGTAGCGGACCGCGTTCGTAACCTCGCGGCGCGACTTGAGAATGTGTGCATGGTACCGGTCGACCAGGACGCGGCCACGTCGGCGTGCGAGCTGATTCAGCCGCTTCGCCAGCCGGATCGACAGCCCCTGCATGCCCCGAGACAACGCTTGGGCATCGTCGGCCTCGACGATCAGGTGCAGGTGCATCCCCTGGATCGTGTAGTGGACGATGCGGGCACCGAACCGATCGCACGCCTCGCGCAGCACATCCTCGACGGCCCGCGCACGGCTGTATGCGCGCAGGTAACCGACCCCGGGAACGACGCCGATCGTCACGTGTACCGGGTGACGCGCCGACAGATCCGGACGCGGGCGATGCGGCAATTCCCGCCCCTTCAACCCGGCGCGCGGACGCTGCCGAGGCCTCCCGGCGCCGACCCGACGCCCGCCCCATTGCGGAACACCAAATTTGAGCTGCCGAGCCTTCATCTTGAAAGGCAGATATCATCTCCACAAGGTTCAGGTCAAGCGTCCCGGGACTGGGAAATTCATTTTTCGGGGCGCGTCGGCGGTGCACAGCGCCGCCGTGTTGCACAGGGGGCTGCGCCCCGTACCACCCCCGCGCGCCGATTCGACGGGTATGCATTGATCATCGCCTCGACGACCCGGCCTCAAGGCTGGCTTGAACCCGGTGCAGTCAGGATCGACTCATCAGCGAAGGCTCCCCGTCAGCCACAGCAGCAGGAGGATCAACACGACGAGCCCGAACGGTGACCACCCCGC
>JAIVGS010000103.1 GCA_020201435.1 Myxococcales bacterium
GCGCCCAGTCGAAGAGCGAATAGAGGGCGGGATCGCGCCAGGGGCGATAACCGTCGAACTCGGGGGGCATCTGCCGCAGGAACGGCGGAGGCGCCATCAAGCCTGGATTCATCGTCGCCCAGTCCATCATCTGTTGGGCCTGGACCGGGTGGTCGTGCATCCAGCGGCGCAAACGGGAGGTCTCCGAGGGGTAGTCCCGGCTGAACGAGCAGAGCTCCCGGGCAGCGACCGGATGCCTGGACTGCCAGTTGACGAGCTCCGGATCGGGCGCCGGCGGACCGTGCGCGCAGGCGCAAAGCGCGGCAAGACCGACCGCGGCGAGTAGCGTCTTCATGGACGAAGCATAAGGATGGGGCGTCTTGCGGGCGATGGTCTTACGGGCGCAGCGGTCGCCTCTCGAATCCGTGGAGCTCGCCGAACCGAAGGCGGGACCGGGGCAGATCCGCGTGTCTGATCGGCCACCGATGCCTGCGGATGGCGGGCGACGCCCGGCGGCTCGGCCTCTATGGCTTCGGCGCTGCCGCGCACATCGTCGCCCAGGTCGCGAAGAGCGAAGGCCGCGAGGTGTATGCGTTCACGTCGCCGGGAGATGCCGAGGCGCAGCGGTTCGCGCTCGAGCTCGGAGCGCGATGGGCCGGATCGTCGCTGGAGGCGCCGCCCGACGAGCTCGACGCCGCGATCGTCTTCGCGCCGGTCGGAGCGCTGGTTCCGCTCGCCCTGGAAAAACTGGCAAAAGGCGGTACGGTGGTTTGCGGCGGCATCCACATGAGCGACCTGCCGCCGTTTTCGTACCAGCTGCTGTGGGGCGAGCGGAGCATCCGTTCGGTCGCGAATCTGACGCGCAAGGACGCGGAGGAGTTCCTCGGCGCCGTCGCCGCCCGCGTACCGATCAGGACGCGGGTGACGCGGCATCCGCTGGCGGAGGCGAACGAGGTCCTCGACGCCTCCGCGCGGGCCGCGTCGTCGGCGCCGCGGCGTTAGAGCCATAGACGGAAGTAATAGAAAAACCGTTCACGCAATTTTTGCAGCAGGCCGCGCCGCCGCCAGCGCCGAGGTTCGACGGGCTCGCTCATCTCGAGGTCGAGCTGGAACTTCTCCTCCAGCCGCGCGGCGACGTCCCTGTCGAGGACCGCCAGCGTGACTTCCCAGTTGTAGAGCAGGCTGCGCGAGTCGAGGTTGTACGACCCGACGGACAACCAGGTGCCGTCGATGCAGATCGTCTTGGCGTGGAGCATTCCGGGGAGCCACTCGTAGAGGCGCACTCCCGCGCGCAGCAGCGTGGTCCAGGTGTACCGGCTGGCGTCGGCGAGAAAGGGAACGTCCGAATCGCGCGGCGTGATCACGCGCACGTCCACCCCGCGTCTCGCCGCGCGGCGCAGATAAGCGCGCAGCGCGCGGTTGGGAACGAAGTACGCGGCCTCGATCCAGATCCGCTCGCGGGCGGCGGCGATCGCGTGGGTCAGGTGGCGCTGGATCGTGCGGCGCGCGAGAAAGCGCCCGACGGCGAGCGGCTGCACCCGCGTCGTCGAGCCGTGGATCGGAGGCGGGTCGGCGATCAGGGCCTTTCCCTCGTGGTGCCGCTCGAACGTCCAGGGCGTCGAGTAGCGCCACGAGACGTCGAAGAGCCGCTGCAGCTCGCGGACCGCCGGCCCCTCGATCTGAACCTGCACGTCGTTCCAGCCGCGGCCGCCCCAATGGGTGGGCGCGTAGTCGTCGCCGATGTTCATGCCGCCCGCGAATCCGACGCGGCCGTCGACGACGAGCAGCTTGCGGTGATCGCGCACCTGCCACCCCCAGCGCCGACGCCAGGGGCCGACGGGGTGAAACACGCCGAGACGGACGCCGGCCGACTTCATGCGCTCGACGTCCGGCCCGGTGACGAATCCGAACGACCCCGCGCCGTCGACGACGCAGCGAACCGCCACGCCCTCCTGCGCCTTGATGCAGACCGCGTCGACGAACCGGCGGCCGTTGGCGTCGCCGGCCCAGATGTAGGTCTCGACGAGGATCTCGCTGCGCGCGGAGGCGATCGCGTCGAGCATCGCCGGGTACGCCTGCGCGCCGCCGAAGAGCAGCAGCACCCGGTGGCCGGGGACCATCCGCTCCGGCGTGAGGGCGAGGTGCTCCTGGTGGATCGCGAGCGCGGTCTGCACGCGCTCCACATCTAGCATTTTCCTGGCGCGCTTTTTTCAGCGCGAGGCGAGCGCGCCGTCTTCGGGCCGCAGGCCGGCGTCGACGTCGATGCGCGCGTCGTCGAGCGGGAGGCCGAACTGGCGCAGGGCGAGGATGAAGCTGGCATGGCCGAAAGCGCGGCCGCCGGCGCGTACGACCTGGACGGGAATGTCGACCGCGCGCGAGACTCCGTGGACCGAGAGCGTGCCCTTGAGATGCAAGGTCCCGTCCTTGCCCGGCGGGGGCGCGCGGCCCTCGAAGACGATTTCGCCGTCCCGGTCGAGCTTTCGATCGCGTTCCGCGCTGCCGGTCGTGAACGATGACGCGGCGAGCCGGATCTCGGCCTCGACGGCGCCGCCGTCGAGCTCGTGGATGCGGCCTTTCACTGCCAGCGAAGTCGCCGAAAGACGCGCTTTCGCCGGCCCCAGCTCGACGCTGACCAGCGACTGACCCGGCTCGAAGACCCAGGCTTTTTCCGCGTGGGCGGCGGAAGCGAGCAAGAGCGGGAGGAGGACTTGGTTCCATTCGAAGCGCGGCTGGTATGGAGCGTAGATGCCCGGCGCTGCTCGAGGGTCCTGCGGTTTGTAGCGGAACGGGTAGGGCGTCCACGTCTTTCCGTCGCGCGAGCCCTGGAATTCGATCTCGTAGCGGTTTTCGGTCATCACCGCAAAGAGGCCGTAGCGGTTGGCGATGCGCAGCGGCTCGAGCGCGATCGCCGGCCAGACCAGCGGCCTGGGCAGGGCGCGGGACAGCCCGGGGGCGAGCACCACCGTCGAGTAGAGAATCCACACCAGAATCGCGGTCCGCAGGTAGTTGGGCTTGGCCTGAAGGCTGAGGCCCGAGGCCTGAGGCCTCTTCAAAAACTCGTCGTCGAGCAACAGCACGCCGAGGCAGAGCACGATGTAATTCAGGAACGCGTAATTCGCGGTGAGGATGATCGCCGCCTGGAACGGCGTGACGATCAGGAAGCAGGCGATCCTCGCTCGTCGCGGGGCGAACGCGAGCAGCACCACCACCAGCTCGAGCACGAACGTCAAGACCACCGTCGCCGCGTGGAACCCGTGCGGCAGCTCCTGTTGCACGTACCAGCCGACCCAGCTCGGGAGAGGGCCGTTCTCGTAGTAGTGATCCATCGCGGTGAGGCTGCGCCATTGCGGGTCGCCGGAGAGGATCTTGACCACGCCGGATTCGAAGTAGATCCGGAACCATTCCCAGATCAGCAGGAAGACCGCGAAGCGGGGCGGCTGGGTGTCGCCGAGCCGCGGGCGGAAGCCCTTGGGGGCGAGGAACAGCGAGATGAACGCCGCCTCGAGCAGCATGCCGTCCGACTGGTAGCTGGCGAAATCCTGCGCGGCGCCGACGAAGGAGAGGAAGCAGACCAGCGCGATCGCGATGCAAGCGCGCGGCGCGATGTTGGCCGTGAGGAGCACCGAGGCGAGCGCGCCGAGAAGGACGACCGCGATCAGCGCGGCGTCGGACGAGGAGAGCCAGAAGAGCGTCGGCGCGTACCAGAGCGCCTTGATCGGGCCGACCGCTTCGCGCAGCTCGGGCAGGTATTCTCGCGCGGGGAGGATGCCGTTGGGCCCGTTGAGACCGGTGATCTGGAACGCGAGCGAATAGAACGCGCTGAGGAAAATGAGCCCCAGCGCGCGCAGCCAGATCCAACGCGGCCAGAGCATTCATCTAGAGTTGAAGTAATTGAGAGCGATGGCAAGCCCTTTGCGGAAGGGCATCGTCACGGCGTACAGCGTCAGGGCGCCGGCGACGAGGCCGACGCGGTAGGTCCAGAGACTGCCGCGTGGCGGAAGGGTGATCAGGACGAGGAACATCACGCCGGTCAGGAAGGCGGTGCTGAGGTACATGAACGCGAGCGATTCGCCGCGCCGGTCGTAGACCAGGTCGCACCGCTGGCATTCGCGATATTCAGTATATGTCCACCAGCGCCGGAAGATGCGCCCTTCGCCGCAGCGCGGGCAGCGGAGCCGTAACCCTCGAACGAGCAATTGAAGGTTAGTGGCTTTTTCCGTCACTGCGGCGTACGAGCGGAATCTCCCGAGATCACTTCTTCTCGCCTTCCATCTCGTTGTACTTGTCGATCCCTTTCTTGCACTTCGGCGAGAGATCGGCCTGGTGATCGTTGAGGCAGGCCTTGATGCGCCCCTCGCCGGGCTTCACGTCCTTGCACAACTTCATCCGATCGGCGCGACACGGATGATGCCTGGCGAACGCGGCGCCACTGAGGGACATGCCGAGCAACGCAGCGAGAACGAAGCGGTTCACGAGCGACCTCCTCGGATGGGTGGACGGCGCCGCTACCGTAGCGCCAGGGGTCGTCATTGGAAAGTGTCGCACGCGTCGGCGGAGCCGGAGTCGAATCCGCGCTTGAACCAGCGCGAGCGATCGGCTGCCGAGCCGTGGGTGAAGCTCTCGGGCGCGACCCGCCTGCCGGCCATCTTCTGCAGGCGATCGTCGCCGACCGACGCAGCCGCGCGCAGGCCTTCCTCGGCGTCGCCGGGATCGAGCATGCCTTTCTGCGCGGCGCCGTGTCCCCAGACGCCGGCGAAGCAGTCGGCCTGCAGCTCGAGGCGGACGGAGAGCGCGTTGCGCTGCGAAGGATCGCGCTGCTGCTGCCGCGTGACTCGCTCGCTGATGCCGAGCAGGTTCTGCACGTGATGGCCGACCTCGTGCGCGATCACGTAGGCCTGGGCGAAATCGCCCGGCGCGCCGAAGCGCCGCGCGAGCTCCTGGTAGAAGCCGAGGTCGATGTAGACCCGCTGATCGAGGGGGCAATAGAACGGGCCCATCGCCGCCGCGGCGCCGCCGCAGCCGGAGTCGATCTCGTCCCAGAAGAGGACCAGCTTCGCGTCGCTCCAGCCGCGCACGCGCTGGCGCCAGAACGACTGCGCGTCGTTGAACGCGCCGACCGCGACCTTCTGCAAGTCGCCTTCGGCCGTCTTGCGCTGCTCGACGGCCGGCCCGCTCTGCGGCTGCGCGCCCGGCTGCTCGACGGCGGTGAAGAGGTTCTGCCGGAAGATCAGGCTGAGCGCGCCGAGGACGAGGATTCCGCCGAGGCCGAGCTTCATCCCGCCGCCGGTGAAACCGCGGCGGTCCTCGACGTTGGAGAGGTCGTCGCCTTCGCTGCCGAGTCGCATCCACTCAAGCTGACAACGACCATCGTTCCGCCGCAAGCAGGGCTTTTTTCCGATTCGATGCCGGTTCGCGTCATCGCGCGCACGTTTCGCGCCGTCACGAAGAGGAGATCGAACATGCGACGGGAGTTCCAATACGGCCGTCGAGGTTACACTTGTGGAAAAACCCAAACGCTTGGGTTATTGTTCCGACCATGGATGCCAGTGCCATGGGACGGCGAGGCGGGCGGAGCCGGAGCAGCGCGAAAGTTGCCGCCGCGAGGCGCAACGGCGCGCGTGGAGGGCGTCCGCGCAACGCCGACCTGTTCGCCCGCGAGGTGCAAGGCCTGTGTGAACGGCTGTCGCCGCGCCTCCCGCGCGTCGATCCCGGGGACCTGCGCCTGATCGTGCGCTGCCTTCTCCTGCCGCCGGCGCGGCGCGCCGTCTTCGTCATTCGCCGGAAGGACGGGCGCTACGTCTTCTGACATCTCCGAAAAAACGCTCGTCGCGCTCGCCAGGGCGCTTCGCGTCGCGCGGCTGGAAGCGATCGTCATCGGCAATTCGGCGAGCATGCTGAATGGCGCGCCGGTCACCACGCAGGACATCGACCTGCTGATCCGCGACACGAGACCGAATCGGCGCAAGCTGGTCCATTTTGCGGAAGAGATCGGCGGGAACGCCCCGATGCGCGTCTCCGAGCTGAGCAGCGTCGAATGGATCGAGGGGAGCCTGGCGGTGCCCGTCGAGATTCACTACGACCGGGTTTCGGGCGGCTTGACCTTCTCCGCGATCCGTTCGCGTGCGCAGCGCGTCACGGTCGGCGACGAGGAGCTCCGGGTCGCTGCGCTCGCGGACGTCATCCGCTCGAAACAGGCGGCGAATCGCCCCAAGGACCGCGCCGTCCTGCCCATCCTGCGCGACACGTTGGCGGTCAAGAGGAAGCTGGAGCGCTGACGCTCAGGTTATTCCGAGGATCTTCCGCAGCACGCTCGACAGGACAGACTGGCGTCATGTGTGCAGGCTGCTCTGTTGCCGGTGCGCCCGGCATCGCGGCTACGACACAGTCGGGGATCGCGCATCCGTCATGCGCGCGGCAGCGTGAAGGTGAACTCGGTGCCCGCGCCCGCCACACTCGTCGCCCAGATCCGCCCACCCTGCGCCTCGACGAGGCAGCGCGCGATGTACAAGCCGAGCCCCAGGCCGCGGCGATCCGACGGCGAGAGCTGAGTGTATCGCTCGAAGACATGCTCCAGCTTGTCCGCCGGAATCCCCACTCCGGTGTCCGCGACGGTGATCTGCACCTCGTCGCCGGTTTTGCGCAGCGCGAACGTGATGCGACCCTCGCGAGGAGTGAACTTGATCGCGTTTCCGACGAGATTGCCGAGCACCTGGATGACGCGATCGTGATCGAATCGGGCCAAAACCGGCCCCGGTGCCTCGTCCAGGTCGAGCGCGATGCCCTTCGTCCCCGCGGCCGCGCGGAACGGCTCGGCGGCGTCGCGCAGGACGCGCGCGAGATCGTCGGCCGTCGCTTGGACGTGCAGGCGGCCCGCCTCGATCGCAGCGACGTCGAGGAGGTCCCCGACCAGCCGCTTCATCCCCGCCGTCGAGCGCTGGATGCCTTCGCCGAAGGCGCGCATCCGCCGGCCCACCTCGTCGTCGCCGCTCCCTCTCACGATCAGCGCTGCGCGCAGCGCGATCTCCCCCATGAAGCCGCGCAGGTCGTGCGCCACCATGCCGAGGAAATCGTCGCGGTTCTTCAGAGCCACGTCGGCGCGGGTGCGCTCGGCCAGCAGGTGCTGGTCGGTCAGCTCGCGCTCGAGCGCAAACAACGCTGCCAACGCGCGCGTGCGCTCCCGGCGCTCGTCGGCCAGCTTCTCGTCGGCGTACGCGCGCTGGTGACGGATGGTCGCGTCTGCCACGCCCCGCGCCTGCGCCTGCGCGGGGTTCGGCGACATCTGCTCCACGTCGCGGGCGACGCGCAGGACCTCGTCAGCGTCGTCGCGCGCGCGTTCGACGACTGCGTCCGCCATGTTCGCCGCCCGATCGCTTCGCCGCCCGACCTCGTCGTCGCTCTTCGCGCGCTCGTTGCGCAGGCTGTCGTCAGTGGTCGAGCGCTGTAAGTTGTCCGACATTATGGCTTGTTCCATGCCGCGACTACAGCACGGTTCCGTCGTTGAATTCGCGAAGCGGCGCGGGATTGTCGACAATCCGTACAGAGCAGGGGCTGACGAGGGCGTTCAGTGCATCGAGGGCGGCTGCCCTTCCGGGACGACGATTCCGCCGGTGGCGTCGCGCTGATCCAGCCGCTTGCCCGTGCCGCTCGAGTGCGAGACCGCGTCGGCACGCCGGGGAAGATGAACGGAGAAGGTGGTTCCCTCGCGGGCGGTCGATTTCACGCTCACCGTTCCGCCGTGGGCCAGCACGATTTCGCGGGCGATGTATAAACCCAGACCCAGGCTCCTCAATCCGTTGTCCTCGGCCCCGGCCGGCTTGCGCACCATCGGCTCGAACACGTTCGTCAGCTCGGCGTGAGGAATGACGTGCCCTTCGTTGTGGACTTCCACCGTCACCTCCTCGCCGTCGACTCTCGCCCTCACGCCGATGGGACGGTTTGGGGCGCCGTGCTGCAGCGCGTTTCCCACCAGGTTCGAAATGACCTGGGCAAGGCGGTCCCGATCCCATGTCCCGCGCAAATCTCCCGTCGAATCGAACTCCAGCCGCCGGTCGGGGTGGAACGCCTCGAGCTCGTCGACGACCTCGCGGCAGAGGGTCGCCAGATCCATGGGCTCCGGCGTGATGGGGATTCCGGATCCCAGGCGCGTCCGCGTCAAGTCGAGCAAGTCATGCACCATCCGCTTCATCCGCTCGGCGCTGGTGAGGATGAGCGACGCCGCCTTGGCGCTCTTGTCCTCGCCCCGGCGGGAGATCAGCGCGGCCGACATCGTGATGGCGCCCAGCGGATTGCGCAGATCGTGCCCGAGCACGGCGAGGAACTGATCGCTCGTCCGGTTCATCACCAGCATGAACCGGTCGGTCGCCTCGACCAGCGCTTCGTCGACCGCTTCGTTGAACCGCGTCACCTGACTCAGGTCGGGGCAGGCGCTGCCGGACGTCTTCTCGAAGAGCCGAAGGACACTCGCGCGCAGCGCCCGGTACTCGCCAACGAGCTGGCTGAGCTTGAAGCCGTTCTCGATGCGTAGCGCCGCGTGCATCTTGCCGACGGTCTCCATCCGGTGCTTTTCGCCATGACCTTGGGACTTCTCCGTTTGCTCGAGGGCGTCTTGCGGAAGCTCGAGGTCCGCGACGATGGCGTCGAGAATCTCCTTCACGTGATCGCGCAGCGCGAGGGTGTTCATGCCTCCCGCGGCGGGAAGCAAGGTTGCCGCGAATTGTTCCCACTCTTTGACGATGGGGCCGTGGTGAGTGCGAATGAAATCGCTCAGTTTCATGGAGCGCTCCTGGACGCATCAACGGTAAATCCTGAATCGGCGGCTCGCCAGCGCGGCCTCATCGCCTCCCTCGGGCTCACCTCGGCGAAGGGCCGGGCGGACGGCCGGCAGCGTTCCGGACGCTCGACCGCGAAGGCGCGAACGAGCCTCCCTTCGGTTCGCACGTCAGACGCGCGAGGAAGTGTGCGGATCCGTCCGCTACGCCATCCCCAGAATCAGCCGCAGCACGCTGGACGGGACAGATTGCGTCATGCGGCCAGAGTACCCTTTGCCAGTGCGGTTGACCATCCGCTACGAGCGCCGGCCTCGCCGTTGAGGGTCAGGTCAGTGGGTCTGACTCACCCGGAAAAGTGCCGTGCCGTGGCTCGGCACCATCGCGGAGATCTGCGCCGGCGACGCGCCGTCCCAGAGGTTCTTGACGTGGTAGGTGCAGTCGCTGCAGGCGTCGAATCCGAGTTGGTCGGCGCTGATGCTGACCGCAGCGGCGCCGCTGCCGTGGTTGAAGAAGGCGACCGCGCGATCTCCGCCGTCCAGACGCTTGATCAGCACGTCCACGGCGGAACCGACCGTCACTGCGGCAGGCTCGCCGAGCGCGTCCTGGTCGATCGCGATCACGTCGCTGTTGCCCAGCATCGCGGCCGTCGCTTGCGTCGCGTTCGTTAGATCCGAGCTGAGGATCAGGGGCGCCGACATCATCGCCCAGAGCGAGAACTGGCTGCGCGCTTCCTCCGCGCTGATGCCGGGATCGCCGCCGATGATGAAGTCGGGGTCGTTCCAGTTGCCGGGATGGGTGAAGCGGCCCTTGTCGCGCGTGTAGCCGTAGTTGTTGAGTACGCTCGCCCAGCGGCTCGCCGACGGGTTCCATGCGTCGTAGATCTGAATGTCCTCGCCGAGCCGCCAGAGCTGGCCGTACCGGCCGACCCAGCCGAGCACCGAATCCCAGTTGCTGTCGTGCTGGAAATAGGCGGGCGTGGATTCGGAGAAGACGATCGTGCGGCCGCTGGCGGCGAGCGCGGCGCTCTGCGCGGAGTAGGCGTCGCGGTAGGCCTGCTCCTTCGACTTGCCGGGCGGAATCCAGACGAAGCAGCCGTCGAGCTTCAAGTAGTCGACGCCCCAGGAGGCGAAGAGCCTCGCGTCCTGCGCGAAATGATCGGGGGCGCCGCCGTCGGGCTGGCCGCTGCCGGGATAGCCGCCGCAGGTGGTCGCGCCGGCGTCCTCGTAGATGCCGAACTTGAGCCCCATCGCGTGCAACTGCGCGCCGAGCCACGCCATGCCATGGGGGAATTTCGCGGAGTCGGCGACCAGATCGCCATTCGCGTCGCGGCTTCCGGCCATCCAACAGTCGTCGACGGTGACGGTGTCGTAGCCTTTCTTCGACAGGCTCGAGCTCACCAGCGCCGCGGCGTTGTCGAGGATGATCTGCTCGCTGATCCAGCACTGGTAGTGCGCCCAGTCGTTCCAGCCCATCGGCGGCGTGGCCGCGAGAGGCGCAGGGGGCGGTCGCGCGGCGGGCGGCGGCGGCGCCGGATCGGGGGCGGGCGGAGCGGGAGTGCCGCCGTCGACCGGACCTGGTTCGTCGGTCGGGGGCGGCGAAGCGGGTCGCGGCGCGGCTGCCGGCTCTTGCTGTTGTGGAGCGGGCGCTTCGGCGGGTCCGCCACAGGCGAGTGCGGCGGAGACGATCGCGGCGAACGGAACGAGAGCGATGCGCATGCGGCAAGCCTCCCCGAGTTACAGGGAAAACCTCGCTGGGCGCCGAGGGCATTCCGCCGATTTTTCAGAGGGCGCGGCGACTCGCAGTGCAGGCGCGCGACCGGGCGCTGGAAATCCGTAGGGGCGCTCGTCCACCGGAGCGCCGCGGGCTCGACTGCTTGCCCAGCAGTCGAGCGCGGTCTACGCCATCCCCAGAATCTGCCGCAGCACGTACGGCAGGATCCCGCC
Organism: Myxococcales bacterium; assembly: GCA_020201435.1. GTDB lineage: Bacteria > Myxococcota > Myxococcia > Myxococcales > 40CM-4-68-19 > 40CM-4-68-19. The sequence goes on from JAIVGS010000103.1 coordinate 10,691, forward strand.
GTGCTTGTAGTACTCGACTTCGATCGGCGTATCGATCCGGATCGTGAGCTTGACTTCCTCCGTCGCGCCCGAGCTGCGATGGATCAGCAGCCGCACGTCCTGGCGCGGCGAGAGGCCGCTCTCGAGGCCGAGCAGGTCGAACGTCTCGCTGCCGTCGAGCTTCAACGACGTCGCATCCGTCCCTTCCTTGAACTGGCACGGCAGCACGCCCATCATCACCAGGTTGCTTCGATGGATGCGTTCGAAGCTCTTCGCCACCACCGCGCGCACGCCGAGCAGCATGGTCCCCTTCGCCGCCCAGTCGCGCGAGCTGCCGGTTCCATACTCGTGGCCGGCGAAGATCATCAGCGGCGTGCCGCGCTGCTGGTACTGCATCGCCGCGTCGTAGATCGGCATCTGCCGCCCGTCGACGATCGTCACGCCGCCTTCGACGCCGGGCACCATGAGGTTCTTGATGCGGACGTTGGCGAACGTGCCGCGCACCATGACCTCGTGATTGCCGCGGCGCGCGCCGTACGAGTTGAAGTCCTCCGTCCGCACGCCCTGCGCGATCAAGTACATCTCGTTCCACTCGCGGGCATCGCGGGTGAGATCGTGGCCGTAATTCCTCTGGTACATCGCCGTGTCGGCAGCCGTTGCCAAGGCTTCGTTCAGCTCCTCGCCGGTCGGCCAGATGTCGCGCAGGTACACCGGCTTTCCGTCGCGGCCGAGGCCGATCGGGTCCTTGTCGACGTCGATGTCGACGCGCCCGGCGATCGCGAAGGCGACGACCAGCGGCGGCGACATGAGGAAGTTCGCCTTGATGCTC
>JAIVGS010000276.1 GCA_020201435.1 Myxococcales bacterium
CAGACGCGCGCTGGCTCGAGTTCTTCGAAAACGTGCCGCGCTTTCGAATCGAGCGAGAACCGGGCGCGCACGCCAATGCGATCGCATTCAACCTCCACCATTTGTCACACCGTGAACGAACCGACCTCGTCGCCGCGCTGCGCAACGACGAGATCCGGAAGCTCTCTTTTGGCAGCGACTGTCAGCTGCCGCGATCGGGGCTCGAATTCAAGCCACTGCCCCCTGGCCGCCCGCTCGACGTGCTCGCGACCCCGATCCACGAACGCATCGCCCTCGCAGTAAGACGAGCGTTGGGAAACCGTGGCGGAGACGTCCGGATCCGGGAACTGCCGGCCTATTTCGCGGCGATTCGCGACGGCAACTTCGATCTCGTCGCGGTACGACCCCTTGTCTGGCCGCCGATCGTTTCCGTCGTGAACTGGCGCACCGGCGCCAGCGGGAACATTTTCGGCTACTCCAATCCCGACGTGGACGCTGCGCTCGATCGCCGTGACTGGATGGCTGCGCAACGCGCCCTCGACGCCGATCCCCCGATGGCGGTCGTCTGCACGCCGCCGTATGTCGTCGTCGTCGATTCCCGCGTGAAAGCCAGCAGCTACAGCCTCGACACGCTGCCCGAGTGGGAGATCCCGAATTGACCACCAAGCGGCGGATCGCGATGCGGCTGGCGGTGCTGGTCGCGTTGAGCGGGCTGTTGCCGATCGTGCTGCTCGCGGTCATCGCGCTGCAGATCGTGCGGAGCCGCGGAGAGAACGCGTCACGCGAGGCCTTGCAGGCAGTCGCCGAGCAGGCTGCGGCGCGGATCGCGACCTATATCGCCCAGCAGCGCGAGATGCTGCGCGCGCTGGCGATGGCGGTCGGAGGAGAACCCGACGCCGTGCGCCGCCTGGCCGACGTCTCGCTCGACGCGCCGAGCCTGGGGAAGGTCCGGCTCGTCACCCCCGAGACGCCCCCCGCGCAGCTGCCGCCGGCGCTGAAGCCCGACCAGGTTTCGAAAGCGCTGGCCGGGAGCGAGGTCGTCTCCGGCACCTATCTCGCCGACCTGGCGCCCGCGATGGATGCGTGCGTTCCCTCGGGAAAGCCGCAGCGCGCGGTCTGCTCGACGCTCGACCTGCTCGAGCTGCAGCGGCAAGTGCAGCGGATCCACATCGGCGATTCGGGGTACGCGCTCGCCTTCGATCGAACGGGCCGCCTTCTCGCCGCCGGCGCCGGAACGCTGCGCGCCGCGGTGCTGAGCGGCGAGCCGGTCGCGGAGTCGGCCGGCGCGCTCGCGCTCACCAGCGGCGCCAGCGCGCCGCATCGAATCAGGAGCAATGCAGGCGGCGAGGTGATCGCCGGATGGGCGTACCTGCCGGACCTCGGATGGACGATCGCGGTCGAGCAGCCGGTCGACGAGGCGCTGCGCGGCGCGCGATCGGCCCTGCTCTGGCTCGGCGTCGGCGGGCTGGCGATGTTGATCCTCTCGATCTCGCTCGGCGCGCAGCAGGCGCTGCGGATGCTCGCTGCGCTCGAGCTCGAAGAGCGCTTCCGCACCGCGGGGCAGATTGCCGCCGGCATCACCCACGATCTCGGACATCGGCTGGCGATCCTGAAGCAGACCCGCGAGTTGGCCGAGACCAACGACGCCGCGTACCTTCCCCGCATCCGCGAGTCGCTCACCGCGGAGGTCGAGACGATGCAGCGCTTCGTCTCCGATTTCGCCGATCTGACGCGCGAGGCGAGGCTGGCCGATTTCATGCCGCTCGAGCTCAACGCGTTCGCCGAGAGCGTGAAGCGCAGCGCCGAGCCGTACGCGGCGCAGGCGGGAGTGAGCGTCGATCTGACGACAGCGCCGGGCGAGCTTTGGGTGCTCGGCGACCGATACATGCTCGAGCGTGCCGCGCTCAACCTCGCGCGCAACGCGATCGAGGCCTCGCCGCAAGGGTCCCGCGTCGCGCTGAAGGTGACCGCCGACGGCGCCCGCGGGGCGCTGCGCGTCGGGGACCAGGGGACCGGCATCGCCGCGGCGCGGCTGCCGACGCTGTTCGACTCGTTCACCTCGACCAAGCGCACCGGCGCGCACGTCGGAATGGGACTGCCCAACGTCCGCCGCATCGCGGTCGCGCACGGCGGAAACGTCTCGGTGAAGAGCGAGCAAGGCAAGGGCAGCGAGTTCACGATCACGCTGCCGCTCGCATCGGAAAGGGACACGGAACGGAAAGGGAAAGGGAACGTTCAGGGCGAGGGTTGAGGTTGAGGGAAGCTCCCCTCGCGCTCGACCTTTCCCTTTCCTTTTCCGTTCCCTGACCGAAATCCCATCAGTCGTCGTCGTCCTCGTGAACCAGGCCGTACGACTTGAGCTTCGCCTTCAGCGTGGAGTACCCGATCCCGAGCTGCTGCGCGGTGAGCTTGCGGTTCCAGTCGTTCCGCTTGAGCGCTTTCTTGAGGAAGCTTTTTTCGAAGGCGAGGATCGCCGCCTCGAGGCTCTGCTGCTCGCTCTGCGGCTCGAGCAGCGACCCGGGCTCGATGGCGAAGTCGTAGGGCAGGTCCGACTCCTCGATCACTTCCGAATCGCAGGTCACCGTCATCCGCGACATCACGTTCTCCAGCTCGCGGATGTTGCCCGGCCAGCGGTACCGCTCGAGCAGCTGCAGCGCGCCCTCCGCGAGCGTCTGCGGCGGGCGGCCATGCTCCGCCGCGGCGCGGGCGAGGAAGTGCGAGGCGAGATCGCGGATGTCCTCCGGCCGCTCGCGCAGCGGCGGCAGCTCGATCGGCACCACCTTGAGGCGCCAGTAGAGATCCTCGCGGAACGTGCCTTCCTTCACCCGCTGCGGCAGGTCGCGGTTGCTCGCGCAGATCACGCGCAGGTCGAGCTGGATCGGCTTCTCGCCGCCGACCCGCTCGATCTCGTGTTCCTGCAGCGCGCGCAGGATCTTCGACTGCAGGTCCATCGCCAGATCGCCGATCTCGTCGAGGAACAGCGTGCCGCCGTTGGCGAGCTCGAACTTGCCGAGCTTCTGCTTGTCGGCGCCGGTGAACGCGCCGCGCTCGTGGCCGAAGAGCTCGCTCTCGACGAGGTTCCCGGGAATGCCCGGCAGGTTGACGGCGACGAACGGCCCGGTCTTGCGGTCGCTGCGGGCATGGATGTAGCGCGCCAGCACTTCCTTCCCGGTGCCGGTCTCGCCGGAGATCAGGACCGTCACCGGCTTGGCGGCGATCTTCTCGGCGACCTGGACGACGCCGCGCATCCGGTGCGAGCTGCCCAGCACCATCGGCCGCGCGACGTGCTTCTCTTCGACGTCGTGGAGCCGCTCGAGCTCGCGGCCCGCGCGCAGCTGCAACAGCGTTTTGCGGATCCGCGCGATCAACTCGGGCGGCGAGAAATCCTTGGTGATGTAGTCCATCGCGCCGGTGTGCATCGCCTCGACGGCCACGGCGATGTCCTTGAGCACCGAGCACATGATCACGCCGACGTCGGGATGCCGTTCGCGCATGATCCGCAGCGCCTCGAGCCCGCCCATCCCCGGCATCTGCACGTCGAGCAGCACCAGGTCGAACGCGGTGGTGCGCATCCGCTGCAGGCCCTCCTCGCCGGAGGAGGCCATCGCCGACTTCATCCCGCCCCGCTCGAGAATGAAATGGATGTTCTGGCGGATGGTCGAGTCGTCGTCGACGATGAGGATGGTGGCGACCTTCGACATTGCTCACGACTGTAGCACCCGGCGGCGGGCCGTCTCTATCACGCGGGTCAGCAAAAGCACTGCGATGACCGCCATCCAGGCGACCGTCTCGATCCGCGGGGTCTTGAACCGGAGTAAAAAATGGAACGAGGCGAGCCCGCCGGCGAGGTAGACGAGCCGGTGCAGCCGCTTCCAGCGCCGGAAGCCGAGCCGCTTCTTCCAGCCTTCGGTCGAGGTGACCGCGAGCGGCAGCAGGATCAGCCAGGTCGCCATGCCGAAGAAGATGAACTTGTGCTTGAGCACGTCCTTGACGATGTCGTGGAGGTCGAGACCCTGGTCGAGGACGACGTAGGTGAGCAGGTGCAGGCAGGCGTAGAAGAAGCAGAAATCGCCGACCAGCTTGCGGATGCGGATCGGCCAGGACCACTTGAAGAGGATCTGGGCCGGCGTGCAGGCGAGCGTCGTCGCGAGCAGGACGAAGGTGACGTAGCCGAGGTCGTTGAGCAGCGCCTCGACCGGGTTGGCGCCGAAGCCGACCGTCACCGCCTGGACGCCGAGCCAGATCGCGGGGACGCAGCAGGCCGCGAACGCGAGCGGGACGATCCGCGCTTTCAATAAAATTTCCTCAGATCCATGCCTGCGTAGAGCGGCGCGACTTCGCCGTAGCCGTTGAACATCAGCGTCTTGCGGCGGAGGATGTCGCCGATGCGCCGCTCCTTCGCCTGGCTCCAGCGCGGATGGTCCACGTCGGGATTCACGTTGGCGTAGAAGCCGTACTCCGCGCCGCCGTCGTACTGGCTCCAGGTGGTGGTCGGCTGCCTTTCCTGTAGTTTTATACGTACTATACTCTTGGCTGACTTGAAGCCGTACTTCCAGGGAACGACGAGGCGGATCGGCGCGCCGTCCTGGTTGGGCAGCTGCTCGCCGTAGAGGCCGACGGCGAGGATCGCGAGCGGGTGCATGGCTTCGTCGATGCGCAGGCCTTCGAGGTAGGGAAAAGGAATACCCGCGTATCCTTTCACGCCGGGCATCGACGGCTGGACCACGCTCTCGAACGCGACGTACTTCGCCCGGCTGGTGGGTTCGTGCCGTTTCAGGAAGTCGGCGAGGGGAAAGCCGTCCCAGGGGACGACCATCGACCAGGCTTCCACGCAGCGCAGCCGGTAGACGCGCTCCTCGGCGGGGAAGGTCTTGAGGATCTCGTCGATGTCCCACTTCTTCGGCTTGCCGACCTCGCCGGCGACCTCGACCGTCCACGGCCGCGTCTTCAAGGCGGCGGCGTTTTCCGAAGGATCGCCCTTGTCGGTGCCGAGCTCGTAGAAGTTGTTGTAGGTGGTGATGTCGTCGAACGGCGTCTGCTTTTCGTCGACGGTGTATTTCGGGTTCGGCTTCACGCCGGCGAGCTTCGATCCGTGCTCCGTCTTCGCCCGCGCGAGCGCCGCTGTCGACGCGAGCAAGGTCGCGCCGGCGCCGAGCTTGAGGAAGTCGCGACGGCGTAAATAGAGGCTCTTCGGAGTGATCTCCATGCCTCAGTCTACGTCGGAACGCAGCGACCGGTTACGCTTCGGCCGGTTCGGCTTTGCGGACGATCGGCGGAACCGGCGCCGGCAAGGGGCGTGGCTCGGCCGCAGCGGGCGCCGGGACGAGGCCCTTGGCGCGCGCGTTCCAGCGAGCCCTTGCGGCGCGCTGCTCGTCCGGCGAAAGCTCGGCCCGATGCTCGTCGCAGATGAATCCGGCCCGCGGCCCGCGCGATCGATTGGTGCAACCCTCGACCCGGCAGCTCATGTCGAGCGCGCGGCGCGGGCGCTGCTGCTTCGGCGGCAGCCGCACGACTCGCTGCGCCGGCACGGCAGTCGGCAGCTTGCCGTCCTTCCGGTTGCGCTCGAGGATTCCCTTCTGTTCCGCGGGCGACAGCTTCGCGGCGTGCTCCCTGCAGAACCAGCGATTGCGCGGTCCTGCCCCCGGCTCGCCGCAACCTGGAACCGGGCAGATCCGGCCCGACCGCCGTCCGTCGGTGTGTGCGACACGCACACCCTCTGTGCGCGCGAGCGCCGCCTTCACCTGCTCCTCCACGAGCGCGGTCAGCGCGTTGGCCAACTGATCGAAAAGCGCGTGCAGCGATACCGTCTTGATTCTTTGAGCCATGTTTTGTTGTTTCCTGAAATGATTGCCGGCGCGAACGAGCGGCAACGGCCCGACGTTTCTACCCGGGACTCGTCCGAAGCGGTAGCGAAAAATCGATCATTTGCCGAACAGGCCCTTGAGCCGGTTCTTGGCTTCCTCCTCGAGCTTCTGCTTCTGTCTGGCCGCTTCCTCGGCCGCCTTCTTCTGCGCGTCCTGCTGGACCGCGTCCGCCTTCTTCTGCGCCTCGGCCTGCGCCTGTGCCGGGTCGACGCCGAGCGCCTTCCCGACCAGCGCGCTGCCTGCCTCCTTGACGATCTGGTTCACCGCCGGCTTGAGGTCGAGATCGGACAGCGTCGGACTCCACGCCGGCCCGATCAATTTCAGGTTCACCGGGATCGGCGCCGAGGGTTTCACCTTGCCTCCGGTGATCGCGGCGATCGTCTGCGGCGCGAGCGAGATCGTCCCTGGCATGTCGAGCATGCCGTCGACGTGGATGCCGCCGGAGAACGTCATCTCCGCTTCCGGCCGGGAGATCTTGACCGGCTGCTTCAGCTTCGCGAGGCCATTCTCGAGCGTGACGCCGAACGGCAGGTCCTTCCCGAGGCTGGTGGTGCCACCCTGCCCTTCCTTTCCGGCGAGTCCGAACGGCAGCGACTTCGCGAGCGGCCCGCTCACCGACGCGACCAGGTCCTTGCCGTAGAAATTACCGTCGAGGACGTGGCCGTCGAGCACGCCCGCGAGCGTCTGCGCGAGGTCCTTCATCCCCTGGCCCCCGCCCTTGAGATCGATGTTCCCGTTGAACTTTCCCGAGAGCAGCTTGTGGTCGCTCGCCAGAGCGAGGAGGTTGTCGAGTCCGACGTTGTCGAGCTTCGTCACCAGGTGGAACGGCTCGTTCGGATGCGCGAGCTTGATCTCGGTGCCGCTCGCCGACACCGTTCCGCCGAACGCCTTGAGCTGCGCGGTGTTCACCTTGACGTCGTCCTCGTGGACGAGGACGTCGGCGACGATGTCGGTGACGGTCTGCTTGCGGTAAGTGAGCTTGTCGATCTGCACCTTCGCGTGCCCGTCGACTCCCGCGAACGTCTTCGGATCGAGCGGCTTCGATTCCTTCTTTTTCGTCGACGGCAGGAGCAGCTTGTCGAGGTTCAGCCCCGAGCTCGTCAACTGGAAGTCGAACTTCTTGCCGTCGAGGAAGCCGCGCCCTTCGAGCTCGTCTTCGAGGACGTGCGCCTTCAAGTCGGCGACGTCGATCCGCTCGCCCTTGCGCGATCCCTGGACGGCGACGTCGAGCCGCTGCCCGGGCGCCTTGTCGATCGACTGGCCCGGCCGCAGGTCGACGCCCGCGAGATCGACCTTCACGTCGAACTTGTCCGCCCCTTTCAGGTGCGCCGTCACCGTCAGCGGCGCGCCGGCCGCCTTGGCCATCTGCCCGGGGACGACGAGCTTCACCGGCGTGAGATCGATCTTCGCCTCCAGCACCGGCGCTTTCTCGGTCCCGCTGCCCGAGACGTGCAGGCCGATCGGCCCGGCGATCGTGTTCGGCGCGAGCTGCTTGCGCAGCGGCGGGTAGTAATCGTCGAGCTTCGACGGATCGAGGTCGTGGCTGACGATCTCGAGGTTTTCGATCTTCGGCTGCCCCGATGTGACCCCCTGCGCGCGGCCGTGTCCGGTGATGCCCGCGGGGCCGAAGTCGATCTGCAGCCTGTCGATCTGCACGTCGCCTTTGGCCATGTCGCCGGTCAGATTCGTGTCGACGGCGACGTCGAACTTCTTGCCCTTCGCGAACTGCAGCGACGCGGCCTTGATCGCGCCCTTCACGTTCGTCGGCCCGGTGCCGCCGGGGACCGCCGCGCCCAGCTCGGCGTCGAAGTCGGCGTCGAAGGTGCCCGACTGCAGCCCGATCTCCTTGCCGGCGAACGGTCCCAGCGGCGCGAGATCGATCGGTGGATCGATCCGCAGCACCAGCGCCGTCGGCGTCGGCGTCAGCGACTTCGGCAGCGGCGCGGCCTTCACGTGCAGCTCGAGGTTCTGCTTCTCGGTCAGCACCGCTGCCTTGAGCAGCACCTCGAGCGGCTTGCCGGCGCGCAGGTCGTTCACCTCGACGTCGAGGTGCTGCACCGCGAGCTGCCGGTCCTTGTCGACGAGCGCGATCTTCCCGTCGTGCAGCGCGGCGTGATCGACGCGCAGGAACGAGAGGTCCGACTCCTTCTCGGCAGGCTGCTGCGGCTTTTTCGGCTGCTGGGCGAGCTTGTCCTGCAGGCGTTCGAGGTTGGTGGTCCCGTCCGGCATCCTGACGATGTTGACGGTGAGCCCCTGGATCTCCGCGGACCTGATCTCGACGTCCTTGCCGCCCGAGAGCGCCGCCTTGATCAGCGCCATCTTCACTTCCACGCGCTTCAGGTCGAGGAGCGGCAACGGCTCGCCCTCGCCAGGCCCGATCTTCACGTCGCTGACCCGCACGCCGAGGCCGGTGAGGAACCTGGTCGTGACGCCGCCGATCTCGACCTTGCGGCCCCATTCTTGCGAGAGCTTGTCCGCCTGCTCGCGCGCCTTGGAAGTGGCGATCCCGTCGATCACGAACGACAGAACGACGAGGAGAACGACGACGGCACCCGCTGCGATCAGCAGCACCTTCTGCCAGCGTTTCATAGCGGCGCGTAACTTAAGCGCGACGGGCAAGGTGGTACAGCGTAACAGCGTCACACTGTTACACCATTGAATTCCCCTGTAATTTCCACGGATTGTCGGAGGCACGCCGTTTGCGACACGACTGCGCATGCGCACCGCAATCATCGGAATCGCCGCCGCAGCCGCAGTGACGGTCGTCGCCCCGCGCCAGGCCCTCGCCTGCGGGCAGGGCGGAAACTATGGCGCGCTCTATGCCGTCGCACTGACCGCGCTCGCCGTCGGCACCGTCGACGCGGGCATGTTCGTGGTCGATGGCGTGAGCATGCTCGCCGACCACCCGCTGCCGCGCGGCTATGCGGTGTTCGAAGCGATCTGGACGATCCCGCAATTCGCGCTCGGCGCATACACCACGGTCGCGATGCTGTCGCGGCCCTACCCGGGAAATGACGCCGCGGCCCCCGCGATCTACACCGCCGCGATGGCGTTGATG
>JAIVGS010000104.1 GCA_020201435.1 Myxococcales bacterium
CCGCAGGACCGTCTCTTCGTCGAACGGCTTGCCGATCAGCTGCAGGCCGATCGGAAGCCGCTTGTCGTCGAAGCCGCACCGCACTGAAATCCCCGGCAATCCCGCTAGGTTGGCGGGGACGGTGTAGACGTCGTTCAGGTACATCGCGAGCGGGTCGTCCATCTTTTCGCCGAGCTTGAACGCGGTGGTCGGGCTGGTCGGCGAGACGACCGCGTCGACGTCCGCGAACGCGCCGTCGAAATCGCGCCGGATGAGGGCGCGCACCTTCTGGGCGCGCAGGTAGTAAGCGTCGTAGTAGCCGGCGCTCAACGCGTACGTTCCGAGCATGATCCGGCGCTTCACTTCGGCGCCGAATCCTTCGGCGCGCGTCTTCTCGTACATCTCGAGCAGCTGGCTGGCCCTGGCGCGGTGGCCGTAGCGGACGCCGTCGTAGCGGGCGAGGTTCGAGGAGGCCTCGGCGGTCGCGACGATATAGTACGTGGCGATCGCGTGCGGCGAATTCGGCAGCGAGATCTGGCGGACTTCACAACCGGCGCTCTTGAGCTCGTCGATCGCTGCGCGCACCGCCTTCTCGACCTGTGGATCGAGGCCCTCGCCGAAGTACTCGGCCGGCACGCCGACACGTAAGCCCGTGATACTCTTGGACAAGCCAGACGCGTAATCGGGCACCGGCCGCGGCGACGAGGTCTGGTCGCTGGGATCCTCGCCGGCGATCTGCTCGAGCAAGAGGGCGGCGCCGCGCACGTCCTGCGCGAACGGGCCGACCTGATCGAGCGAGCTGGCAAAGGCGATCACTCCATAGCGCGAGACGCGGCCGTAGGTCGGCTTGAGGCCGACGCAGCCGACGAGCGACGCGGGCTGGCGGATCGACCCGCCGGTGTCGGTGCCGAGCGTGCCCGGCACCATTCCGGCCGCGACCGCCGCCGCGCTGCCGCCCGACGACCCGCCGGGGGTGCGGGAGAGATCCCAGGGATTCATCGTCGGCCCGAACGCGCTGTTCTCGGTCGACGAGCCCATCGCGAACTCGTCCATGTTGAGCTTGCCGACGATCACCGCGCCGGCCGCCTTGAGCTTGCGGACCACGGTCGCGTCGTAGGGCGGCACGTACCCGGCGAGGACGCGGGAGCCGGCGGTCGTCTCGACGCCCTCCATGCAGAAGATGTCCTTCAGCGCGACAGGCACGCCGTCGATCGGCGAGAGCGGCTTTCGCCGGGAGCGTCGCTCCTGTGCGCCCTTGGCGGCTGCGTGCGCCTCCGGTTCGGTCAGGCGGAGAAATGCATGGACCTTTCCGTCGAGCGCGCGAATCCTCGCCAGCGACTGCTCGAGCAGCGCCTCGGGCGTCGTCTCGCCCGCCGCGAGCGCGTCCGACATCTGCGCCAGCGTCTTCACTCGATGATCCTCGGCACCACGAACGACTCCCCGTCCTGCTGCGGGGCTTGCGACAGCACCTTCTCGCGCGGCAGGCACGGCAGGAGCGTGTCGTCACGGAGCGGCAGTCCCCCCCGCGCGTCGCCGGCGAAGCTGAGCGGCTCGACCTTCGAGACGTCCACGTTCGAGAGGCGCTCGATGTACTCGAGCACGTGCCCCAGCTGCGCCGCGAAGCGCTCTTCCTCCTCGGGCGAAAGGGCCAGCCGGGCGAGGCGCGCCACGTGCCTCACCTGCGCGCGATCGATTGCCACCCGGCAGCTCCTCTTACGGCTTGTTCGCCGACTTGAACCAGTTGAGCACGGCGCCCATCACGCTGTGCGGCTCGGCGTGCGCGTGGATGAACTCCCACGCCGATCGCTCGAGGAACGCGCCGCCGCAGGTCGGACAATGGAGGATGCTCGCGCCCTCGATCCGCTCCGGCACCATCAGTCCGCCGCAGTTCGCGCAGCGGCCGCCGTGCAGCTTCTTGAGCGCCTCTCGCTCGCCGGCCGACAGCACCGCCATCTCGTCCGCGTGCAGCTTGCGGATCCGCTCGGCGTCCTCGCGCGCGAAGTACTCGTCCTCGGTCTTGCTCGCCTTCTTGTCGTTGGTCATCTCACTTCCCGTCCGCCGTCGCGGTCGTCTGCTCGCTGGCCACCTTCGCCCGCTCGTGCTGCGGCGAGAGCTTGAGCGTCTCCTTCAGCTCGGCCGCGGCGTTGGCGTCGTCCTTCATCGCCTGGTACGCGAGCGCGAGCCGGAAATGGACCCGCGCGCTCTGCGGGTTGGCGGCGAGCGCGGCCTTGAGCTTCGGAACCGCCTTTTCGGCGCCCTCGTCCTCCTGCGCGAGCGCCATGCCCTGGACGAGCGAGATCTTCGCGTCGTCGGCGTGGAGCGCCTGGGCCGACTTGAGCGCCTTGTTCATCGAGGAATTCGCCCGCTGGGCGCGGAGGTAGTCGGCCTGAGCGAGCTGGAGGTCCGGTGATTTCTGGTTGTCCTTGTTCTTCATCGCCGGCGCGAGGACGTCCGCTGCGGCCTTGAGCTTCGCCTTGGCCTGGGCCGTGAGATCTCCGGCCTTCGCGTCGGCGCCGTCGCCGCCCTTCGCCGCGATCAGAGCGGCCTGGTCGTTGAGCGCGTCCGCCCACTGGACCTCGATGCGCGCGAGCGTCGCGATCGCCTCGGGAAAGGCAGACTTCGGCCCGGCGACGTCGATCGCGTCCCTCGCCCTGCCTTCGGCGGCGGCGATCGAGGCGAGCGTGTCCTTGTCCGCCTCGGTCTGCGCGGCGGTCAGCGTCTCGACCGCGGCGGGCGGCGGCGGGTGCTTGGCGAATTTCTTGTAGGTGAAGAGGGCGCCGCCGGCGATGACCAGCGCGGCGAGGCCGGCGGCCACTCCGATGAGAAGGCCCTTGGGCGGCGCTTTGTCGAACGCGCCTTCGCGTGGCGGGGCTTCTTCGGCGCCCTCGGCTTCGACGCTTTCGTGGAGCGGCTCTTCCGCGGGTGGAGGCTCTTCGCGGGCGGGCTCCGCGGGCGGGGCCGCCTCCGCCGCTGCCGGCGCCTCGGCGGCGGGCTCTTCGGGGATGGCGGGCTCCGGCGCGGGGGTGACGGCCGGCTTGACCGGCGAAGGAGAAGGCTTCGCCGGCATGGCGGGCTTGGGCGCCGCCGCAGGCATCGGCGGCCTCGCAAGCGGCGACTGGCCGAAGACCATCGTCGACCCGGCGTCAGGGTCCGCCGCCCTCGGCGCAGGCTTCGACGCGGCGGGGGCCGGTTTGGCCGCGACCGGCGACTGGCCGAAGACCATCGTCGACCCGCTGTCCGGCTCGGCCTTGGGCTTCACGCCGGTCTTCAAATTTCCCGTCTGGAACATCATCGTCCGTCCGGCGCCCTCGTCGGTCGGGGCGGCCGCCGCCGGAGCGGGTGCCGCTCTGGCAGCCGCCGGGGCAGGCCTCGGTGCAGGCGCGGGGGGCTTCGCGGCCGCCGGCATCGCCGGTTTCGCGAGCGGCGACTGGCCGAAGACCATCGTCGCGGTCGCTGCCGGTTCGACGGGTTTGGGCGCCGCTTTCGGCACCGCCACCGCGGGCTTGGACGGAACCGGCGCCTGGTCGGGCACCGTTGCCGACGGTTCGCGCATGACCTTGAACGTGTTCTGGCACTTCCCGCAGCGCATGGTCAGGCCCTGGGGGCCGATCCGGGCGTCGTCGACGCGGTAGCGGGCCTGGCACTTGTCGCAGCGGACTTCCATCGATGCACTCCCTCGTCGGGCCGGCTGGGCGCCTTTCAAAAAGCGCAGCACGATAGGCTGCACCAACTCTACTGTAAAGCGACTCCGCCGGGCGATCACGGCGGTTTTTTGCTACCCGAAAAGTTGACGGAACCTCGACCGCTCCTAGAGTCGCCCGAGGCAGCGTGTGGAGGCTTCATGAGTCGGAAGAAGAGCGCGCCGGCGGCTTCGGCGTGGAAGAGGCCGGTGGTGGGCATCCTGCTCGGCGGGTTCGCGCTGCTGATGCTGCTCGGGCTGTCGTCGTATCGGCCGCGGGCCGCGTCGGAGGACTGGGCCGGCCCGGTCGGGCATCGGCTGGCCGGCGCCCTGCTCGAGATCACCGGCGTCGGCGGGTATGCGATCGGGCTGTTCCTCGTCGCCGTCGCCTGCGCGCTGGTGGTCGGCAGGCCGCGGATTTCGTTCGCGCGGGCGGGATCGTGGCTTCTCTTTTCGCTCTGCACGATGGGGCTGCTCGACCTCGCCGTGCGCGCCCGGCTCCAGGGGCATGCGCCGGGCGGAGCGGCGGGCGCGATGCTCGCCGCGGCGGCGCGGTCGGCGCTCTCGGTGCCCGGGGCGGCGGTGCTGCTCTGCGCGCTGGCGGCGGCGGCGCTGGTGATCGCCACCGACCTCTGGGCGCTGCACGCGGCGCGCGGGGCGGCGAAGCTCGGCGTCGCCGGCGGTGCGCTCGCGGTGAAAGGGGCGGCGGCGGCGATCGCGAAGGCGAGGACGCTGTCGGTCGGCGGTTCGGGACAGCTCCTCGAGGCGGACGCTGACGCGCGGATCGTCACGCCGAAGAAGCGGGTGCACCCGCTCGCGCTGCCGGCCGTGACCGAGCCGCCGCAGGATCCACGGGAGCCGAATCCGCCGCGCAGGAAGCCGGCGCCGGCTTTGGAATGTCAGACCCCCTTGATACAATCCGACTCGGGAGGGGGTGAGGGCCCCCCTGTAGTAGACATGCCGAAAAAGGCGCCGGAGATCGTCGAACCGAAGGCGCCGCCCAGGCCGCATCATCAGCTCAAGCTGCCCGAGCCGAAACCGGTCGAAACCGGCCCGTTCACGATGGCGCCGGGGCACAGCGCGTTCGTGCCGCCGCCGATCACGATCCTGACTGGCGAGCCGTCGCAGGCGGTCCCGCTGGATCGCGAGGGCCTGACGGCGACGGCGGAGAAATTGCGCCAGAAGCTGGCGTCGTTCGGCATCCAGGGGCAGGTGACGCAGATCCGCCCCGGCCCGGTGGTGACGATGTTCGAGTTCCTCCCCGCGGCGGGCGTCAAGGTCTCCCGGATCGCCAGCCTCGCCGACGACCTGGCGATGGCGATGGAGGCCTTGCGGGTGCGGATCGTCGCGCCGATCCCCGGCAAGGGCGTGGTCGGCATCGAGGTGCCGAACAAGACGCGCGAGACGGTGGTGCTTCGCGAGCTGGTCGAGCAGGACGCGTTCCAGAAATCGCACTCCAGGCTCGCGATGTGCCTCGGGAAAGACATCGAAGGCATGCCGTACGTGGCCGATCTCGCCCGGATGCCGCACCTGCTCATCGCCGGCACGACCGGGTCGGGCAAGTCGGTGGCGGTCAACTCGATGCTGGTCTCGATGCTCCTCCGCGCGACGCCCGAGGAAGTGCGCTTCCTGATGGTCGACCCGAAGATGCTCGAGCTCTCCGTCTACGAGGGCATCCCGCATCTCTTGCTGCCGGTCGTGACCGACGCCAAGAAGGCCGCGATGGCGCTGCGCTGGGCGGTCGAGGAGATGGAGCGGCGCTACCAGCTGCTCGCCGAGTGCGGCGTGCGGAACATCGGCAGCTTCAACAAGAAGGTCGAGAAGGAAGGCGACGGTGCGCGCCGGCCGCAAAAGCCGCCAAGAGAGAAACTGGTCGTCGAGCTCGGTCCGGAGCCGGAGCCGCAAGCGGCAAGCGTCGAGGCGCAGGCCGAGCCGTTGAAGAAGCTGCCCTACATCGTGATCGTGATCGACGAGCTCGCCGATCTGATGATGGTCGCCTCCCGCGAGGTCGAGACGTACATCGCGCGGCTCGCGCAGATGGCGCGCGCGGCCGGCATCCACCTGATGGTCGCCACCCAGCGGCCGTCGACCGACGTCGTAACCGGCGTGATCAAGGCCAACTTTCCCTCGCGCATCTCGTTCCAGGTCGCCTCGCGCCACGACTCGGCGACGATCATCAACACGCCGGGCGCGGAGAACCTGCTCGGCATGGGCGACATGCTGATCCTGCCGCCGGGCACATCGACGCTGACCCGGGTGCACGGACCGTACGTCGACGAGAAGGAGATCCACGCCGTCGTCGAGCACTGGAAAGCCCAGGGAGCGCCCGTCTACGATCCGAACATCCTGCGCCCGCGGGCCGACGAAGCCGACGGGCTGCCGCAAGACGACGAAGGACCCGACGAGCTCTACGATCAGGCCATCGCCTCGCTCGCGGACATGCGCTTCATCTCGATCTCGCTTCTGCAGCGCAAGCTGCGCGTCGGCTACAACCGCGCCGCACGCATGATCGAGCGCATGGAGCGCGACGGCATCGTCGGCCCCGCCGACGGCGCCAAACCGCGCGAGGTCTTGGTCCGCGCCCTGGGCGAAATGCCCGGCCCCGGCGCGTAAAGGCAAAATCTTACCGCGGAGGCGCAGAGAACGCGGAGGTTCGCGGAGATTTGTTCTTAGAAAGAATCTTTCTCCGCGCCCTCCGCGCCTCCGCGGTGCGTTTGAGGCCTCCCCTTACTTGACACGCTCCGTCCTAGCCCGTAGGAAAAGCGCGCGTTTGGGGTGCGCGAGCTCCGGCGCCGGGCTCGGCAATTTCAGCCGACCCGCTTTGACGAAGGATCTGTCTCGAATGGCGACTGGAACAGTGAAGTGGTTCAACGACACGAAGGGGTACGGCTTCATCACGCAGGACGGAGGCGGCGAGGACGTTTTCTGCCACCACACGGCGATCAAGGCCGAGGGCTTCCGGACCCTGGCGGAGGGCCAGAAGGTGGAGTTCGAGGTGGTCAAGGGCCCCAAGGGCCTGCAGGCGCAGAACGTCCGCAAGCTCGCCTGATTCACGTTCCAGGCTGAGCCTTTCAGGGCCCGGTTCCGAAAGGAGCCGGGCCTCTTCGTTACATCGTCGCTTCAGCCGTCGCGTACGCCGGCTGCAAGGAGCCGCGCTGTTCGACGTGGACCACCCGCAACAGCCGCTCGGCGCGGTCGATGACGAACCGCATCACGCAGTCGTCGACGTGGAGCTCGTTGCCGTCCGCGTCCTCGCCGTTCGCCAGCGCATCGGCCAGCTCCGCCAGCGCGCGGCCGAGGCGGAGCACGACGTGGGGCGCGAACGTGCGCAGCAGCGAGCCGGCGTCAGGATGGACCTGGATGCGGTAGCTCATCCGGGAAATCTGCTTCCTCGCCTGGCGAGCGGGAAGCCCTTCGGCCGCGAAATCGACGAAATTGTCGGGGACCGGTCGAAACCCCTTGTCAGGAACCGGACTTACGTTGGGGCTCCGCCAGCGCGGGAACGGGCGGCGGCGCGTCGATGAAGCTCGAGGGCAGGAGGTTGAACGGCAAGAGCTTGATCAGGATCGGCAACAGAAGCATCCCGCCCGGCGCCGCGAAGATGGCCAGCGCCGGGATGGTCTTCGCCAGATCGATGAGCTGCTCGCGGACCTTCACCTTCTCGGCCGGGGTCAGCGTGGTGCCGACGCTCGCCTTGCCCAAAAGCTCGGCCAGCTCGCCGGTCTCGCGGATCTCCTGGAGCAGCCGGTCGATGTTGTCGAGCACCGCCGCTTCGAGCCGGGTCGTCAAGGCGTGAGGGAGGCCCTCGGGGGCTTCGGCGAGCCGCAGCGCGGTGAGCGCGTCCTTGTGCTTGCGGTAGAAGTCGTCGACCTCGACCTCGAGCCGGGCGAGCTGCTCGGCGTCGATCCGCGCGGCGCGAGCCAGCCGCTCGACGAAGGCGATCTCGCCGGCTTCGAACTTGCGGTCGACGAGGGCCGCGAGCAGCACCTGGGTGAGTCCGAATCGCCGCAGCGCCTCGCTGTGGAGCGCCGGCGCGATCTGCTCGACCTCGCGCGGATGGTTGAGCGCGCGGCGGAGCATGCGCGCCTCCCGGACCGGCAGCCGCTGCGAGCGGATCACCTGCTCGATGCCCTTCTCGTATTCGGCGCCGTTCTCCTGCGCGCGAGCGAGGGCGGCGAGAAGCTCGACGAGGAGCGCGCGCCAGCTCAGCGCCGACCGGGCGACGAGGGCGACCGCGGCCGGGCTGAGGCGGGCGTGGTCGAACGCCGAGAGGCCGATCGTCGCGCAGGTGCGGACCTCGATCGCGCAGAGGCCGTTGTGCAGCGGCAGGCCCGCGAACGGACCGCTCTCGGCCAGGTAGCGCCGCGAAAGGCGTGCCGCGGTCTTGTCGGCGAGCTTCTCGAGCGGGCTCGGCGCAGCCAGGGGATTGTCGAACAGTCGCGCCGCCGCCTCGCCCTCGCCGCCCGCGGCCGCGAGCACCGCCACCAGCTGGGCCCGGCGCGCCCGAACGCCCTCGCCGGCCGGCTCCGCGCCGGGCACGAACCACCGCGCGTGCGACACCGCCGCCGCGCGCGCGCAGAGCCGCACGAGGCCGGCCACGAAATGCGCGAACGCCCGCGTTCCGGGGCCCGCTTCCGCCTCGTGCTCGACGGCAGGATCGTGGGCGCCCGTGCCGTAAGCGAGCCCGCTCTCGTGGAGCTGCTGTTCCAGCGCGTCGCGCCGCTCCCGCAGCGGCTGCTTCTGCGGCGGGCAATCCGGCGGCTCCGCCGCCACCGCCCCGATCACCGCGAGCAGCCACTCCCCGGTCCCGACGCGCAGCTCGGCCTGGCGGCTCTGGTGGCGGAGGCGGGCCATCGGCTCATTCTAACGACATGGACCGCAGCGCGCGCAGCGCGGCATGGGCCGGAAACCACACCGGATCGATGGCGCAGGAACAGAGCAGCCACTCGGCGAACCAGTCCACCGCGACCGAGACTTCGGCGTCTCCGGTGCCGGCCACCCGCGCCGAGTCGGGGTGGGTATTTTCCGGACACAGTCGCAGCCAGGCCGGTCCCGCTCCGGCGGTCTCGCGCAACAGCTTCTCGTTCTGCGACTCTTCGCCGCCGAGCTCGCCCTGGACCAGCGCGAGCATCCCCGGTCCCGCCC
>JAIVGS010000277.1 GCA_020201435.1 Myxococcales bacterium
GATCCTTCGCCAGCGCGTGGAAGACGGCGCCCTCCAGGGCTGGCGAGATCGTCATCGAGAGCGGCGGCGGATCGACGGTGAGCGCCGCGTGGCCAGCCTCGATCAGCGATCCGCCGGGAAACGCGCGGCGGCCGGAGAGCATCTCGTAGATCACCGCGCCGGCGGCGACGACGTCCGACGGCGGCCCGGCTTTCTCGCCGCGGGCCTGTTCGGGCGAGAGATATCCGGGCGTCCCGAACACCGCGCCCGTCTGGGTCAGTCCCGGCCCGTCGGCGCTTTCGATCAATCGCGCGAGGCCGAAATCGAGGATCTTGAGCCTGGAATCGGTCGTGACGAAGAGGTTCTCCGGCTTGAGATCGCGATGGACGATGCCGCGCGCGTGCGCCGCCGCGAGCCCGCGCGCGAGCTGCAGCGCGAGATCGTGCGCCTGGCCGGGAGACAGCGGACCCTTGTCGATCAGCGTGCGCAACGTATGGCCATGGAGCAACTCGGTGACGAGGAACGGGACGCCGTCGTGCTCGCCGAGGTCGTAGACCGCGAGGACGTTCGGATGCTCGAGTGAGCCCGCGGTGCGCGCTTCCTGCTCGAACCGCGCGACGCGCGCCGGGTCGTGCGCGCCGGTGACTACCTTCACCGCCACCCGCCGGCCGATGCGATCGTCGACCGCGGTGAGCACGCGGCCCATGCCGCCCTTCCCGAGCTCGCCCTCGACGCGGTAGCGGCCGGCGAGGAGCGTCCCTGGCGCGATTTTTTCGGAGGCGCCGGCCGCCGGCGAGGTTCGCGGCGTCATCGCACGCGGCGTCTGCGGTGAAGACGGCGGCGCCTGCGTACGGACGAGGCCGCGCCGCGTCAGATCGTAGAACCA
The DNA here is from genome assembly GCA_020201435.1 of Myxococcales bacterium. Lineage (GTDB taxonomy): Bacteria > Myxococcota > Myxococcia > Myxococcales > 40CM-4-68-19 > 40CM-4-68-19. The sequence goes on from JAIVGS010000277.1 coordinate 866, forward strand.
CGACACCACGGCCACGACCGGCAGGCCGAGCACCGCGACCCAGATCAGCGCGCGGACCGTCCACCCCGGCAGATCGAGATTGTGGACGACGATGTCGGCGAGCTGCAGGGCGCCGGCCGAAGCGACGCCCCAGGCGAGCACGGCGCCCAGCACGCCGCGCCGCCGGAGCTCGCCGAAGAACGCGCTCACTTCACCTGGTGCGCGATGACCTTGTTCTGGATCTTCTTGTACGTGGCCATCGGAATGATCTTGCGCTCGTGCAGCTCGTCCTTCGCCTTGTACGGGCGGCCCTCGACGATCTTCTTCGCGTAGGCGTCGCCGATGCCCGGCAGCGCCTTGAGCTCGTCCTCGCTCGCGGTGTTCAGGTCGAGCTTCTCGGACGATTTCTTGTCCGACGCGGCCGGTTTGGACTTGGCGAACGAGACGCTCGGCGCGCCGAACACGATCATCAGTACAACCGCGATTGCAGAGAGGATTTTGCGCATGCGCACTCCTTACATGAGGCCGCGCCCTTTCGCCACCTGTTCAGGCAAGGGCGGCCACGCAGCGGGCGAAGCGATCCATCGCGCCGCGGATCTGCTGCTCGGAAGTCGCGAAGGAGAGGCGCAAGAAGCCGGGCCGCCCGAACGCCGTGCCCTGCACGACCGCGACGCCGAACTCCTCGAGCAGGATCTCGGCAAACCGCGTGTCGGTGCCGACCGGTTCGCCGCGATACTTGCGTCCGAGGATCTTCGAGACGTCGGGAAAGACGTAGTACGCGCCATCCGGCTCGTGTGCCTCGACGCCGGGGACCCGGCGCAACAACTCGACCATCAAGTGGCGGCGCTTTTCGAACTGGACCCGCATCGACTCGAGCGGCTCCTGCGGCCCGCGCAGGGCGGCGACGGCAGCCGCCTGCGAGAGCGAGCTGGCGTTGGACGTGCTCGCGTCCTGCACCTTGTTCATCCCGGCGATGATCTCCAGTGGCCCGCAGGCCCATCCGAGGCGCAGGCCGGTCATCGCGTACGCTTTCGAGCACCCGTTGATCAGCACCGTGCGCGAGGCGAGCTGCGGCGCGATCTGCAGCAGATTCGGGCACTTCACGCCGCCGTAGACGAGCTTGTCGTAGATGTCGTCGGAGAGGACCACGACCTTGGGAAACTTCTCCAGGGCGCGCGCCATCGCCTCGAGGGCCTGGGCGCTCCAGACCGCGCCGGTCGGGTTCGAGGGGCTCGAAAACATCAACACCCGCGTCCTCGGCGTGAGGACTCTTTCCCAGTCGTCCGCATGCGGGGCCCAGCCGTCGGCGGGACGGAGCATCAGCTCGACGACCTTGGCGCCGGCGAGCCGCACCATCTCGGGGTAGCTGACCCAGTACGGATTCGGGATCACCGCTTCGTCGCCCTCGTCGAGCAGGGCCTGGCAGGCGTTGTAGAGGGACTGCTTGGCGCCGGAGGTGACGACGATCTGCGGAACCGCGTACCGGACCCCGACCTGAGCGAACATCCAGTCCGAGATCGCCTCGCGCAATTCGGCGGTGCCGCTGGAGGTCGTGTACTTCGTCTGCCCCTTGCGCAGCGCGTCGACGATCGCCTGCTCGACGTGAGGAAAGACGGGAAAGTCGGGCTCGCCCACCGAGAGCGAGATGATGTCGCGTCCCTCGCGGCGGAGCTGGATGGCGCGGGCGGTCATCGCCATCGTCGCGGAGGGTTTGACGGATTCCAACCTGCGTGAGGTCATTTGCTGGCGAACCTCTTCTGAAGGGCCTTGAGGACGTTCGGGGGGACGAGGCCGGTGACGTCGCCGCCGAGCCGCGCGACGTCGCGCACGAATCGCGAGGAGATGTAGAAGTAATCCTCGCCGGTCATCATGAAGAGCGTCTCGAGCTCGGGGTCGAGCTTGCGGTTCATGTTGGCCATCTGGAATTCGTATTCGAAGTCGCTGACCGCGCGGAGGCCGCGCAGGACGGTATTGACCTTCTGCTCCTGCGCGAACTTGACCAGCAGCCCCTCGAAGGTTTTCACCTTCACGCGCGCGTCGCCGTTGACCGCGCCCTTGAGCAATTCGACCCGCTCGTCGACGTTGAAGACCGCGTCTTTGGCGGGATTCCGCAGGACCGCGACGATCAGGCCGTCGAACATCTTGAGGCCGCGCTGGATGATGCTGAGGTGCCCGTTGGTCGGCGGATCGAACGAGCCGGGGTAGAGCGCGATGCGCGGCATCGGTCGCGCATGTTGCGGGAGATGACGCGCGAGGTCAATGCGTGACGATCACGATCCGCGTGTCGCCGTAACGCCGCTCGTCGGCGACGCGCAGGCCGGGCGGAATCTGCGGCGTCTGGTCGCGGCGGTCCATTTCGAGCACGACCCGCGCGCCCGCGTGGAGCAGATCGTTCGTGCTCAAACCATCCACGATCGCCTGCGATGCGCGCAGCGCGTACGGCGGATCGCTGAAGACCAGATCGAATTTTTCGCGCAACACCTTCAGCGCCTGCGGCAGCTCCTCGCGGACGACCCGTGCGCGATCTTCGTACTTCAGGTCCTCGAGGTTGCCGTAGATCACGCCGCAGGCGCGGGCGTCGCTCTCGACGAAAACGGCGCGCGCGGCCCCGCGCGAAAGCGCTTCGAGGCCGAGCGCGCCGGTGCCGGCGTAGAGATCGAGGACCGCGAGCCCGTCCATCCGCTGTCCGAGCGCGTCGAACAGGCTCTGCCGAACGCGATCGGCCGTGGGCCGCGTCGTCTTCCCGGGCACCGAGCGCAACGTCCGCCCCCGCGCGTCGCCTCCGACGATGCGCAATCAAGAGTCTTTCTCGTGCAGCGCGGCGAGCGCCGCCACCACGCGCGACCCGCTGCCCGACGCGCCGACCTCGTTGAAGAGATCGGCTGCCGCAAAAGAAGAGAGGGCCTCGAGCTTCTCCTGCGCCGCAGGCGGCAGCTCGCGCAGCAGACGCTGATGCCGCGCCGCCGACTGCTCGAGCGTCGCGCCCTTTTCGTCGGCCCAGGCCTGCAGCGCCGACCACACCTCTTCCGGCGCCGCCCGCCGCAACCCATGCAGGAACGGCCCCGCCGCGACCAGTTGCTGCACCTGCATGCCGAGAAGCCGCGCGGCCATCGACTCCGTCGCCGACGAAAGCGCCGTGCCCGACATCTCCTCGGCCAGCACCGGCGCGTCGTGCTCGAGGCCGGTGATACGCACCGCGCTCGGCGTCGCACCGCGCGATCGCAACTGCCGCGCGAGCTCGGCCGCCGCAGCGACTCCGCCCATCGGTACGACTTCGAGACCGAGCTCCCGCTGGCACACCGACGTCGCCGCCAGCGCCGCGTCGCGCACGTCCTCTTGCGCATCGGCGGCGGCGAGCGAGACTCCGGTAAATCCCGCGTCGATCTCCCGCTGTACCCGCTCGGGATCGGGGACTGCGCTTCCCGCGCGCGGCGGATCTTTGAGCAGCGCGAGCGGCCCGTGAAAATGGATCTCCTCGGCGGCCTTGAACGCGGCCTCGGCAAACGCGGCGTCGTCGCGGGCTTCCTCGGGACCCTTCTCTTCGGCCGCGCCGCTCGGCCGCACCAGCAGGAGCGGCGCATCCGCGTCCCGGGCGGCCCGCGCGAATCCGGCCATCGCCGCCGGCGACGCCGCCGCGAACGCGATCAACAGCACGTTCTCCCGGGCCGCCGCGGCGAGCAGGTCGCGCATGCTCAGGACGAGCAGCTCCTTTCCCCCGAGCCGCGACACCGCGTTCGAGGGCCTGCGCGACCACGCGAAGTGCAGCGCGTTGCTCAGTGCACCACCTCTTGGTGCCCGTCGTGCTTGTAGCTCGGGCTCTCGAACTGGATGGTGGTGTGCTCGATCGCGAAGCGGTCGCGCAGGACCGCCTTCGCGTCGGTCAGGATCTGGTCGTGGGTGCGGCAGTTCGGCCCTTCGCAGATGACGACGATGTGACAGCTCAGCGCGATCAGGCCGCTGGTGATGGTCCAGACGTGCAGGTCGTGCACCGCGGTCACGCCGGGGACGGCCTCGAGCGCGCCGCTGACCTCGCTCACCGGGATGTGGCCGGGCGCGCCTTCGAGGAGCACGTCGACGGCTTCCTTGCACAACCGGATCGCGCTCCAGACGATGGTGGCGGCGATGACGAAGCTGATGATCGGGTCGGCCGAGAGCTGCCCGGTGAACTGGATGATCGCCGCCGAGGCCAGCACGCCGACCGAGTTGAGCAGGTCGCCGGCGAGGTGCAGGAACGTCGAGCGGAGGTTCATGCTCGCGCCCTCGCCGGCGTGGGTGAGCCACATTCCCGTCGCGTTCAGGACGATGCCGAAACAGGCCAGCCCGACGACCACGCCGACGTGCACCGGCTCGGGATGGAGCAGGCGGTGATAACCCTCGACGGCGATCCCCGCGGCGATCGCGAGCAGCAGCGCGCCGTTGACCAGCGCGGCGAGGATCTCGAGCCGGTAATAGCCGTAGGTACGCTTGAGATCCGCTGGACGCGTCCCGATCCGCAGCGCGAAGAGCGAGAGCCCGATCGCGCCCGCGTCGGCGATCATGTGGGCCGCGTCCGAGAGCAGCGCCAGGCTGTTGGCGAACCAGCCGCCCGCCGCCTCGGCGACCATCGCGACCAGCGCGAGGCAGAGCGCCAGCACGAGCCGGCGCTGCTCGCCCGCGCGCTCGACGCCGCGAGCGTGCGCATGATGGTCGTGATCGTGCACGGCGCGATATTAATGCGCCGCGGCGCGACCTTCCAGCATGGTAGGATCGCGACATGTCCAGAGAGTTGCACGGGGCCGAATCCGGGTTCACCGAGGGCGCTGACGGCACGCGGATTCACTACTCGGCGATCGGCCAGGGCGAGCCGGCGCTGGTGTGCTGCGACGGGATCGGCTGCGACGGGTTCGCGTGGAAATACATCGTCCGCGATTTTGCGCCGACCCACCGGATCGTGCGCTGGCACTACCGCGGGCACGGTCGCAGCGGCATCCCCGAGGATCGAACGCACGTCCGCTTCGACGACATCAGCGAAGACATGGCGGCGGTCCTCAAAGCCGCCGACGTCTCGCAGGCGGTGGTGCTCGGCCATTCGATGGGTGTGCAGGTCGCGCTCGAGTTCCACCGGCGGCACTCCGACAAGGTCCTCGGCCTGGTCCTGATCTGCGGGTCGCACGGCCTGCCGCTCGACACGTTCCACGATTCGAAGGCGCTCAAGATCTTCCTGCCCTCGATGATCGAGGCCGCCGACCGGTGGCCGCAGGCGACCGAATTGATCTGGCGGATCGCGGCGGGCGGCGAGCTCGCCTATCAGATTGCGACGCATCTGGAAGTGAACGGAAAGCTCGTCCACCGGGAGGATTTCACGCCGTACTTCCGGCACCTCTCGGCGATGGACCCGCGGCTCTTCCTCGGGATGCTCAAGCACGCCAGCGAGCACACCGCGTTCGATCACCTGCCGAACATCGACGTGCCGACGTTGATCGTGGCCGGCACCGAAGACACGTTCACCCCCTACTGGCTCTCGGAAGAGATGCACGATCGCATCCCGGGCTCGGAGCTCCTCACCGTCCCGGGCGGCACCCACGTGTCCCCGATCGAGCACCCCGAGCTGATCGCGCTCCGCCTCGAAAAGTTCTTCGCTGCCATTCCCAAGACCCGCGCCAAACCGGAGCTTCGCTCGGCGTGAACTGCCAAAAAACCCACCACGGAGGCACGGAGAGCACGGAGGTTGGGTTTACAAAGACAACAAAGCCTCCGTGCCCTCCGTGCCTCCGTGGTTTGCTTTTGTTTTTACTGTTCGCCGCTCCGGCGCAGGCGCTCGACCCGCGGTTCGTCTGGGAGACGATCGAGACGCCGCATTTTCAGGTGCACTTTCATCAGGGTACGTACCGGTTCGCGCAGAAGATCGCGAGGGCGGCGGAAGAGTCGCACCGCCGCCTGGTGCCGCTGCTCGACCACACGCCCGACGAGCGCACGCAGATCGTCGTCGAGGACGATACCGATTTCGCCAACGGCAACGCGACGCCGCTCCTCTACAACCTGATCCACGCCTATGCCGCGCCGCCGGACTCGCGCTCGACGCTCGCCGACTTCGACGACAACGTCTACGAGCTGATCAGCCACGAGTACACGCACATCCTGCACCTCGATACCGTGCTCGGCCTGCCCGAGGCGACCAACGGCATCTTCGGCAAGCTCTGGATCACCAACGGTGAACAGCCGATCTGGTTCATCGAGGGGCTCGCCGTCTTCACCGAGAGCGAGCTGAGCGGCGCGGGCCGCGAGCGCTCCTCCGAAGAGGACATGATGGTCCGCGCCGAGGTGCTGGAGGGCAAGTTCCCCACCATCGACAAGCTCTCGAACGCGCCGCTCGACTGGCCGCGCGGGTTCGGCCAGTACACGGTCGGATCGCGATTCGTCGAGTACATCCGCGACCAGTACGGCCTCGGCGCCCTGCGCGACCTCTCCCACGACTACGCCGGCCGCGCGATCCCCTTCGCGATGAACTTCAGCTCCAACCGCGTCCTCGGCGCGACGTACCTCGACCTCTACAAGGAGTTCGGTGACGCCGAGCGGCGGCACGCGACCCGGCTGCGCGAGGACGTTCGCGCCTCCGGCGAGACGCCGACCGAGACCCTGACCAGGCTCGGCGAGTGGACGCGCACGCCGCGGTTCAGCCCCGAGGGCGGGACGATCTACTACGCGAACTCCGGCCCGGACCGGCTGCCCGACATACGCGCGATGGACCTCGCGAAGCCCGGCGCCGACCGCCATGTCGTCACGCTCTATTCGGATGGCTCCGGCGACGACAATCTCGCCGTCGCGCCGGACGGCAGCATCGTCTACGCGCGCAAGCAATTCTTTCAGGAGTACGAGATCTTACAGGATTTATATTCAGTAGATCCAAAGACCGGCGGTGAGAACCGGCTCAGCCGAGGCCTGCGGGCGCGCGGCCCCGACGTCGCTGCCGACGGCTCGATCGTTTTCCTCTGGCGTAAACCGGGCGGCAACACCGCGATCGCCGAGCTCGCCAAGGGCGCTACGGAGCCCCGCGTCCTGTTCGAGGACCCGACCGGCGAGCCGGTCGACAGTCCGCGCTACTCGCCCGACGGCACCCGGGTCGCGTTCCTCCACCATCGCGACGGGGCGTGGGACCTGCGCCTCGTCTCGCGCGACGGGGCGCGATTGACCGACGTCACCCACGACCGAGCCCTCGAGCGCGACCCGGCCTGGACCCCCGACGGCAAATGGCTCCTCTTCTCCAGCGATCGCACCGGCATCTACGACATCTACGCCTGGCGCGACGGCGACCTGCGCCAGGTCACCAACGTCGTCTTCGGCGCGTTCGAGCCGCAGCCGAGCCCCGACGGCAGGACGCTTGCCCTCGTCACCTACAGCTCGCGCGGCTACGACCTCGCGCGCATGCCGCTCGACGAATCGACGTGGCGTCCGGTGACCGCGCCTCCGGTAGCGCAGCAACGGCCGCCGCCGGTGCCGCTGCCGGCCGAGGACGTTTATCCGGTGAAGCCCTACACGCCTTGGCCGACGCTGCGCCCGCATTTCTGGCTGCCGTACGGGGCCGCCGACGCCCTCGGAACCACCCTTGGCGTCGTCACCGCCGGCTTCGACGCAGTCGACCGCCACGACTACGCCGCGACGGTCTGGTGGAGCCTCAACGGCAAGATGCCCGGCTGGGACATCCTCTACGACAACCATTCGTTCTACCCGACGCTCAGTCTCGAGCTGGTGCGCGACGTCGGCACCTCGGCCGGCTCGGGCCCGCGCGACAAAGCCGGCTACTATTACGAGCGGCTGACCGGCGGGACGTTCACCGCCGACTTTCCCTTCTCGCAGATCGAGCGCGGCCAGGACCTGACCCTCGCGTACGAGCTCTACGCGCTCGCCGAGCACGCGAATCCCCTCGGCGTCGTCACCGACTCGCGCCGGCTGGCGGCAGCGACGGTCTCCTACATCT
>JAIVGS010000278.1 GCA_020201435.1 Myxococcales bacterium
GACGACGGTCGTGATGCCCCAGCTCGGCGAATCGGTGGTGGAGGGGACGGTGGTGCGGTGGATCGCGAAGCCGGGACAGCGCGTGGAGCGGGACGAGCCGCTGCTCGAGATTGCGACCGACAAGGCGAACACCGAGATTCCGTCGCCCAGCTCGGGTGTGCTGGTCGAGCAGATCGCGAAGGAGGGGGCGGTGGTCGCGGTCGGGGCCGCGCTGGCGCGCCTCGACGAGGCCGGCGCCGCCGCTCCCGCTGGTGAAAAAGAAAAAAAAATTATTTCTTCAAATCCCGCGCCTTCCGCTCCCCCCACCGACGGCGTCCGGGCGACTCCGGTCGGCCGGAACGTCGCCCAGGAGCACGGCCTCGATCTGGCCAAAGTCCCCGGCTCCGGCGCCGGCGGCCGCGTGATGAAAGCCGACGTCACCAACTACCTCGAGAAGGGCGCCACCGCCGCCCAGCAATCCGAGATGCAGCCGCCGCTGAGCACGTTCCCGGGACAGAAAGCCCCCTCCGCCGCGCCGCCGCCCTCGAACCAACCCCCGATTGCGACTCCGGTTTATTCGATTCCGCCGCCGAGCTTTCCAGGCGGGGGATACGCCGGCCCCGGACCGATCGCGATCTCGCTGCGCGCCTACAAGCCCCCGCGCTACACGCCGAAAGACGGCGACCAGGCGGTTCCGTTCGACCAGCGCCGCCGGCTGATCGCCGAGCACATGGTCTACTCGAAAGCGACCAGCCCGCACGTGCCGTGCACGGCGGAGGTCGACATGGGCAACCTGACCCGCCTGCGCGGCGAGTGGAAGCGCGCCAAGGAGACGGGAGGAAAGGCGCCCAGCTTTCTCGTCGGCATCTCCCGCGCGACGGTCCAGGCCCTCGCCGAATTCCCTCGTCTGAACGCGGTGGTGCAGGACGAGACGCTGATCGTACGGAAAGACGTGAACCTCGGCGTCGCGGTCGAGACCGAGAAGGGCCTCCTCGTCCCGGTCATCCGCCGGGCCAACGAGCTCAGCGTCCTCGGCCTCGCGCGGGCGCTCGACGACCTCGCCGCCCGCGCCCGCACCGGCAAGGTGACCGCCGACGAGCTCTCGGGCGGCTCGTTCACCGTCTCGAACCCCGGACTCAAGGGAAACCTCTTCGGCGCCGCGATCATCAACCAGCCGCAGGTCGGGATCCTGCGCATGGGCGAGATCGTCAAGCGCCCGATGGTCCGCGAGCTCGACGGCGAGGACGTGATCGTCATCCGGCCGATGATGTACCTGACGCTCTCGTACGATCACCGCGTGATCGACGGCGTCACCGGCAACGGCTTCCTCCATCGCCGCGGCAGACGCTAGCATATCGATCAGGACGGCGGACCTCCCTTTGGATACCAGCCCGTCCGCAGCCGGAGCGAGACGAGTGCCCTGCCTCGCCACCACATCGTTGCCTCGTCGGTGGCGTTGGCGGTGGCCTTGTAGATCCGCTCGACCTCGGCGACGGGCAGGTCGTCCGGATGTTCCTCGGGTACGGCTACCTCGCCGGACTTCTCGCGTTTCCACCTGAGGAAGGCGCGATACTCCTCGAGGTCGATCAGGACGGCCATGTTGAATCCGTTCCGCTCGATGATGACGGAGATTCCGCCCTCTCCGACCTGGTTCAGCCAGTCCTTGAGGTGGACGCGAAGATCCGACGCTGACGCTCTCATTTCACTCATGTGCGCAGTCTGCCAGGGGGGTCCGACATCCCCCGCGGCGCCGGCCAAAGTAAAAAGAAAAAGAAATCTTTTTTATTTTCGCAGGGCCGCCAGGAACCCCTCTGCCGACCGGGCGTTGACCACCCGCGATTTCTCGGTCCACCCGCGGCGCGCCGTTCCGACCGCGTAGTGCAGATTCTCCAGCTCCTTCGTCGAGTGCGCGTCGACCGAGAGCGAGATCTTGGCCTTCTTCCGATTCGCGATCCGCAGCAGGTCGGCGCTGAAATCGAGCCGGTGCGGCGTCCCGTTGCACTCGATCGTCACGCCGCGCTCGACCGCGACCTCGATCAGCTCCTCCCACCGAGCCGGCATCGGGTCGCGATCGCCCAGGTACCGCCCCGTCGGATGCCCCCAGATGCTGCAGAGCGGATGCTCGAGGGCGCGCCGGATCCGCGCCGTCTGCTTGTCGATGTCGAGCTTGAACCGCTGGTGCACCGAGCAGATCACGACGTCCATCTTCTCCAGGATCGAATCCGGCCAGTCGAGGGACCCGTTCTCGAGGATGTCCACCTCGCTCCCCCGCAGGATCCGCACGTTCGGCACCAGCTCCTGCACCCGCGCAATCTCGTCCCACTGCGCAGAAAGCCGCGTCAGATCGAGCCCATTCGCGTAGTGCGCCGCTTTCGAATGATCGGTGACGGTGATGAACTCCGCCCCCAGCTCGCCGGCCTTGCGGACCATCTGCTCGAGCGTCGCCTTCCCGTCCGACCAGGTCGAATGGCAGTGCACGTACCCGCGCACGTCGCCGATCGAGACCAGCTCCGGCAGCGTGTCCGACGACGCCAGCTCGATCTCGCCGAGATCCTCCCGCAGTTCGGGCGGAACGGCGGCGAGGCCGAGCAGCCGATAGAGCTCTTCTTCCGACGCCGGCTGCAGCGAGTCGCCGCCTTCCAGACGCGCCAGGCCATATTCGGAGATGCTCAAGCCGCGGGTCCGCGCGATCCCGCGCAGCTTCACGTGATGCTGCTTCGACCCCGTGAAGTGGTGCAGGGCGGTCGCGAACTGCGCCTCGGTCACCACGCGCAGATCGGCCTGGATTCCGTCGCGCAACCGGATCGAGCACTTCGTCCCGCCGCGCGCGAGGATCTCGGTCACCCCCGGCGAGACCGCGAACACCTCCATCACCGGCTCCGGCGCGGCCGCCGCGGCGACGATGTCGATGTCCGCGTTGGTCTCCGCGTACCGGCGGATGCTGCCGGCGATCTCGGCGCGCGTGACGCCGGGCGCGGCCTGGACCCGCTTCAGCAGCTGTTCGGCCAGCGGCCGCGTCTCCCACAGCGGCTTGCGCTCGCCCTGCCGCGCGCGGACCTTGATGATGCCCTCGAGGATCGCCTGCTCGGTCTTCTCCCCGAATCCCTTGAGGCCGCGGACCCGTCCCTCGCGCGCCACTTTTTCCAGCTCGTCGAGCGTCGAGACGTCGAGCTCGCGGATCAGCGTCGCCGCCTTGCGCGGCCCCAGTCCCGGGATCTGCACCAGATCGAGCGCGCCGTGCGGAAACTCGCGACGTAGGTTTTCGAGGTATTCGAGCTTCCCGTTCCGGACCAGCTCGGTGACCTTCTGATCGATCGCTTTTCCGACCCCGGACAGCTCGCTCAGCGTCCCTTTCGCGACCCGTTCGTAGAGCCCGCCGGGCGCGGCGGGGTCGGGCGGCAGCGTCTCGAACGCGTCCGCCGCGAGATCGTACGCGCGCACCTTGAACGCGTTCTCGCCCTTCAGCTGCAGGAGCTGCGAGATTTCCCGCAGGATTGCGGCCACTTCCCGTGCAGTCATATTGCACAATCATAGCAGCCGCCTTAGCTTGCAGCCGGAATGACGACCGAGCAGACTCCCGAGCCCTCGAACGTCGTGCTCCAGCGGTTCTTCGAGAGCAGCGAGTCGGCGCGGCGGGCATCGGCCCATCTGAGAAAGTCGGCCGAAGTCGCGGTCCATTTCACCGACGTTCCCGGCGCGTACCACTTCAAGCTCGTCGACGGCGCGCCCCGGTTCATGCAGGGCGCGGCGCAGGACCCCGATTTCGAGCTGACGATGGCGCCCGGCGCGGTCTCGGCCATCGCCGCGCAGCCCAACGCGGACGTCGGCGACCTCGGCATCCTCTTCTTCCAGCACATCGTCGCCAAGGACCCGCAGTCGAAGATCCACGTCAAGCTGCACAGCGGCCTGGTGAAGCTGACGATGCGGGGTTGGCTCGGCGTGATGGCCGCGGGCGGCGGCAAGGTCATGGGCTGGCTGGCGATGAAGGGGCTCAAGGGGCCAGCCGCGATCGCCAGCGCGGTGGCGCGGCTCAGAAAAGGGTAGTAGAGCAGCATCGTGACCGACGCGATGCTGGTGCTGACGACGCTGCCGAACGCGGACGCCGCGGCCGAGCTGGCGAAGAGCGTCGTCAACGAGAAGCTCGCGGCCTGCGCGAATCTCTTTCCGGCGCTGAGGTCGATCTACAAGTGGCAGACGAAAGTGCAGGACGAGAACGAGGTGCTGGTCCTGTTCAAGACCCGGCAGGAGCACTTCGAGCGGCTCAAGTCGCGGATCCTCGAATTGCACCCGTACGAGGTTCCCGAGGTGCTCGCGATCCCCGTCGAGCAGGGCTATCAGGCGTACCTGGACTGGCTGGCGACCGAGACGACTTAAACTGAATGGGGACGCTCGATTGGGACACTCGATCGGGACACTCGATCGGTCCCTTGAAGCGACTGCTCGAGCGGCAAGAACATTTTGGGGCGCGTCGGCGCCGCACAGCGGCGCCGGCTGTACAGGGGGCTACGCCCCCCGTACCACCCCCCGGCCCGGTTCTAACGATGGTCCCGCATCGTGCGTGTCGTAACGCCGCCGTTCAACGCACGGTACCCAGACGACCCGGGCTGAAGCCCGGGTCTAGCAATCGCATTGTTCAGGCACGGTTAAGCCCCCTTCGGGGGCTCGAACGGTCGCGCACGGATTTCGAATCCTGAGGATTATTTCTTGAACAGCGCGTCGAGCGCGGCCAGCGCTTTGGCGCGCGGGTCGTCCTCTTTCGGCCCGCGTTCGCCTCGCCGAAACACGAACAATTCACAGGCGTTAGCGCGTTCCTTGTCGGCCGGCGGCTCGGCCTGCGGCTCGCGGCACCCGTACCGCATCGACGCGTCATACGCGTGGCAGTTGAAGCACGCGTGCAACGCCGCGCCGCAGTGCGGGCAGTCGTCGCGACGCCCCGCGGCGCCGGTGACGCCCAGGTCGACTTCCTTCCTGCAGGCGTGGCAGAAGAACATTCCGGCGTATCTTGCCCGGAAGGCGACTTGGAGGCTACGCTGACGGGCTACACCCCTGTCCGTCAACCATGCGCCAGCCGACCAAGTTCGGGAAATATCTGCTCCTCGAGCGCATCGCCGTCGGCGGGATGGCGGAGGTCTTCGTCGCCAAGGCGTTCGGCGTCGAAGGTTTCGAGCGGCTGCTCGCGATCAAGAAGATCCTCCCCACCATGGGCGAGGACGCCGAGTTCATCTCGATGTTCGTCGACGAGGCGCGGATCGCCGTCCAGCTCAGCCACGCCAACATCGTCCAGGTGCTGGAGCTCGGAAAACACGACGAAAATCTCTATATCGCGATGGAGTACATCTCCGGCCGCGACCTCCGCCAGCTGATCGAGCGCTTCCGCAAGCGGCAGCAGCCGATGCCGATCCCGCAGGCCTGCCTGATCGTCGCCGAGGTCTGCGAGGCGCTCGACTACGCGCACCGCAAGCGCGACGCCGCCGGCCGCCCGCTCGGGATCGTCCACCGCGACGTCTCGCCGCAAAACGTCCTCGTCAGCTTCGACGGCGAGGTGAAGCTGATCGACTTCGGCATCGCCAAGGCCGAGAGCCGCCTGCAGAAGACGCAGGCCGGAATCCTGAAGGGCAAGTTCAGCTACATGTCGCCCGAGCAGGTCAAAGGGCAGCCGATCGATGGCCGCTCCGACATCTTCGCCGCCGGCATCCTCCTCTGGGAGCTGATCTGCGGCGAAAAGCTCTTCACCGGCGATTCCGACTTCGCGATCCTCGAGAAGGTCCGCAACGGCATCATCCCGGCGCCTCGGACCATGACGCGTACGTGCCCGGAAGGACTCGAGAAAGTCATCCTGAAGGCGCTCGCGAACGATCCCCTCGCGCGCTACCAGGGGGCGAGCGAGCTGCACGACGACCTGATGCGCTTCACGCTCGTCGGCGACATGGTCTACGGCCATCGCCAGCTCGCGGAGTGGATCCGCGAGGAGTTCGCGCAGGACTGGGAGAAGGAACAGGCGCGGCTGCGCGGCTGGATCGACGTCGGCGAGGAGAAGAGCGACGTCACGCCGTCCGATCCGCGCCGCAGGCTGCCGCGGATGGTGCCGAAGGACCTCGCCATCACTCCGATGGACCCGTTTCCCGGGCCGGCGCTGATGAACGCCATCGAGGTCCAGTCGTCCGAGCCCACCCAGCAGTTCCGGATCATCGCCGACAAGGACACGCTGGTCGCGCCGCCGACGCCGCCCAAGGGGATCACGCCGGTGCCGGATTCGCACGAGCTGCCGACGATGAAGATCGACGAGGACGCGCTCGTCCAGGCGGAAAAAGAGTTCGCCGCGCGGCAGGCGGTGGAAACGAAAGTCGTGACTGCTCCGCCGCCGGTCGAGTTCGAGCTGAATGCCGAAGACCGCACCCGCGCCGTCCGACGGCTGCGCAGCTCGCCGATGATGCGGCCGGTGAAGGTCGATCCACCGAAAACTGCCCGAAAATGGCCATTTTACGTCGGCATCCCGCTGGTGCTGGCAGCCGGGGCGGCGGTCTTCTTCCTCTCGCAGGCCGAGGAGGTCCGGCCGGGAAAGATCGTCGTCACCCCGTCGCCGTCGGTCTCGGCCGAGCTGTTCATCGACGGCAGGCCGTCGGGCCCGCTGCCCCCGTTCGTGCACACCGTCGCCGCCGGGTCGCACCGGATCGAAGTGCGCGCCGACGGGTACAAGTCGTTCCAGACCCGCGTCGACGTTCCCTCCGGCGGCAAGCCGCTCACCATCGAGGCGCCGCTCGTCTCCGAAGGCCCGATGCAGGTCGAGCCGGTAGTGATGACGCAGCCGAAGCCCGAACCGGCGACGCCCGTCAAGGCGGACCCGGCGAGGCAGAAGCGCGTCGCCACCCGCGCGGCGAAGCCCGAGTCGCCCAGGCCTGCGGCGGTCGCGGAGAAGATCGACCCGCCGCCCATCGCGCAATCGACACCCGCACCGGTGCCGGCGATCCCGCAAACGACGTCGATCGCGATCGGGTATCTCACCGCCGCGACCAAGCCTGCCGCGCGCCTCAGCATCGACGGCCGCGACACCGGCCGCTGGACGCCGGTCCCGCCGGCGAACCCGATCGCGCTCCCCGCCGGCGCGCACACGATCGTCTTCGAAACCGCCGACGGCCGCCGGCTGGAAGAGCAGCTCCAGATCGAAGCCGGCAAGACCTCGCGGCTGATCAGGTCCTTGCCCTGACCCACAAGTCGTTGGCGTTATTGACGAATCCGTAGCTTTCGAAGAACGCGTGCCGCTCGTCGCGCGGCTCGGGCAGCATCATCTCCACCCGCTTGCACCCCAAGGCCTGCGCGCGCGCCAGCGCCTGCGAGAGCAGGTCGTGCCCGATCCCCTTGTGCCGCTGCTCGGGCGCGATGAGGAAGAGATCGATCGACGCCACCCGCCCGCCGAGCCGCAGCTGCGGCCGGTGCGACATCGTGATCATGGCGTACAGCCGCGAATACGCCGCGACGTCGTGGGCGACGAACGATTCGATCTCGGGATGCTGCACGACCCACGAGATCGCCAGCTCCTGGTCGTTGGCCGCGACCACCCAGCCTTCCGACGCGAGCAGCTTGAACGCCGCGTCGCGGTCGCCGCGCTTGAGCGGCCGGATCCGGTAGTCCTTCGTCCCGGCCGCCGGCGCCGGTGGCTGGCTCGTCTGTGCCACTGCCGACAGACTACTTTTTCGCGACCTTCGACGAAAGCTCCGCGTCGATGACCTGCTTGAACGACTCGAACGGCATCGCGCCGACGAGCTTGCGGCCGTTGATGAAGAAGGTCGGCGTGCCGTTGGCGCCCACCGCGTTGCCCGCGTTCATGTCGGACTGGATGAGCGACGACGCGGCGTGCGACTCGACGGCCGACTTCCACCTGGAGACGTCGAGGCCGACCTCGCGCGCGACCTGCTCGTAGTACGACGGCGACAGGTCGGTCTGCTTCTCGAAGAACTTGTCGTGCATCGCCCAGAACTTGTCGTTGCCCTGCTCGTAGGCGGCCATCGCTGCCTCGGCCGCCGGCATGGCGTTGGGGTGGAAGCTCAAGGGCTGATTCTTCCAAACGATTCTGACCTTGCCCTTGTACTCGTCCATGACCTGCTTGAGCGTCGGCTCGACGCGGCCGCAGAACGGGCACTGGAAGTCCGACCACTCGACGATGGTGACCGCGGCGTTCTTCGGCCCGCGGACCGGGGCGCTCCCGACGTTGACGTCGTACTTCTGGTCAGCGGACGGGGCGGCGGCGACGGCGGGCGCCGACCCGGCCGACTTCACGTTGTCGGCGACCAGCGTCTCGTACAGCTTGTCGTGCTTCACGCCCTTCTTGAGGGCCTCGTCGGCCTTCTTGATCTGCTCGTCGATGACGGTCTTGAAGGTGTCGAACGGCATCGCGCCGGAGATGAACCGGCCGTTGATGAAGAACGACGGGGTCCCGTCGGCGCCGACCGACTGGCCGTAGCTGTTGTCCTTCTGGATCAGCGCGGCGACCTCGGGCGACTCCTTGTCCTTCTTCCAGCGGGTGAGATCGAGCCCGATCTGCTTGGCCCACTCCTCGTACTTGTCCTCCGAGAGAGCGGTCTGGTTGGCGAACATGAGATCGTGCATCTTCCAGAACTTGTCGTTGCCCTGTTTCGCGGCGGCCATGGCGGCCTTCGCTGCCGGCATCGCGTTCGGGTGGAAGCTGAGCGGCTCGTTCCGCCAGACGATCTTCACGTCGTCCTTGTAGGTGTCGCGGATCTGCTTGAGCGTCGGCTCGACCCGCCCGCAGAACGGGCACTGGAAGTCCGACCATTCGACGATGGTGACCTTGGCGTTCTTCGAGCCGAGCACCGGCCCGTCGCCGGGCTCGACGTTGCGCGCCTGCGCAGGCGGCGGCGCCGGCGGGGCCTGCTGCGGCGCCGGAGCCGGGGCGGTCATGCCGTCCTTGATCAGGTTTTCGTAGAGGTCCTTGCGCGAGACGCCGTTCGAGAGCGCCTGGTTCGCCCGCTTGAGCTGCGCGTCGATCACGGTCTTGAACGACTCGTACGGCATCGCGCCCGAGACGCGCGCGCCGTTGATGAAGAAGTGCGGCGTGCCGTTGGCGCCGAGACGGGCGGCCTGGGCCTGGTCGGCGGCGATCTTCTGCGCGGTCGCGGGCGAATTCACGTCGGCCTTGTACTTCTCGATGTCGAGACCGATGTCGCGCGCCATCTGGTCGACCTTCTCCTGCGACAGGCCGTCGAGCGCGTGCGAGTTGTTGGCCTCGAACAGCTTGTCGTGCATCTGCCAGAATTTCCCCTGATTTTGCGCGGCGATAGCGGCCTTGGCGGCGTAGGGGGCATTGGGGTGCATCGGCAGCGGGTTGTGCTTGAAGGCGACCCGGACGTCCGACCCGTAGTTCTTCTCGATCTGCTCCAGCGTCGGGATCACGCGGCCGCAGAAAGGGCACTGGAAGTCGGACCATTCGACGATGGTCACCTTGGCGTCGGCATCGCCCTTCTGCGGCGCGTCGCCGACGGCGACCTTGAAGATCTGGTCCGCGCCCGGAACGGCGGCGGAGGGCGCGTTCGCCTGGGCCGGCCGGATCGGCGTCCCGAGCGGGCCCTTCGCTCCGATGTGCTGTCCCACGGCGAACCCGAGGACCGCGCCGACACAGACCGCGATGAAAACGTTCCAATTGCTTTTCACGTCAATCACTCCTCACACTGCCGTTTGGAGCGCGGAAACTAGCACGTGGACGCGCGAATCGGCATCCGTCATTGAACCGTTTCGGGGGCCGCTTCATTCCGTCGCAGCCG
>JAIVGS010000279.1 GCA_020201435.1 Myxococcales bacterium
CGGCGAACACCCAGAGCTGGAAGAAGACGGGCAGACCGGCGGCGATCGCCTCCATCAGGAGGTCGCAGCCTTTCCGCGCGCGCGGGCGACGAAGAGCTCCTCGAGCGACCGGCGGTGGGGCGTGAAGGCGATCACCGTCGCGCCGGCTTCGAGGACCGACGCGAGCGCCTGGCGGGCTTTCGGCTCCTCCGAGAACGTGAGCACCGTCGCGAGATCTCGCTTCAACACCTGCGCACCCGACGCCGCCAGCCGATCGGACAGCTCCTGCGGGATCTTCTCGACGACGAGCTCGACCGCGCGCGCGCCGGGCGCGACCAGCTCGTGGAGCGCGCCGCAGTCGGTCAACCGGCCCTCGACGACGATGCCGACCCGATCGCAGATCGCCTCCACGTCGCTCAAGATGTGCGTCGAGAAGAGCACCGTGCGGCCCTCGACGCGCAATTCCAGAATGAGGTCGCGCACGTCCTTTCTGCCGATCGGATCGAGGCCGCTCATCGGCTCGTCGAGGATCACCGTCTCGGGCTCGGCGATCAGCGACTGTGCCAGCGCGAGCCGTTGGACCATGCCCTTGGAAAACTTGCGGATCCGCCGATCCGCGCGACCCGCGAGACCGACGCGCTCGAGCAACGTCGCGCTTCGCTGCCGCGCGTCGGACCGCGACAAGCCCGCCAGCCGCCCGGCGAACTCGAGGTACTCGTCGCCGCGGAGGAACTCGTACAACGCCGGATGCTCGGGCAGATAGCCGAGCTTGCGGCGCGAGGCGAGCGTTCCCGCCGGCGCGCCCGCGATGAAGGCCTGTCCCGACGATGGCCGCACGAAGCCGAGCAACATCTTGATCGTCGTCGTCTTGCCGGCGCCGTTGGGGCCGAGCAGCCCGAAGATCTCTCCCGGCCGGACTTCGAACGAGAGCGATTCGACGGCGCGCACCTTGCGCGCGAAGAAGCCGACGCGAAAAGTCTTGCTCAGGTTTTCCGCGCGCACCTGCGCCTGCATGAGGTTCCTCTAGCACAATTGGTCTAAGCTGCCGCCTGCATGACGCTCCGACGCGCCGCCCCCGCGATCGTGGGGCTGGTCCTTCTCGTTGTGTTCTTCGCGTCGACGTTCGACCCTCGGGTCCAGCTCTACTATCGCGACACCGGGCGCCTCTACTACCCGGTCAAGCTCTACATCGCGCAGCACCTGCGAGCCGGAAGCCTCCCGTTGTGGGACACCATGGTCGAGAGCGGCGTGTCGCTGCTCGGCCAGGTGACTCCCGGTCTGCTGCATCCGGCGACGCTGCTCTACCTCGTCTTTCCGTTCGACGTCGCATTCAAGCTCAACCACGCGCTCGGGCCGCTGCTGGGCGGTATCGGCGCGTGGCTTCTCGCGCGGCGGCTCGGCGCGAGCCCGTGGGCGGCGCTTGCCGCAGCGATCGCGTACGGCGGCTGCGGGTACGTGATCAGCATGACCGGGTCGAACCTGCCGTACTCCCTCGGCGCCGGCCAGTTGCCGCTGGCGATCGACGCCGGCCTCGCCTTCGTCGAGCAGCCGCGGCTCGGCCGATTCGCCTGGGCGGGGGCGGCGTTCGCGTTGATCGCGTATGCCGGCGAGCCGCAAGCGACGGTGATCGCTGGTCTTTTGACCGCGGTCTGGGCGGTGCTGGAGGCCGGCGAGCCCCGCCGCGCAGCCCGCAACCTCGGGCTCGTCGCGGCCTGCGGCGGCCTCGCGTTCTGCCTCGCGGCGCCGGCGGTGCTGCCGGGCTGGTACGAGCTCAAGCGGAGCTCGCGCGCTCATGGCCTGTCCGCGCACGACCAGTCGTGGTTCGCCAACCATCCGCTGCGGCTGGCGGGCCTTCTCGTCCCGCGGGCCTTCGATGACGAAACCGACGCCACAGCGGGCGATTCGGGGAACTGGGTCGAGACGTTTCCGGAATATTTCGGAACGCCGAGCGTGGCTTTTTCGGACTCGATCGTGATCGGCGCTCCCGCGATCCTCCTCGCGCTCGCCGCCGCCTGGGGCCGGCGGCGGGGAAAGCTCCTGCTGCTCGGTGCGGCGGTGTTCGCGCTGGCCTCCACCGGCCTGGCGCTGGGCATCGATCGCGTTCTCTTCGCGGCGGTGCCGATGGCCAGCATCTTCCGCTTTTCCGAGAAACTGGTGGGCCCGGCGTCGCTGCTGCTTGCGCTCGCCGCGGCGCTCGGCGCCGACCTGACGCGGGGCGGCACCAGGCGCGCCGCGGCCCGCCTCGGGCTCGCCGCCCTGGCGTTCGCGGCCGGCGCTGCTCTGGCGGCGATGCTCCTCGCCGCGCACGTCGGCGGCGTGGTCGAGGCCATCCTTCCGTACGGGCGGACGCATTCCCCGCACATCGCGCGGCTGTTCGTCGATCAATTGCGCGCGGGGCTGCTCGATGCCGCCGAGCTCTCGATCGGGCTCGCCGCTGCCGCCGCCTGGCGCTACGCCCGCCAGCGACCGGCGATCGGCCTCGCACCCCTCTCTTGCGCGGCTTCGGTCTTCGCCTCCTGCGGCGGCCTGCTCTACACCGCGCCGGTGGAGTACCTGCACGGGCCCTTCGATCTCGCCGAGCAGCTCAAGTCGATCGCCGGCCCCAGCCCCGGCTCGTGGCGCATCTTCACCCAATTCACCAATGCCCCCGGCTTCAAGGGCGTGCCGGCGCGCGTCCAGACCGTGCTCGGTCTCTCGCAGGCATTGATGCCGCAGTACAACTCGGTCGCCCAGATCGAGAGCGTGGCGGCCTACTTCAGCGCCGGCGAGCCGCACTACCTGCACGCGGTGAGCGAGCTGCCCGAGAAGTACTTCGAGCTCTTCGACGTGCGCTTCGCGATCGAGATGCCGATCTCGTTCAGCGAGAAGGCGGCGGCCGAGCGCGGCTTTCGCAGGATGGGATTCGGCTACTGGGTGAAACAGTATCCTCCCCGGCAGCGGGCGTTCGTGGCCGGCCGCGCGACCCGCGTCGACACCGTCGAGGAGAGCATGAAGCGCCTCTCGGAAGATTCCTTCCGCTTCCGCGCCGAGGCGGTGATCACCGGCGCCGCGGCCCCGTCCTCGATCGCCGGTCAGAGCGGGCCGGCGCGCCTCGAGCGACCATCCGCCGAGCACATCCGCGTGGCCGCACAGGGGCCGGGCCTGCTCGTCGTCGGGGAGCATTTCGACCCCGGATGGCGGGCGCGCGTCGGGAGCACCGCGGCGCCGGTTCTCGAGACTGACCTGACGGCGATCGGCGTGCCGCTCCCACCCGGACCTACCACCGTCGATCTGCGCTTCGTGCCCGTCGGTCTGATCCCCGGCGTCGTTCTCTTCGCCGCCGGCCTGGTGACACTTTTTGTCATTCGCCTGACAATCCGTGTCCGGCCGCTGCCGCCCTGAACGCCTAACCTCCCGGGAACAGACGTTTTCTTGGAGTGGCTCGGGCCTTGCTGTACGGTCCCTCAGTCGTCCCTACCCCGAACGGGAGAATCATTCATGAAGAAGCTTGTCCAGAAAGGCTTTACCCTCATCGAGCTGATGATCGTCGTTGCGATCATCGGCATCCTCGCCGCCATCGCGATCCCGAACTTCATCAAGTTCCAGGCTCGCTCGAAGCAGAGCGAGGCGAAGGCGAACATGAAGGCCATCTTCACCGCCGAGAAGGCGTTCTTCCAGGAGAAGGACCGCTTCTCCTCGCTCACCGGTGAAGTGGGCTTCGAGCCCGAGCGCAACAACCGCTACGCGTACTACCTGACCATGACCGCGACGAACAGCGAAGACCGTACGACCTCGCAGATCACGTCGCACACCGACGACAACGCGATCAAGGTCGATACGTTCAAGTACTCGGGCGCGACCGCGTTGCCGGCGTTCAGCAGCGCGCCTTGCGGCACCACGCTCGTCGTCGTCAACCCGGCGCCTGGCGTGACCCCGTCGTTCATCGCCGGCGCAATCGGCAACATCGACGCCGACACCGCGCTCGACCAGTGGAGCATCTCGAGCGACTCGCGCACCTTCTCGCCGAGCGCGACCTGCACGGCTGAAGCGGCGAACCCGTCCGGCGAGCCGTCGAACGAAGTCAACGACGTCAATCTGTAATCCGACGTCGATCAAGGTCCAGGGAGGGCGGTCCGCGAGGGCCGCCCTCTTTTTTTCCGATCGGCGATCGCGCCTTGCTAGAGTCCCCTCGTGCCTCTCCCTCTGCGCGGCGCCGCTGTCGGCGGCGCCGTCCTGCTGCTGGCGGCCGCCACGGCGATGCTGCGGATCTCCGCTCAGCGGATTGCCCCACCGCCGGTGGACGCGGTGATCGACGTGCCGGCGCTGCCGGGCGAGGTGGCGCGGCCGCTGGCGTTCGGGTTCCGTTCCCTCCTCTCGGATTTCACTTTCCTGGAAGCGATCCAGATCCTGCCGCAGCGCAAGAGCGGCTTCACCGCCGAGCAGTCGGTCGGGCTGGACCGGCGGCTGCAACGGCTGCTCGAGTATTCGGTCGAGCTGGATCCGAAGTTCGCCGGCGCCTACCGGTTCGCCGGCACCGCGCTGCCGCACGAGACGGTGGACGGGCATGCGATGGGCGTCCTCGCCGCGGCGCAGCTCCTCGAGAAGGGCCTGCGCGAGCGGCCGGACGACTGGCACATGGGGTTTTTGCTCGGCTTTTTGCAGTCGTACTACCTGCGCGACTACGCCGCCGGCGGTCGCAGCCTCGCGGCCGCCGCCCGGCAGCCCGGCGCCCCCCGCTACATCGGCCTGCTCGCGACGCGGCTGGCAGCCGAAGGGGGCGAGCTGAAGATGGCCACCCTGCTCGCCGAAGCGATGCTCGCGCAGGCGAACGAGGACGAGACCCGGCGCGAATGGCGCAATCGCGTCGACGCGCTGCACATGGAGCGGGATTTGCGCGAGATCGAGGCGGCGGTCGCGCGCTACCGGATGGCGACGGGAACCGTCCCGCCGTCGGTGCGCGCGCTGGTTCGCTCCGGCGAGCTGAAGAAGGAGCCGGTGGAGCCGCACGGCGGAAAGTATCTGATCCGTCCCGACGGGACGGTGCGCTCCACGGGCGCCGAGCGGCTCCGCGTCTTCGGCGGCAGCGCAACCCTGAAGGTACGTTGATGGGCGCGGCGATCGGGGTCATCGCCGGCAACACGGTGCGCGAGCTGCTCCGCAGCAAGCTGCTCTACAACGTGCTGGTCTTCGCCGCGCTGTTCATCGCCGGCTCGCTGTTCGTGGCCCGGCTCACGGTCGGAAACTGGGTCCGCGTGATCGTCGACATGGGCTTCTCGGCGACCGAGATCTCGGGCGTGCTGATCGCGGTGGTGATCGGCGTCGGCATCGTCGCCGGCGAGGTGCAGCGCAAGACGATCCTGCCGACGCTCGCCAAGCCGGTCGCGCGCTGGGCGTTCTGCCTCGGCCGTTACCTCGGTCTGGTGGCGCTCCTGATCGCCGACGTCGCGGTGATGACCGCGGTGCTGGCGGCGGTGCTGCACCTCGCCGGATACGACCTGACCGTCGTCGATGTCCAGGCGGCGGTCCTGATCGCCGTCGAGCTGGCGGTGATGGCGGCGCTCGCCGTCCTCTTCGCCAGCTTTTCGACGCCGATCCTCGCCAGCTCCTATGCGCTCGCGCTCTTCGTCATCGGGCACATGCTGCCGGACCTGCGCCTCTTCGCCGATCGCTCGACGAGCAACGCCGCCCGCGCCGCCGCGCACGCGTTCTATACGATGTTGCCCGACCTCGAGCTTCTGAATCTCAAGGCGCAGGCGGCCAACAGCCTCGCTGTCGGAGCGTCGTTCGTCTGGCGTTCGGCGGCGTACGGGCTCGCGTACGCAGCGGTAGTGCTGATCGTCGCGATGCTGATCTTCTCGCGCCGCGACCTGAACTAGCCTTCCGCGTCGTCGGTGTCGTCGTCGGGCTGGCCGGAGAGCTTCTTCACCCGGTGGCGGAACTGGCGGAACGTCAGGCCCAACCTGGCCGCGGCGTCCTTCTTGACCCCGCGCGACTCGACCATCGCGCGGTCGATGAGCTGCCGCTCGATGGTCTCGAGGTACTTCTCGAGCGAGAACGTGTCGGGAAGCGGTCCGTCGGCCGGGATCGCCGGGACGCCCACGCGCAGCGCCGCCGGCAGCGCGTCGACGGTGACCTCGTCGCCCGCCGACAGGGCGACCGCGCGCTCCATGAAATTTTCCAGCTCGCGGACGTTGCCGGGAAACGCGTACTCGTCGAGGCGGCGCCGGGTCTCGGCGGACAGCACCGGAACCGGCCTTCCGTGCTCGGCGGCGAATCGGCGCAGGAAATGGTCGGCGAGCGGCAGCACGTCCTCGCGCCGCTCGCGCAGCGGCGGGACGCGGATCTGCACCACGTTCAGCCGGTAGAACAAGTCCTCGCGAAACCGGCCGGCGCGCATCTCGGCCTCGAGATCCTTGTTGGTCGCGGCCACCAGCCGCACGTCGACCTCGACGTCGCTGGTGTCGCCGACCGGCCGGATGCGCCGTTCCTGAAGGGCGCGCAAGAGCTTGACCTGAAGGGGCTGCGGCAGCTCGCCGATCTCGTCGAGAAAGAGGGTCCCGTCCTGCGCGGCCTGGAAGAGGCCCTGCTTGTCGGCCTGCGCGCCGGTGAACGCGCCCTTGGCGTGGCCGAACAGCTCGGACTCGATCAAACCCTCTGGAATTGCTCCACAATTTACCGGAACGAACGGCGCCTGCGCCCGGCCGCTGCGCTGGTGCACCGCGCGCGCGACCAGCTCCTTGCCGGTGCCGCTCTCGCCGGTGATCAGGACCGTGGTACGCGCGGCGGCGACCTTCTCGATCACCGAGAAGACCGACTGCATCGCCGCGCTGCGGCCGACCATCTGCTCGAATCGGCCGCGCTCGGAGAGCCGCTCGCGAAGCAGCTCGTTGTCCTGCGCGAGCTGCCTTTTTGCGAGCGCGGCCTTGACCAGCGCCTCCATCTCCGAGGCGAGGTTGGGGCTCTTTTCGACGTAGCCGTACGCGCCCAGCTCGAGCGCCTGCCGGCGCACGTCGTCGCTGCCGAAGGCGGTCATGAGGATCACTTCGGCGGGCGATTTCGACGCGCGCACCTTGCGCACCACGTCGAGCCCGTCGCCGCCGCGGCCCATTCTGAGGTCGGTGATCACTATGTCGAATTCCGCGCCGTCGAGCGCGGCCTCGACGGCGGGGAGGTTGGCAGCGACCTGGACGGTGTGCCCCAGCCGTCCGAAGCGGACGTCGAGCATGTCGCGCATGGTCTGCTTGTCGTCGACCACGAGCAGGCGCGCCATGTCTAGTGGGCCGCCGCGAGAGGCAACGCCACTCGGAAAGTGCTGCCCCGCCCGGGATTGCTGCGGACCGAAAGCTCGCCGCCGTGGGCCTCGACGATGCGATGGACGATGGCGAGGCCGAGGCCGGTGCCGCGCTCCTTGGTGGTGAAGAACGGATCGAAGATGCGGGTCAAATCGTCGGCCTGGATGCCCTCGCCGGAATCGGAGACCTCGAGCAGCGCCTGATCGTTGTGGCGCGCGAGGCGCACCTGCACGCGCCCGCCGGACTGGGTCGCGTCGGCGGCGTTGCCGAGCAGGTTCCAGAGCACCTGGCGGAACTGCCGCGCGTCCGCCTTGACGAGGACGCCCTCGGTCTTCGCCTGCACGTCGATGCCGCGGCCTGCCGCCTGCTGGCGGAAGAGGTCGACCGTCTCCGCCACCGCTTTTGCGCCGTCGAGCGCCTCGAGGGCGGGCGAGGCGGGGCGGGCGAAGGAAAGGAAATCCCGCACCAGCGACTCGAGCCGCTCGGCCTCCGAGAGCACGACTCGCATCAGCTTGCGCTCCTGGTCGTCCAGGCGCGGCGAGCCGCCGAGGATCTCGATCGATCCGCACATCGAGGCGAGAGGATTGCGGATCTCGTGCGCCAGGCCGGCCGCCATGCCGCCGACGACCGCGAGGCGGTCCTGGCGGCGCACGGCCTCTTCCATCTGCCGGAGATCGGTCAGATCCTCGAACAAAATCACGTGTCCAGCCACCTGGCGCTCCTCGAGCGGCGCGATCGCGTACCCGAGAATGCGCTCCTTGATGCGAACCTCCGAACGCCCCTTGTGGGGCAGGCGCGCGACGCTCTCGGCCAATTCAGGAAGCAGAGCGCGCAGCGGCTGACCTCGCGCCCCGGCGTCGGTGAGTCCGGTGAGCGCCTCGGCAGCGCGATTCAGATAGCTGATGCGGCCCTCGTCGTCGACGGTCAGGATCCCGCTCGCGACCGATCGCACGACCGCCGAGTAGATGGCCTCCAGCGACTCGAGCCGCGTCTGGCTCGCGGCGAGCTGCCCGCGCACGCCCCGCAACTGCTCGGCGAGGAACGCGGCGAGCGCGCCGACGAGCAGGAACGCCGAGAGATTCGCGGCCATCACGACCGCGAGGCGGCCGGGCGGCAGCGGCGCGCGATCGAGGTACGTCGCGACCGGCTCGACGAATCCCGCGTCGATGCTCCAGGCGAGGACGCAGAAGGCGATCGAGGACGCCGCCGCGCCCAGCGCGGCGCCGCGCCGGCCGAGGCCGATCGCGGCCGAGACGATCGCCAGCGGATAGAGGATGGTGAAGATCGAATCCGCGCCGCCGGTCAGGTAGACGAGGCCGGTCGCGAAGGCGACGTCGGCCGCGATCTGGCCGAGCGCGACCGTCGCCAGCCGTTTTCCCGCGCGGAGGAAGAACGTGGCGACGAGCGACGCCACGTACATGCTGCCGATGATTCCGTAGAGCCACGCTTCGATCCGCCGTCCGCGCGTTGGTTCTCGGGCGAAAAGGCGCCCGGCTCCGCCATGGCTACTTGACCGAGCCCGCGATGGAGAAGATCGGCAGGTACATCGCGACGAGGAAGCCGCCGACCACCGCGCCGAGGAAGACCATCATGATCGGCTCGATCATGCTGGTCAGCGCCGCCACCGCCGCGTCGACCTCGTCGTCGTAGAAGTCGGCGATTTTGGTGAGCATCTGGTCCATCGCGCCGGTGGCCTCGCCGACGCCGATCATCTGCACCACCATCGGCGGGAAGACCTTGGTCTCCGCCAGCGGCTGCACGATCGTCTTGCCCTCGGAGATCTTCTCCTTGGTGTAGCGGATCGCCTTCTCGACCACGCTGTTGCCGGCGGTCTTGGCGACGACCTCGAGCGCGTCGAGGATCGGGACGCCCGACGAGATCATCGTGCCCAGCGTGCGGGTGAACCGCGCGACGGCGACCTTGCGGATCAGCGGCCCGAACACCGGCGTGCGGATGGTGAACGAGTCCCACTGCTGCCGGCCCTTGGGCCAGCTGACCCATGCGCGGAAGGCGAAGATGGCAGCGATGACGAAAGCGACGAGGTAGAGGATGTAGTGCTGCAGCCACTTCGAGAGGTCGATGACGATCTGGGTCGGCGCCGGCATCGCGCCGCCGAAGTCCTTGAACATCTTCTCGAACGTCGGGGTGACGAAGAGCAGCAGCACGACCGTGACGCCGACCGCGACGACGAGCACGATCGACGGGTACACCATCGCGCCCTTGACCTTGCTCTTGAGCTTCTCGTTCTTCTCGATGTACTGGGCGAGGCGGTTCAGAATCGTGTCGAGAATACCGCCGATTTCGCCGGCCGCGACGAGCTGGACATAGAGGGTGTCGAAGACCTTGGGGTGATCGCCGAGCGCATCGGCGAGGGTGCTGCCGGCCTCGACTTTCGCCTTCACCTTCTGCAGCACCTCGCGGAAGGCGAGGTTGTCGAGCTGGGTGCCGAGGATGTCGAGGCACTGCACCAGCGGCAGGCCGGCGTCGATCATCGTCGCGAACTGCCGCGTGAAGATGACGATGTCCTTGTTCGAGATGCCCCCCATTCCGGGCAACTTGAAGTTGATCTGCATCGGCTTTTTCTTGATCTTGACGTTCGCCAATGCCATCGCGCGCAGGCGCTGCTGGACTGCGCCTTCGTCGGGCGCCTCGACCTCGCCGCGCTTCACTTCGCCGGTCTTGGTCCTTCCTTCCCAGACCCAGACCGGCATCTTCGCCGGCGCGGACCTGGTCGCCGCCTTGGGTGCTGCTGTTGCTGGAGCGGTAGCCATTCGAGTCTCCCCTTACCGGGCCTGGATGGGGCGGTTGACGCCTGCCTTGACGCCGGAAGCCAGGATGTTTCGCAGCTCTTCCGCATCCGAGCTGCGGCCCAGCCCTTCCTCGAGCGAGATGACGCCGCGCTGGATCAAGGACGCCAGCGACTGGTTGAAGGTCTGCATGCCGAACTTCGACTGTCCGACCTGCATCTGCGAGTAGATCTGATGGACCTTGTCCTCGCGGATCAGGTTCCGGATGGCGGCGTTCGGGACCATCACCTCGATCGCCAGGACGCGCCCCGGACCGCCCAGCTTGGCGATCAGGTTCTGCGTCACCACGCCCTCGAGGACGAAGCTCAATTGCGCGCGGATCTGCGGCTGCTGGTAGGGCGGGAAGACGTCGAGGATCCGGTTGATGGTCTGGACGCAGGAGTTGGTGTGCAGCGTCCCGAACGCGAGGTGGCCGGTCTCGGAGATCACCAGCGCGGCCTCGATGGTCTCCAGGTCTCGCATCTCGCCGACCAGCACCACGTCCGGGTCCTGCCGCAGGATGTACTTGAGGGCCTTCTTGAAGTTGTGCGTGTCGGCGCCGACCTCGCGCTGGTTGACCACGCAGTTCTTGTGCGGATGCAGGTACTCGATCGGGTCTTCGATCGTAATGATGTGCTCGTGCCGCTCGGTGTTGATCTTGTCGATGATCGACGCGAGCGTGGTGCTCTTGCCCGAGCCGGTCGGACCCGTCACCAGCACCAGCCCGCGCGGCTTCTTGGCCAGCTCGGAAATGATCGGCGGCAGTCCGAGCTCTTGAAAAGTCAGGATCTTGAAGGGAATGGTCCGGAACGCCGCCGCCACCGCGCCGCGCTGCATGAAGAGGTTGGCGCGAAACCGCGAGAGGCCCTTCACTCCGAAAGACAGGTCGAGCTCGTTCTCTTCCTCGAACTTGTGCTTCTGCGCGTCCGCCAGGATCGAGTAGCAAAGCTGCTTCGTCTCCACCGGCGTGAGCGGCGGAGTCTTCAAAGGGACCAGCGAGCCATCGATGCGGAGCTGCGGGGGCGAGCCGGTGGTGATGTGCAGGTCCGAGGACCCTTTCTCCACCATCGCTTTCAGAAGCTGATGCAGGTTCGGCATTTCACCTCATCGTATCAGGCGCCGTATTTCCGACCACTTCTTCGATGCTGGTCATGCCGACCTTGAGCTTGCCGATCGCCGCCATGCGCAGCGTCTGCATCCCCAGCCGGATGGCCTCCGCCTTCAGCTCAGCCGTGGAAGCGCCGTTGATCACGAGCTCTTTCAGGCTGTCCCAGAGCGGCATCACTTCATACAACGCCACGCGCCCCTTGTAACCGCGGTCATTGCAGGTGCGGCACCCACCCGGCTCGAAGACCTGGAAGGTGCCGATTTCCTCAGGCTTGACGCCGATGTCGGTCAATGCCTGCGGAGGTACGTCCACCGCCTTCTTGCACTCCTGGCACAGCTTTCTCGCGAGCCGCTGCGCGAGGATCAGGTTGACGGCGCTGGTCACGAGGAACGGCTCGATACCCATGTTGAGCAGACGGGAAACCGTGCCCGGCGCGTCGTTGGTGTGGAGCGTCGACAGCACCAGGTGGCCGGTGAGCGCGGCCTTGATGCCGATTTCCGCGGTTTCGAAGTCGCGGATCTCGCCGACCATGATGATGTCCGGATCCTGGCGGAGGAAGCTGCGCAGCGCGGCCGCGAAGTTGAGGCCGATGTCCTCGTGCATCTGCACCTGGTTGATGCCGGCGAAGTTGAATTCGACCGGGTCTTCCGCGGTGGAGATGTTGTCACTCGTCTTGTTCAGCTCTGAGAGGGCCGAATAAAGCGTGGTGGTTTTTCCCGATCCGGTGGGGCCGGTGACGAGCACCATCCCGTACGGCCGGTCGATGGCTTCCTTGAACAATTTCAACGGGTCCGCGTCGAATCCGAGCTTGGTCATGTCGAGCTGCAGGTTCGATTTGTCCAACAGACGCAGCACGACCTTCTCGCCGAACAGCGTCGGGCATACGGAGACGCGGAAGTCCATCTCGCGGCCCTTCCCGAGCTTGAGCTTGATACGGCCGTCCTGCGGGAGGCGGCGCTCGGCGATGTCGAGCTCGGCCATGATCTTGAGACGCGAGATGATCGCCGACTTGAGCTTCATCGGCGGCTTCATCACCTCGTAGAGCACGCCGTCGACGCGGTAGCGGACGCGGAAATCCTTCTCGTACGGCTCGACGTGGATGTCGCTCGCGCCCTTCTTGATCGCGTCGAGGAGGATCAGGTTCACCAGCTTGACGACCGGCGCGTCGGCCGCCGACTTCTCGAGATCGACGACGTTCTCGTCGTTTTCGTCGTGGCCGACCTCGATCTCGCTCTCGTCGAAGCCCTCCATCACCTCGTCGTACGAGGGGCCCTTCTCGGCGTAGTACTTCTCGAGGGCTTCCTTGATGGCCTGCTCGGAAGCGACGACGACCTCGATGTTGTAGCCGGTGAGGAACTTGATGTCGTCGATGGCGTAGATGTTCGAGGGGTCGCTCATCGCCAGGATCAGCGAGGCGCCGGCGCGGTTGACCGGGATGCACTGGTGCTTCTCGGCGACTTCCTTCGGGACCAGCTTCACCACCTCCATGTCGATGTCGAATTCCTTCAGGTTGATCGAAGGAACGCCGTACTGCTTCGACAGGAAGTTGGTGAGCTCCGATTCCTCGATGAACCCGAGCTTGGTCAGGTGGTAGCCGATGCGGCCGCCGGCCTTCTTCTGCTCGTCCTGGGCCTTCTGCAGCTGCTGCAGAGAGATCAGGTTTTCGCGGACCAGGAGCTCGCCGAGACGTCCAGCCATGCCGTGTACCCCACGTTGGTGAGGGGCCGAGTATAGGCGATCGCCGGCCCGCAAGGCGAGAAACCGGGCGAACTCGCGAGGAAATTCCGCGATCTGCGGGTGGCCGAAAATCTTACCTGCCGCTACGCGCCAAGCAGGCGCCGGGCCTCGATCACGTCCTTGCCGATCTGTTCCTTGAGCGCTTCGACGTTGGGGAAACGGCGTTCCTCGCGCAGCCGATGGACGAACTGGACGCGCAGCCGCTGGTCGTAGATGTCCTGGTCGAAGTCGAAGAGGTAGACCTCGAGCGAGAGCGGCGGCCGGCCGCCGCCCCCGGCCTGTGCGACAAGAGGACGAAAGGTGGGATTGAGGCCGAGGTTCGCCGCCCCGGCGAGGCGCTTTCCGTCCGGCAGCAGGCGCGCGTGCACCGCGTAGACGCCGACCGCGGGCAGGAGCTCGTTGGTGGTGCGGATGTTCGCGGTCGGCCAGCCGAGCTTTCGGCCGCGGCCAGCTCCTTTGACCACCTCGCCGTCGAGATCGAACGGGCGTCCGAGGAGCATGTTCGCGGCCTCGACGCGGCCCTCGAGGACGAACTCGCGCACTTTGGTCGACGAGCAGACGAGGCCGTTGACCGCGACCGGCGGGACCACGTGCAGCTTCACGCCCCGTTCCTCGAGCGCAAGGCGCATCGAGTCGACGGTCCCGGCGCGGGCTTTTCCGTAGGTGAAATCGTGGCCGACGACGACCTCCGTCGCCCCGGTCGCGATCAGCATCTCGACGAACGCCGGCGCCTCGGTGGCCATGAACGCGGCGTCGAAGGGCTGCTCGATCAACTCCTTCACGCCCTGCTCGGCGAGCAACTCGCGCTTGCGGGGGAGCTCGCAGATCAGGGGCGGCGCGTACTGGGGCGCGAGCAGCCGCGCCGGATGCGGCTCGAAGGTGAGCGCGCAGACGGGACCCTCGGCGTCGCGGCGGGCAGCATGGAACAGCGCCTGGTGCCCGAGGTGGACCCCGTCGAAGTTCCCGATCGCCATCGCCCCGCGGGTCAGCCTGTTGACCGACTCGCCCAGGCTCTGATGGATGCGCATCCGCTCGACTGATAAACGGAAAGAATGGAAAAGCGCAACTGCGCACCGCGAAGGCGCGAAGACGCGAAGGTTTCGGTTTGGCTGCGGAGCGGCGCTGGTTGCCAAACCCAACCTTCTTCGCGCCTTCGCGCCTTCGCGGTGTGCTTTTGCCTTTCCGTCGCCGCACAGGCGGCGGACGTGCGGTTCGATGGCTCGTATCGGCTGCGGTTCAACGGCGACAGCAATCTGCCGCTCGATGAGACGGGGTTTTCCAGCGGGCAGAAGACCTGGGCCGAGCACCGGCTGCGGCTGACGCCGAAGATCGTCGAGATCGGCGAACACGACGCGATCGAGATCCAGGCGAGCTTCGACATCCTCTCCGGCGAGGTCGCCGGCGACGTCGCCAACGACTTCCGCGGCTACGGGCTGATCGACCGCTCGCAGCGGACCGGACTCAAGCCCGAGGGGTTCGACTTTCGCTACCTGTTCACCCAGATCCGCACCGGGGTGGGCCTGCTCCAGATCGGCCAGATGCCGAGCCAGTGGGGCATGGGCATGGTCGCCAACAACGGCAACGGCGAGGGCGTCACCGACTTCGGCGACCCCCGCTACGGCGACATCGTCGACGGCGCGCTCTTCGCCACCCGGCCGCTGATCGGGTTCATGGGGCCGAAGAGCGAGTTCGCCCAGCACGTCGCGGTCGCGGTCGCGGCCGAGGCCGTCTATCGCGATCGCTACGCGAACCTGATCGTCAAGAACGGCGGGGGCCTGCAGATCGGCGACGTCGCCTGGCAAGGCGTGGGCGCGCTGGTCTACGACGCGAGCGAGAGCACGCGCGCGGGCCTCTACGTCGCGCGGCGGGTACAGACGTTCGCCGCGTCCGGCGGCGACCTGCACATCTGGGTCTTCGACGCGCACCTGCGGCACAGCCAGGAATTGCGAGGGCTCGTCCTCTCCGTCGAGGCCGAGGCTGCGCAGATCTACGGCGGGACCAGCCACGCTCCGAACCTGTCGGCGCTCGGCACCACCCGGGTCTCGCAGCAGGGGGCGGCGCTGCGCGCGGGCGTGACGCGCGGGCAGATCGAAGGGGAGATCGAGGGCGGCTACGCGAGCGGCGACGCGAATCCGTTCGACGCGCAGGCGAACAACTTCCAGTTCAACCGCGATTACAAAGTGGGCCTCGTCCTCTTCGACGAGGTCCTCATGTTCCAGAGCCAGAACGCCGCGCGGCGGCTGTCCGACCCGTCGCTTCTCGGCGCGCCGCCGCCGGGGCTCGACCTGCTCCCGACCGAAGGCGCGGTGAGCAACGCGCTCTATCTGAAGCCGACGCTGCGCTTCAAGCCGCCGATGCTGGGCGGAGCGTTCCGGTTCGTCGGAAGCGCCCTTTTCGCTCGCGCGCCGCAGCCGGTGCTCGACGCGTATCAAGCGTTGGTCTCTTCGGCCTCGACGAACGCATTCGGACATGCGGCCGGAAGAAACTACGGCGTCGAGGTCGACCTCGGAGTAGGTTACCACGCGCGCGTGAAGGGGCCGCTCGGGTTCGAGGCGGGACTGCAGTACGGGTATCTCTTTCCCGGCGACGCGTTCACGCGGGCGGACGGCAGCCGCATGCCAGCCGCCCACGCGATGCAGGTGAGGACGACGCTCGTGTTCTGAAGGTTCGGGAACTGCAACTGCGCACCGCGAAGGCGCGAAGGCGCGAAGGGGTCGAGGTTGGGAGGCCAACCGGCGATGGTTGCAGAACCCGCAAAGCTTTCTTCGCGCCTTCGCGCCTTC
Source organism: Myxococcales bacterium (assembly GCA_020201435.1). Lineage (GTDB taxonomy): Bacteria > Myxococcota > Myxococcia > Myxococcales > 40CM-4-68-19 > 40CM-4-68-19. The sequence continues at coordinate 15,665 of JAIVGS010000279.1, forward strand.
GCGGTGTGCTTTTGCCTTTTCCTGGGTTGCGCGAAGGGCGTGCCGTTCGAAGGGCTTGCGCCCGCCCGGAATACCGGTGGGCCGAGAGTCGTCTTCGACCTGTCGCACAAGCCGTTGCCCGAGATTCCGTTTCCGAGCGATGTCGCCACCCGCCCCGACCCGACCAGCCGGACCGGGCTGCGGATCAACGCCAGCTTTCCGAGCGATGTCGCCACCCGCCCCGACCCGACCAGCCGGACCGGGCTGCGGATCAACGCCAGCCTGATCGCCCCGACGCAGCTCGAACGCAACGTCCGCGGCCTGCTCGACACGCTGGATGGCTTCGGGACGTTCGCGCCGATGACGGTCGCCTTCGACCAGGACCTCGACGTCCTCGATCTCTACAACCGCCAGAACAACGCCGACCTCGCCGACGACGGCGTCTACCTCGTCGACCTCAAAGACGGGACGACCACGGCGCTGGACTTCAATGGCGGGCACTTTCCCTACACGTTGAACGATCCGGGCCAGTACTTCCTCAACGACCCGAACAGTGGCGTCTACAACCTGCTCTTTCCGCTCTCGAACGTGCTGCATCCCGAGCTTCCGCACGGCACCGTGCGCGAGCAGGCGGACGACCTGCTCACCTTTTACGAGCGGGAGACGAGGACGCTCATTCTGCGGCCGATCGTGCCGCTGCGGCAGGAGAGCAAGTACGCGATCGTGTTGACGAATCGCGTCCACGGAAGGGACGGACGCGCGATCGAGTCGCCGCACTCGGGCGTGAACCACGCGGCCCAGACCGCCGAGCTTCAGCCGCTGCTCTCGCACCTGCCGGCCGGCGTCGGGGTCGAGGACATCGCCTACACCTGGGCTTTCACCACCCAGTCCACCACTCGCGATCTCGAGCTGATCCGCAACGGCCTCCACGCCAGCGGGCCGCTGCAGACCCTGAGCTACAGCTATCGCGTCAAGGACATCACCACCTCCACCGACTACAGCTCGCGGTTCGGCGTCCTCCCGGAGCGCGGCCCGTACCCACCACCGGCCGACGCGACCAACGTGCCGGCGAACTACATCCTGCCGATCTCCGACTGCGCCGCGCCGCCCGCTCCGCCCGCCTGCCTGACGGCGCTGCTCAACGATCCGCAGGTGCGCTCGCTGCTGATCGGCACCGACCAGGCCGAGGTCGACGCGCTGCTCGACACCTTCAAGTACGTCGATTACTTCGTCTCGGGCGAGTTCAATTCGCCGAGCTTTCTCGACACCGATTCGGGCGTACCCGCCGACCAGAGCTTCCAGATCGACGAGCGCAGCGGCGCCGCGCGCACCATCGGCGAGACGGTCACGTTCCTGCTCGCGGTGCCCAGGCAGCGGCCCGAAGTCGGACACGTCGCACCTTTCCCCACCGTGATCGCCGGGCACGGGTACAAGTCGACGCGGGTCGAGCACATCCTCGGCTTCGGCGGGACGTTCGCGAAGTTCGGCCTGGCGACGATCGCGATCGACGCCTACGGGCACGGAATCGGGATCGATCCGCTGCTCGAATTGACCGCCCGGACGCTGGCCCACACTTACGGGCTCGACGCGTTCGCCGCCGCGGTCTTCCAGGGGCGCGCGCGCGACCTCGACTACGACGGAATCCTGGATTCGGGCGGCGACTTCTGGACGGCGGACACGTTCCACACCCGCGACGTGGTGCGGCAGTCGATCGTCGACTGGATGCAGCTGGTGCGCCTGTTGCGCTCGTTCGACGGCACCGGCGTGCAGCTGATCGGCAACGCCGTCAACAAGGCGGGCGATTTCAACAACGACGGCATCCCCGACGTCGCCGGCCTGCCGGCGTGGCCGAACACGGTCTTCGCGCCCGACCACAAGACACACCTGTTCGAGAAGGGGGGAGTCAATCCGGGGTCCGACCTGTTCGCGTTCGGCATCTCGCTGGGCGGGATCCTGACCGGGATCCTGCCGGCCGTCGAGCCGGCGATCGTCGCCGCCGGGCCGACGAGCGGCGCCGGCGGCCTCGCCGACGTCGGCATCCGCTCGACGCTCGATCAGGTGGTGCAGGCGGTCTTTCTCGAGCTGTTCGGGCCGATGTTTGCCACCTGTCCGTTCTCCGCCTCGAGCGGGCCGCCCGATCCGCAGACCGGGATTCCGTTCGGCGCGTGCAACGCCGGCGCCGCCGACGCGCAACCGATGCTGGTGCTGGTCGTGCAGGACGTGAACCGCGAGCGGGACGTCCCGGTCGCGCAGCTGACGCTCCAGCCCGGGCAGCGGGTGATGGTTCGGAATCTCGCCCAGACGACCGCGGACTGCTCGAACGGCGCGAAGATCGACGGCTGCTCGATCGGGACCGCGGACGCGGCGGGGCGGCTGCGGCTGCCGATCGCCGCGGATTGGCCGACGCTCTCGGCCACCGTGACCGATCGGGGACCGGGCGTCGTGCCGCGGGTGAAGACCACGGTGATGGCGCCGGGCGATCCGCTCCAGGTCACGGTCTTTCCGGTGGCGGGCGGCGAGGCGCGGGTGATCGACAAGTACGAGGTCGAAGCGCGGTTCTTCGGCATCGACTACAAGCCGCAGACGCCGCTGACCTCGCCCGCGCGCGGGTATGGATTGTCCAGAAATACGCCTGAATTCAGGAGGATGATGGGCCTCTCGCAACTCATCCTCGAACCGGGTGACCCGGTCAATTACGCCCCGCACTATTTCAAGGACCTGCTCCCGTCGCGGGCGACGCCGCAGGACGACACGGGACGGGTCGCGGGGCCGGCGAACGTGCTGGTGATCGGCACTTCGGGCGATCCGGGCGTGCCGATCAACACCGCGATCAGCCTCGCGCGCGCAGCCGGGATCGTCGACACCACGCACGTCGATCCCGCGTTCGGCATGACCATCGACCAGGTGCTGATCAAGTCCGGGGTGGTCGAAGGTGTGCCGGCGACTGCGCGATTCGGCGATCCGAACGCCGGCGTCTTCGCTGCCCTGCCCGGCCATGTGCGCTGCGATCCGGGATCGATCTGCACCGGCGACGTGCTGATCGATCCCACCGGCTACTCCTGCGACGAGCACGGCGCGAGCTGCCTCGATGGACTCGCCGCGCCGCGGCTCGACCCGCCGCTGCGGCAGCAGCTGACGGTGATGTCGTCGGGACCGACGGGCTGCCCGGTCTCGACCCGCGCGACCGGAAGCGGGTGCTGGTCGACGGGCGCATCGGCATGCGCAGCGGGCGCGAACGGCGTCTCGGCGCTGTTGATTCCCTACCTGAACCGCACCGGCCAGCACGGGTTTTTCAACCCGCAGCCGGGAAAGCCGTTCGACATGGACCAGTTCATGGCGAACGTCGTCGGCCGCTTTTTCGAGTGCCGCGGACGCGAGCTGCACTTCGAGCAATGCCAGCAGGACCTCGCATCCTGCCCCTGGATTCCGCTCCCGCCCTGATCAGATCGACCGGGCCGAAGGCTGCCGGCAGCAGCGCGCCGACGGTGGTCGTGACGCTCTGGCCGTCGACGCTGGCGTAGACCACCGGCGTGTCGGGCGCGGCGAATTCGGCGAGCACCTGCCGGCAGCCGCCACACGGCGCGGCCGGCCGATCGCGGCCGCCGACGATCGCCACCGCTTCGATCTTCCGGAAGCCGGCCGCGACCGCCATCGCGACCGCGTTGCGCTCGGCGCAGACCGAGAGCGGGTACGCGCTGTTTTCGAGGTTGCCGGCGGCGAAGATCCGTCCACCAGCGAGGACGGCAGCGCCGACCTCGTACCCGGAATATGGCGCGTACGCCCTCCTGCGCGCCCGCGCCGCCGCGTTCAGCAGCGCGGGTAACCTGTGTGTCACGCCTACAGGATAGCCGGAGCGTGCCGGACGGCCACTTTCCGTCAGGCCAGCGCGCGGCGCGGCGGCACGGCGGCCAACGCGCGCGGGACCAAAGCTCGCAGAAGATCGAGGAACTTTCCTTCGACGGCTTTGGCGACCTCGATCACTTCCTGGTGGGTCAGCGGGTGCTGCGAGATGCCGGCCGCGAGGTTGGTGATGCAGGAGATCCCGCACACCGGCAGGCCCATGTGCGCGGCGACGATCACTTCCGGGACGGTGCTCATGCCGACCGCGTCGGCGCCCATCGCGCGCGCCATCCGCACTTCGGCCGGCGTCTCGTACGACGGGCCGTTCATCATGAGGTACACCCCGGCGCGCAGCTTCTGGTTCGAGGCGCGCGCCGCCTCCTCGAGGGCCTCGGCGAGACGCGCGTCGTAGGCGTGCGTGAGGTCGGGAAAGCGGGGACCGAGCTGGTCCTCGTTGGGGCCGAGCAGCGGATTCTTGCCCGTGAAATTGATGTGGTCGGTGATGCGCATCAGCTCGCCCGGCGCGAATGATGGATTCGTTCCGCCGGCGGCGTTGGTGACGACGAGCGCGCGCGCACCCAGCGTGGCGAGAACGCGGGCGGGAAATGCGACCGTCGCGGCGTCGTGGCCTTCGTAGCCGTGCAGGCGCCCCTGCAGGGCGAGCACGGGAGCGTTCGAAAGCATGCCATAGACGAGCCGCCCTTTGTGGCCCTGCACCGTCGCCCGGGGAAAGCCCGGCAGCTCGCTGAACGGGAGCCCCCGCGCGCCCTCCAGCTGTTCGGCAAAGGCGCCGAGCCCCGACCCGAGCACGACCGCAACCGGCGATTCTTCCTGAGGGATTCGTAGCCCGGCGCGGGCGACGCGGGCGCATTCGAGGGCCAGCTCGGTCCAGGAGGGCATCTGCGCTGTTTAGCACGGCTTTTGGCCGGTGGCCGGAAGCCGGCAGCCGGTAGCCGTGTTACACCCCGCATATGAACGAAGTGCTCGAGGTCCTCACGTCCGGCGGCACGGTGATGGTGATCACCAAGCTGATCATCCTCGCCGGCTCGGTCGCCGCGGTCATCATCGGCATCGAGCGTGCGCTTTTCCTGCGTGGATTCGCGGCCAAAGCGCGCGAGCTGCACGAGCAGATCGTGCGGGCGCTGCTCCGCGGCGATGCGGCGATCGCGCTGCACGAGTGCGATCGATCGCACGTCGCCACGGCCGCGCTCTACCGCGCGGCGTTCGATCGCGCCCAGCGGCCGGACCGGGTGGCGGATGCAGTGGATCGCGCGCGCCGCGAGGTGATCCAGGCCTTGCGCGCGCCGCTCTGGGTCCTCGGCACCCTCGGTGCGGTGATGCCGTTCGTCGGACTGTTTGGAACGGTGGTCGGCATCCTCGGGTCGTTCCGGCAGATCGGCATGACCGGCCAGAGCGGGTTCGCGGTCGTCGCGCCGGCGATCTCGGAGGCCTTGATCACCACCGCCGGCGGCATCGCGGTCGCGGTCGAGGCGGTGGTGCTGTTCAACGTCTTCCAGGCGCGGATCGCGAAGGAAGCGTTCGACATGACGCTGCGGTCGGACGAGCTGACCGAGGTGGTGATCGACCATGCCGCGGACGTCTCCGCGGCCTTGTCGGCGCCTCGCGCCCCGTCCGCGAGCCAGCCTGCTCCGGCGGGCGCGGTCGCGCAGGGGCACGCGTAAGTGGCGATCTCCGGCCCGAGCAAGTCGCACCATCACGACGACGACGAGTTCGCGCCGTCGGTGTTCAGCGAGATCAACATCACGCCGCTGACCGACATCTTTCTCGTGCTGTTGATCATCTTCATGGTCGGCTCGTCGATCGTGGTCGAGCAGGCGCAGGGCGGCGGCACCGGCGTGCGCGTCGACCTGCCCAAGGGCGCCGCGAAAGAGCTGCACACGGCGCCGCGCGACTTTCCGGTCGCGATCCTGAAGGACGGGACGGTGGTGACCGAGGGGAAGGCGATCGAGGTCGGCGCGCTGAAAGAGAAGTTCATGAAGCTCGCCAAGGACGCGCCGGAGGCGCAGGTGATCATCCAGGCCGACGCCGGCGTGAACCACGGCCGCGTCGTCGAAGTGATGGAAGCCGCCAAGTCCGTCGGGATTTCGCGCCTCGCTATCGCGACCGAAGCGCAATAGGCGAGGTTTTTTCTGCGGTTTTATCGTTTCGTGCGCCGTCTTTGAAG
>JAIVGS010000105.1 GCA_020201435.1 Myxococcales bacterium
GCCGAACCAGGCGACCGCGGCGATCGACACCGCCGTCCACGCGCTGCCCGCGAACGGCACGGCGCCGGCCGCGAGCGCGAGAAAGGAGGCGAAGAGCAGCACCGCCGCCGGCCGCGATCGGCCCGCGAGGTCGCCGAGCGCGACCGCGCCGGCGTCGTACGCGAGCGGCAGGAGGAAGCTGTACGAGGGAATACTCGCCTGCGGGACGCCGTGCGTCGCGACCAGGAACTTGGGCCACCAGAGGCTCGCGAACGCGAGCATCGGCGAGACGCCCGAAGTCAGGAGCACGGCCCGGACGACGTCGCGGTTGCGCAGGATCGACGCTCCGCCAGTCTGAGGAGCGTCGCGGACGTCGAGGTGTGCGGGCGCGGAGCCCGCCGAGCTGACGGCCGCCCAGAGCAGCGCCCACACGACGGAGATCGCGGCCACGCCGGCGAACGCGCCGCGCCAGCCGAAGCGCTGCTCGAACGCGACCGCGACGAAGAGGGCGGCCAGCGCTCCGGCGGTACTGCCGGCGAGGACGAACCCGAGCCCGCGAGCGACCTGTTTCGGCGCGAGGACGCCGCGGACGACGTGTGCCGACCCGGGGAAGCCGGGCGCCTCGGCGATGCCGAGCAGCACGCGCAGCGCCAGGAGCGAGGCGAGCCCGCCGGCGAGCCCGTGGGCCGCCGACGCCGCCGACCAGAGGAGGACCGCGAAGAAGAGGCCGCGCCGCACGCCGAGGCGGTCGAGGAAGCTCCCGGCGAGCGGCGTCGCCGCGAGGAGCGCGAGGGCAAACGCGGAGCCGGTCCATCCGTACTGCGTGTTCGAGAGCCCGAGGGCGGCGCAAACCGTGGCCACCGGATTCAGTGGCGGTAGCGCATCACTCGCACCGGAGCGCGGCCATCGGATCGACCTGGATTGCGCGACGCGCCGGCAGATAGCAGGCTTGTGCGGTCGCGTCGCGAAACGTATAGTCGCATGGCTATGCGACGTGCGTCCAACCTGGATCGCCTCTTTCGCGCTCTGGCCGATGGTACCCGCCGCTCGATGATCCATGCGCTCGCGCGAGGCCAGGCTCGCAGCGCCGGCGAGCTGGGCCGCCGGTTTCATTCCGCGCAGCCAACCATTTCGCGACACCTGAAGGTCCTCGAGCGGGCCGGTCTCGTCCGCCGCAGCGTCGAAGGGCGCGTCCATCGGTTCCGGCTGCGCCAGAAGAAGCTCGAGGAGGCGCGCGGCTGGATAGCCCGTCACCAGGCTTTCTGGGAGGGCGCGGTCGACCGGCTCGATCGCCTCTTCTCGGAGCCTCCACGCCATGCCCGCTGAGAGGACGCACATCGAAGTGCGCCGGCGCTTCGCGGCCGGACCCGAGCAAGTGTTTGCCGCGTTCGCCGAGGCGCGGCTGGTCGCCCGGTGGCTCTCGCCGTCGCCCGAGATCACGCTCGCCTTGCTCCAGTTCGATTTCCGCCAGGGCGGCGGCTATCGCTTCGCGTACGACTTCCTGGGCGGACGAACCGTCGTGGCCGGACGCTTTCGATCGATCGAGCGGCCCTCGAAGATCGTCTTCTCCTGGACCATCGAGCCCCCCGACGAGCACGCGGGCATCGAGTCCGAGGTGACGGTGACCATCCAAAGGGACGGCGCCGAGACGGAGCTGGTCATCCGGCACGAGAAGCTCACGCGCGCTGGCGCCGCCGCGCGCCACGACCGGGGCTGGCGCGGCGCGCTCGAGCAGCTAGCCGAGATGTTGGAAGAGAAAGGACGAACATGATGCGGCGTTTTGGACTGGGAATTCTCGCCTATCTCGTGCCCACGTTTGCACTCGGGTTCGTCTGGCACCTGATCCTCTTCACCCGCTATTACGAGTCGCTCGCCATCTATCGGAAGGACGTCATCATTCCCTTCGGCTTTCTCTCCATGCTGATCCAGGCCACCCTCTTCGCCTGGATCTATGGGAAGGTCTTTGCGCCGCGCGGCGGCCCGCTGTTCGCCCGCGGTCTCCTCTATGGTGCCTTCGGCGCGGTCCTGTCGTGGAGCTTCACCACCATCGCCGTCGCCGCCAAGAACGTGATGACCTCGGTTCCGGACTATCTCGTGATCGAGACCGCATTCACGGTGGTGCAGTGGGCCATCGTCGGTCCGCTCACCGCGCTCGCCTTTACCGGCGCGGCGCGAAAAGAGCATGCCGCGGTGTGATCGTGTCCACTCCGCAAGCCGAGAACGTCGTATAGGCAAGCCGCTCGCGCCGGTGGCGATCCGGCTGAGGACTCGGACGCATGACGCCCGAGCTGCCGGTGAACTATTTCCGACACGAGCACGGGCGTCTGGTCTCCGTCCTGTCCCGAAGGTTCGGTGCACAGTCCATCGAGCTTTGTGAAGATGCGGCGCAAGCAGCGTTGCTTCGGGCGGTCGAGACGTGGACGCGCGATGGCGTGCCCGACGAGCCCGGCGCCTGGCTGTATCGCGTCGCGCATCACTACGTCATCGACGCCCTGCGCGCACAAAGACGTCATCCGGGGCGCGGCTGAAGACCGAGAGAGTAGCGAAGATCCAGCGGCCGACGCGGTGGTCCTGTCGACGGAGCTCCAGGACGATCTTCTACGAATGCTCTTCCTCTGTGCCGATCCTGACATCCCTTACGACTCTCAGCTCGCGCTGGCGCTGAAGACGCTGGAGGGCGAGCTCGAGCATGAACGCTAGTCAGCCGGACGCCGTCGCGCCCTGGAACAACTCGTCGCCCGGTACGCCGACCAGACTCGCGCCGGAGCCGATGTTCACGTCGAGACCCTCCCAGTCAGGTGTCGCAGAGACGGCGCATGGACGTTTTGGCGCTCATGGTCCTGCCGCCGCTGGGCAGATCCCGTGGTTGCAGCCCGTCGTTGATTGAGGAACGCCTCAAGTTATCGAGGAGTTGCAAGCGTTCACGCCGCGCCGCGATCGTTTCGCCCCTCGTCCCATTCTTGGAGACAGTTTGGAGACGCCCGCGGAAGTCTCGTAACACTAGTGAGATCAATATGTTGGCGGTAGCGCATGGGAATCGAACCCACCGAGGACGCCTCTCAGCGCCCGCCACCGGTTTTGAAGACCGGGCCCCGCACCAGTCAGGGACGCGCTACCGCCTCGTTCTTACTCTGAAATCGCCCATCCTGCGCAACAGATTCTTTCGGCGGCGGCGGGATGGCTACGACCCGAGCGGTGTCCCTCTGGCCTTCCACGCCTGCACTTCCTCGTCCGCAATCGCAGCGATGGCGCGCAGGCCGGCCGGCGTCTCCCGCACGAGGTAAGCATGCTTCCATCGCGCGATTTCGCGGCCGCTCGCGTCGACCACCTCGTCTCTGGTGATCACGACCGCAACCGTGTCGCCCACATCCTTCACGTCGAGCACGGTCTTGCGCGCCTCGACCACTCCCTGCTCGCGATAGAACGCACAAACCGCCGCCGTGTTCTTCGCAAACGCCTCCGCGTCCGCGAAGCACATGCTCCGTTGGGCGGCCGTGATCAACGCGGGCAGGCTCCAGAGCTGGCCGATCGCCTCCGTGTCTCCGTGCGAGAACGCCTCGGCGTACGCGGCGAAGAACTCCTGCACGGCTTTGCGTGTCACGACGGCATTATGGCGCGGACGCACACCATTTTGCAGGAGTGGTACAAATGGGGGAGCGGTGAGGAGATGAAGTGACGGCGCGCACAGCGCCGGCGAGCTTGGGGAGCTAGTCTGACGCAAGTGCGCGCGAGATTCGCCGCGCGTGTGTGGGGGGGGGGACATGAGGATCCGGTGGCAGGCGTTGCTTGCGCTTGCGTTCGTTCCTGCGGTGGCCTTCGCGCAAGTGCTGCCGTCGCGGGTGCTGGACGCGACCTATTCGGTGCATCCGGAGACGTTTCCGGTCAAGGGCGTGTCCGACGCCCTTCTCGTCATCCGGCCGAACGGAATCAAGGACAGCTTCACGCTGCAGAGCGGCGACAACTGGACGTTCACCATCGATCCGATCGGCAGCGTCGTCGTCGCGCAGGTCTCGGAAGTCTTCGTCCACACGACGCCCAGGACGACCGCTCCGGTGGGCAGCGCCTTCAGCGTCTCGGTGACTTCGCCGAGCATCACCATCGGCGTCGGCGAGAATGTCGGCAGGACGTTGATGCCGAACGACACCCTCTCGATCGAGGTCACGTTCACGCCGAAGATCGAGACGGCGTTTTTCGGCGCGCGGGTCAACTACGTGATGAACCTGACGGCACCGACCGGCGGGACTTCGCAGGCGACCGTCACGCCGTCGGCTGGGACGATCGCGTTCGTGGACTTCCCGACCGGCCCTGCCGGACCGGAAGGGCCGACCGGCGCGACGGGAGCGACAGGAGCCACCGGAGCGACTGGAGCGCCGGGTCCGGCGGGACCGGCCGGTCCCGCTGGAGACACTGGAGCGACCGGCCCGATCGGACCGGCCGGTCCGACCGGGCCGGCTGGTGCGGACGGCGCTTCCGTCGTCGGATCTTCCGAACCGGCGGGCGCCAACTGCGCCTTCGGCGGCGTCCAGTACGTCTCCGCGAGCGGGACGGCCTTCGTGTGCAACGGCGCGGCCGGGGCGACGGGCTCGCAAGGACCGACCGGAGCCACTGGCGCTACCGGGGCCGCCGGACCCCAAGGGCCAACCGGCCCCGCCGGTCCCGCCGGCCCGACCGGCGCCGCCGGTTCAATCGGCCCGACCGGTCCAACCGGTCCCGCGGGCCCCGCCGGCGCCGCTGGACCCCAAGGCCCGACCGGTCCGGCCGGTCCCGCCGGAACCCAAGGCGCGGAAGGCCCGGCGGGGCCTGCGGGCAAGGCGGGTGGCGGGGGCTGCAACACGGCGCCCGGCGCTGCTCAGCCGGCGACGGTCATGCTCCTGCTTGCGCTCGCGCTGCTCGGCGGCCGTCGCCGAAAGTCGATCAGCGGTGGCAGGCCAGGGTGAAGGCGATGAAGCTGGTGATGGTCAGCACCGCCAGCGTCATCCACCCGGCGAGCAGCAACACGGGAAAACCTTTGGTGAGCCGCTTGATCATGCATCGATGATCCCACCGCTTTTCGGGAGAGTCACGGAACCTGACGTGCGCGGATGTGCGCACTCCACTCCACGCACGCCGGAATCTTGACCGGAAACGCCGTCCCTTTACTCTGAAGCGCAGGGGGGAGCGATGGCCCGACAGCTGGCGGCAACGAAGCTCGCGCTGCTTCGGCAGCGGTTCGCTTCGATGGCGCAATTCCGTGCCCACCTCGTCACCAGCGAGGGCACGGTGCTCATCTTCTTCCGCGACGCCGCGCCGCCGATGCCGATCGGGGGCGAGGCGCTGGTCGAGATCGCATTCGACGACAGCGAGGACACCCGCGTCGTCCGCGCCGTCGCTTTCTCCCGCGCCGAAGGGCAGGGCATCTGGCTGGCGATGCCGTCCGCCCGCTTCGCTCGCGAGGTGCGCGAGGGCAAGCTGATGGAGCGCAAGGGACGGCGGCTCGGCACGGATCGCGTGACGCGGCTGCGGCGGCAGAGCGGCAGTGAGTTCCTCGTCATGCTCGCCGACGTCAGCCTCGCCGGCGTCCGCATCACCGGCGGACTGCCGAAAGGGCTGTCGGCGCAGGACCAGGTCGAGCTGCAGCTCACCTCGCCGCTGCCGGGCGAGCCGGTCGACCCGATCGCCGGCCGGGTCGTCTGGCGCGACGACAGCGACGCGGGCGTCGAGGTCGACCGCAGCAAGCCGGCCTCGCGAGCGGCGATCACCAGGCTGTTCCAGTCGCTCGAGGGTCGCTGGCGGTCGGCGCGCGAGGTGCGCCATCTCGACCTCTGCTGCCGCGAGGGCAAGCTGCTCGACCCGACGCCGCCGCGGGTGCGCCAGGAAGGCGAGGTCGATCTCGCGGATGTCCTCGGCGACTAGGCGCGGCGCCGGCCGAGGTACCAGCTGACGGCGAGGACGGCGAGGCACACGACGCCGAGCGCGACGTAGCGGTGGACGAGCATCCCGGCGCTCCACCCGAATCCCTCGCTGAGCACGCTCGGGTCGGACAGGCCCGCGCCCTCGTTCATGCCGAACGGAATGCGATCGGCGTCGGTTCGAGCGCCCCACCAGAGCGAAAACGCATCGGCGAACGCGGCCGCGCCGATGCCGAGAAACCCCCAGCGCAGCCAGCCTTGCGACGCGGCGCGGGTATAGATCGAGAGCATCAGGAGCGTGCCGATGACGAGGCAGCCGCCGTCGCCCATGAAGACGATCAACTGCCGCGCGCGCGACGGACCGAGCAGCGCCGCGCAGCCGAGCTGGACCGCGGCGACGGCGATGAGCGATCGTCCAAGTACCGGTCGTTCCTGACGAAATGCCCACACCGCCCCGGCGGCGAGACCGCCGAGGACGAGCAGCTCGAAGAACAGCGACTGTCGCGACGCAGTCGGCGTCAGCCACGGCCCGGGAAACGCGAGGTACCCGCACATCCACGCGGTGGCGGCGTGGCCGATCTCGTGCACCCACATGCTGAAGAAAATCCTGACCAAAGACGGAACGATGGCGACGAGGAAGAAGCCGACCAGCAGGGCCGCCGGAATCGCCCACGTCCGCAGCCGCAGCTCGAGCTGGGCGTCGGACGCGTCCCACTCGGTCATCGCTGGCGGACCGGATCGGCGACCGGCGGCGGCTCGATCAGCGACGCCCGGTCGGCCAGCGCGTTGCGCGGCGCGGGCGCAGAGAGCGCGGTCTCGATCGCTCCCAGGCGCGCCTCGAGCGAGGCGAGCCGGTTCTCGACATCCGGCGGCGCCCGCCGCGACTCGAGCTCCAGCTCTTTCATCCGGTACTGGTGGTTTTTCACGACCCAGATGATTCCGACCGGGCAGCCGAAGACGGCCAGCACGCTGAAGATGGGAATGAGCGCGTGCAGAATCGACGGCAGCATCACGGGGTCCATGCGTCATTCCTACCCGTGCAACACCACTCGGTGCAAGAATGCGTCGATGCAGGAAGCGCACCTCGACCTGACGAGCCTCCGCTGCCCGCGCTGCGCCGGGCAGCTCGTGTTGCGGGTGATGTCGGAGGAGCGGGGGCGCAGTGTGATGCTGACGCTCGACACGGCGTGCATCGCCTGCGGCGTCTCGCCGTGGTCGGAGCCGGATGAGCGGACGTTGGTCTTCACGCCGGGCGCGTCGATCGAGGGTGAGAAGGCGTCGCCCGACGCCGAAACGCGGCTGGCGGCGGCGCAGGCCCGGATCGACGGCCTCTTGCGGCGGATCGACGCGCTCGAGAACAACCTCGCCGCCGCTCAGCGCAATCTACAGCGGGCGCGGCAGAGCGATGTCGAGGGGGGGCTTCGCGAGGAGATCAGCCACCTCGAGGGTCAGCTCGCCGAAGCCCGCGCCGAAGTCCGCCGCGCCGAGGAAGCAACCCGCGGGCAAGTCGCCTCCGGAAAGCGGCTGATCGAAATCGAGTAAGTCTCAACAACTCACCACGGAGGCACGGAGAGCACGGAGGTTGGGTTTACAAACCCAAAAAACTCCGTGGCCTCCGTGCCTCCGTGGTTGAATTTGCTTTTGTCCTTACCAGACGACGCAGCGGTTGGCGGGGGCCATCGGGGCGTCGGCCTTGCACGAGAAGGCCTTGGCGAAATCCGGGTTGTCGGAGACCGGGCCGTTGACCCGCCACTGGGCCGAGGAGTGCGGGTCGGTGTTCGCGCGTAACCGCAGGTTTTCAGGGCGGTAATTGGTGCACCACGTCTGCGCGAAGGCGACGAAGAAATTCTGGTCGGCCTTCGGATCCTGGGGCGCGCCCTGCTTCTGGTGCAGCGCCGAGAGCGCCATCTTGAGGCCGCCGATGTCGGCGATGTTCTCGCCCAAGGTCAGCTTGCCGTTCAGGTGGATGTCCTCGACGGTGACGTAACCGTCGTACTGCCTGGCCACGCACGCCGCGCGCTCCTCGAACTTCTTGCTCACCTCCGGCGTCCACCACTCGTGCAGGTTGCCGTCGCCGTCGAACTGGCGGCCCTGGTCGTCGAAGCCGTGGGTCAGCTCGTGGCCCATCACCATGCCGAGCCCGCCGTAATTCGTCTTCACCGGAGCGTCGGTCTTGAAGAACGGCGCCTGCATGATGCCGGCCGGGAAGACCATCTCGTTCATCGAAGGGTCGTAGTACGCGTTGACGGTCGGGGGGCTCATCCCCCACTCGTTGCGATCGACCGGCTTGCCGATCTTGGCGAGGTCGCGGCGGGTCTCGAAATCGGCCGCGGCGATCGTGTTGGCGAGCAGCGACTCGCGGCCGATCTTGACGCTCGAGTAGTCGCGCCATTTCTCGGGGTAGCCGATCTTGTTGTTGATCTTCTTGAGCTTTTCCGCGGAGGCCGTGCGCGCCTGCTCGTCCATCCATTCGACGTTGGCGAGGTTTCTGCCGAAGGCGCCCTCGATGCCCTCGACCATCGTCTTCGCCATCTGCTTTCCTTCGTCGCCGATGGTGGTGGTCACGAACGAACGGCCCAGGGCCTCGCCGAGCGCGTTGTCGGTCATCTGCACGCAGCGCTTCCAGCGCGGGAGGATCTGCTTCGCGCCGGTCAGCGCCTTGGTCAGGCGGAAGCGCTCCTCGACGAACTTCTGGCCCAGCATGTTGGCCGCGCCCTCGATCGCCTTCCAGCGCAGGTAGGTGTGCAGATCCGCGTACTTCGGCTTCGCGAGCAGCCTGTCCATGCCGGCGAAGAAGTCCGGGACCAGGACGTTGATCGCCTGGACGTCGGGCGAGCCGAGCTCGGTGAAGTAGACGTCCCAGAGGAAGTGCGGCGCGGCCTTCCTGAGGCCGGCTCGCTCGAGGCGGTGGTAGATCTTCTTCGGGTCGCGGCGCTCGACCCGGTCCATCGAGGCCTTCGCCAGCGCGGTCTCGATCTCCATGATCGTCTTCGCCTGCTTCGACGCGTCGCCCGGTTTCGCGCCGGCGAGCTCGAGCATCTTGCCGACGTGGTCCTGGTAGAGCGAGCGGATGTCCTTCATCCGCGCGTCGTCCTTCAGGTAGTAGTCGCGATCGGGCAGGCCGAGGCCGCCCTGGTCGGCGCCGCCGATGACCTGGGTCGCGTCCTTGAAATCCTGCTGCGAGCCGAAGCCGAAGAACGCGCGCGCGCCGGCCGACTGGAGGCGAGCGACCTCGCCGGCGAGCGCTTTCGGATCCTTGATCGCGTCGATCTTCGCGAGCTCGTCCTGGAGGGTCTTCAACGAAGCCGTCTCGGCCTTCTGCTCGTCCATGCAGGTCGCGTAGTAGTCGCCGACTTTCTGCGCGAAGGGGTC
>JAIVGS010000280.1 GCA_020201435.1 Myxococcales bacterium
ACCTCACGCTCTACACCAACGACCGCGCGTGGGACTTCACCGTCCAGGGTCTCGGCTCGCATCTCACCGGCAACACTCCGGAAACCCTTCGCGATGGCACGTTCCGCGGCGCCACCGCCGACGGCTGGGCCGGGTCGGCGCGGATCCATCACTCGGAGGAGTACTGGGGCTCGGCGCTCAACTTCGATCGGCTGACGCCGCAATTCACGGTCAACGACCTCGGTTTCATGCCGCGCGCGAACGTGACGCGCGGGATGGGGTACGTCTTCATCCGCGATCCGCACGCGAACGACCTCTGGCAGAACTCGCAGCTTCTTTTGGGCGGGCGCGCAGTCGGCGACGCGCCGCTCGATCACCGCCTGTCGGCGGACGCGTTCCTCGAGGGTAGCCTGATGGCGAAGAACTTCTGGTTCTTCGACAGCGGCGTCGATCTCTTCACCTCCGCCGTCGACGACCGCGAGCTCGCCGACGGCACGCCGATCGAGCGGCAGGGCTACGGCTACTGGTACGGCTTCATCGCGACCGACCCGCGCCGCAAAGTGCAGCTGCAGCTCTCGTGGACGCAGGGGCGGGCGTGGCCGCGGTTCGAGCGGACCAACCAGCTCGAGTTCTACTTCGTGCTCCGGCCGCTGCCGCAGCTCGATGGGTCGCTCGACCTCGCGTACAACGAGAACAACGGGACCATCCGGCAGATTCGCACCGCGGGGCCCCTGCCGGGACAGGGCGATCCCACGGCGACGTTCGCCACCTCGGGGGCGACCGATCTGACGCGCCTGTACATCCTTGCGCCGCAGCAGGCGCGGAGCGTCTCGGCGACGCTGCGGGCGACGTACTCCTTTACGCCGCACCTGACACTGCAGGCGTATGCGCAGCTGTTCACCGCGGGGATCTCGTATGGCGGGCCGCTGCGGTCGGTGGTCGGGCCGGGGCGGCCGACGGTCCGCCTCTCGGACCTGCGGCCCGCGCTACCCGAGGACCTGCCCCCGAACGCGGACGACCGGCAGGCGGGTCTGAACGCTCAGCTCATCCTGCGCTGGGAGTGGCGGACCGGCTCGACGTTCTATCTCGTCTACGCCCACCAGAGCTCGAACGACGTCACGCCGCTGACCAAGGGTCTGGACCTGAGCGGCGAGCTGCGGTCGCTCAACCAGACCGGCGTCGCGCACAACGACGCGATCCTGGTCAAGATCGATCTCCTTTCGGCGCTATAGAAAGATGTTTGTCGGCGGTGTAGCGCTCGAGGTGGATCGCGTCGTCCCAGAAATTTCCCGGCAGGCCCGCTTTGACCTTCAGCGCGCGCATGAACTCGCCGACGTCCGGCAGGCGCGGCCACATCGACGGGAGGAACGTCGCCGAGTGCTCTCGCCAGATGAGGACGATGCCGTCGACGCCCGGCCGGATCGCGTCCAGCGCTTCCTTCTCGGTGCCCGCCGGAATTCTCTGTAAATCCGATAAGATAGAGAGCTCGAGATCGAGCTCGTCGACCTGCTCGAGCCGGATCGCGTGGGAGCGCGGGTCGTGGAGCGCGGCGGCGACGGCGTTGTGCGCGACGTCGTCGACGATCGTCCGCCGCGGAACCAGCGCGCCGATGCAGCCGTGCAGGTCGCCGTCGAGCCAGCGCAGGGTGACGAACGTCGCCCGCTTCTCGCCGCACCAGTCGCCGGAGGGCGCCGTCGCGAGCGGTCCGCCCAGTTCCTGCTTGAGCCGCGCGCGGCCCCAGCGGGCGAGAGCGAGGCCATGCCGGTGGGTGGTTTCGGTCATGGCTCGGCCGCGCGGTAGATGACTTTTCCGCCGCGCAGCGTGTAGCGCACGTCGGCGAGCGCGCGGACGTCCTTGGCCGGATCGCCGTTGACGACCGCGATGTCGGCGTCGAGGCCGGCGGTGATGCGCCCGACCGGCCGGCCGAACCGCTCGCCGGGCGCGGTCGTGAGCGAGCGCAGGATGTCGCGAAAGGTCATACCCGCCGCGGCCATCAGCTCGTATTCCTCGGTCGGATCGGGGTCGACCGCGCCGAGATCGGTCCCGAACAGCACCGTCCCGCCGGCGTCGATCCACGATTTCAGCTGCCCGACGGCGGTGGCGACGATCGCTTCCTGCGCCGAGGCGCGGTCGTGGCGCTGGTACGATTTCCAGAGAGTGATCGTGGGCGTGAGCGCGGCGCGCTTGATCGCCGCGAGGAGCGCGTCGTCCCACGGTCCCGAGTGCGGCGTCGTATGGGCGATGACGTCGACGCCGGCCTTCAACGCGGTCAGCACGTCGGCGCCGTCGTTGGGATGGACGAAGACCGGTTTCGCGGCGCGCCTCGCTTCCGCCACGGCGGCGGCGATACCCGCGACCGGGAACGACTTGAGGAACAGCTTCACGCCGTCGACGCCTTCGTGGACCAGCCGCTTCGCCGCCGCGCCGACTTCGGTCGCGTTGCCGACCGTCGCGATCGGGTACCTCATCACCCCCATCAGATTCGTCACCGCGTCGGGCGGAAGCGCGCCGTTGGCGATCAGGCCCTGTCCCGTCGAGCGGATACGCGGGCCCGGCACTTCGCCGGACTCGATCCGTTCGCGCATCACCCGCGTATTGGCCCACGGCGAGGAGAGATCGAAGACGGTGGTAAAGCCGAAGCGGGTGCAGAACTCCTGGAGCTGGAGCATCAGCTCGGCGGCCGGGATCGCGGCCGCGTTCGACCACTTCCGCTCGAAAAAATGGACGTGGTTGTTGCAGAAACCGGCGAGGATCGTGCAGCCGGCGCAGCTCAGGACCTCGGTGTCGGGCGGCACCGTCGCGCCGCTCGCCGCGGCGACCCTGCCGTCCTTGATGAAGACGATCCCGTCGCGGATCGGGTCCGCGTCGGGAGTGACGTAGATGGTCCCGCCTACCAGCGCCAGAGGCCTGTCCGCCACGGCCTGATTCTATTTGATCTGTTTGAGGAACGTTCGTTCGTAGCTGGTGAAGCACCGGGTCTCGTCGAAGAAAGCGGTGACGGCCTTGCACTCGTCGTCCTCCGCGGACATGCGGCGGTACGCGTTGTACGCGGCGGCGTCGGGGAAGCTGTACAGCGCCATCGCGACGTCCCCGGGCCCTGCCGCGCCGAGGCCGCGGAAGCTGAACGTGCCGTCGAGACCGGCCGGGTCATCGGGCAGGAAGTACCCGTGGTGGGTACCGCCGAATTTCGGAATCAGTTTCGTCCAGCGGCGCGCGTACTCCTCGAATTCCTTCAGCTTTCCGGGCGCGATCAGGTAACGGACGCAGCAGGTGATCAAGGGCGTTCCTGTTGCTTGCGCCGGTCGATGGCGAGGTACGTCACCGAGTCCCAAGCGTTCCGGATGCCGATCAGGAGCAGGACCAGGGAGGCGCCAGCGATGACGAACTGCGCGTCGCGATGCCGCGGCACCTGGCGCGCCGCGACGACCACGACGACGTAGGTGATGAACGGCAGGATGCTGTGGAAGATCCAGTCCTCCAGGACCGGCTTGTAGCTCATCGGCTGGCGGGCGCGGCGGATCACGATCGCGCAATACAAGGCGCCGAGGCCGCCCACGATGCCGAGCGCCGTCGACGCGTTCGAGACGTCCCGCCACGGCGCGCTCACGATGCAGGCGACGACGAGGGCGGAGCAGAAGTGAATCACCGTCGGCGTGCCGAAGGCGCCGATCTCGGCGCCGCTGCTCTTGAGCGCCTGTTCGGTGCCGATCAGCGTGATCACGACGAACTGCAGACCCGTCAGCGCGGCGGCGGACGAACCGACGATGACGTAGAAATTTTCCCAGCCGGCCAGCGGCAGCGCGTGTTCCACGGACGGACGATAGCATTTGCCTGTTACTGTGCGCGCGCGATGTCGAAACCCGGTCCGATCGCGCCGGCGCTGATCGGGATCGGCGCAATCGCCGGTGCGGCGATCGCAGCCGTGCCGGTGTCGGCGCCGCTCTGGCTCGTCGCGCTGGGCGCGCTCGCCGGAGGAGTCGCGGCGATCGGTCGGCGGTCGCCGCTCGCGCCTGCCGCCGATCCGCTCGAGCGATTCGCGCCGCTGCTGCTCGCGGCCTTCTTCGTCCCCTGTTTCACGATGGCGGTCGCGCCGGGGCAGGACATGTCGATGTACGCCGGGCTCGCGCGCGGCCTCCTCGACGGCGTCCTCTCGCCGGCGTGGCCGGGGATTCGTCCAATGATGTTCCACCGCGGGCTCCCGGCGGTGATCGCGCTGGCCTCGCTGCTCGCGGGAATGGCGCGCGCCAGCCTCGTCGTCGCGGGTCTCCCGTACGTGATCTTCTGGTACGGCCTGGCGGCGATTCTCGGCGGACCGTTGCAGACGCCGCGGCCGCGCCTGGTGGCCGCGCTCGCGATGTTTCTCTCGCGGATGCCGCAGATCATGTTCGACTGGGGCGGGAACCCGTTCGTGCTGGCGACTGCGCTCGGCCTCGTCGCAGCCACCGTGCTCGATCACGCCTTGCTCGCGGCCTTTCTCCTCGCCGCGGCGGCGGCGATCCATCCGATGGGCGCGATCGCGGGCGCGGTCGCCGTGGCGGTCGTGGCCGTGAGCCGGCGGGCATGGGTGCCCGGCGCGATCGCGGCCGCCGGGCTGGTGGCGATGCTCGCGCTGCTCGCAGCATTCGGTCCCCGGTACTCTCCCGGCGAAATCCGGAAGGCGCTCGACTGGGCGGCGGTGCAGGAAGCGGTTCCGTTTCGACGTCTCGGTGCGGAGCTGGGCGATCCGGCTGCGATCGCGACCGCGATCGCGGCGGCGGTGTTGATCTGGCGGCGCGAGCTCCGTCCGATCCGGCTGGCTGCAATCGCGATCCTGGCGGCCGGCGTTTTCTTCCAGCTGATGCCGAAGCTCGGCCTGTACCCGCTGCGGTTCATGCCGTTGCTGGTCATCCCCGCCGCGGCGCTGTGGGGACGAGCGGCGGCGCGCTGGCCGGTCGCGCTCGTGGCCGCATTCCTCGTCGCCGTCCCGGGGCACCTTCGCTGGTTTCAGCGGGCGATCCCGATGGCGACCCCTGGCGACGTCGATGCCATCGCCTGCGTCGCGGCCCACGTCGGACGCGACGACGTCGTCGACGGAGCGTACGGCGACGGGACTGCCTGGATCCCCGCGCTCGCCGATCGGAAGATCACGCGGCCGCAGCAGCACATCAGCCTGTTCGACGAGATCGACGCGGCGCTGGCGGGACAAGCGCGTCCGTCCTGGCGATTCGCCGGCCAACGGCTCCGCTACGAAGCGCCGATCGGCCTCTGGTATCCGCCGCTCGCCACCGCACCCGCGGTCGGATCGCCACTTTGTAACTCCGCGCTGTACCGGATCCGCTAGACTGCCGGCATGGACCTCGACCTGAACGAGCTGGCGAAAGTCTCGCGGCTGTTCGAGGCGCTCGACGCGGCAGGGCGGCACGAGCTGCTCAAGCTGTCGCACCGCAAGCAGGTGAAGGCCGGCGAGGTCATCTTCCGCGAGGGGGACCCGGGCGGCGAGTTCTACGTGATCACCAACGGCCAGGTCCGCGTCACGGCCGAGGCGCTGGAGGGCGAGAAGGAGATCGCCCGCCTCGGCCACGGCCAGTTCTTCGGCGAGATGGCGGTCCTGAACGGCGACAAGCGCACCGCGACGTGCACCGCTCTCGCCGACTGCGATCTCGTCGCGTTTCCGAGCGCGGCCGTGGAAAAGGTCCTGGCGAAATACCCCGCCGCGCGCGAAGCGCTCCACCGCGTCGGCGTCCTCCGCAGCGAAGACACCATGCAGAAGCTGATGGAGTAATGCCGATCCAGGCCGTCCAGGATCTCAAGCGGCTGCGCGAGATCAGCGCGGTGGTCGTGCGGCACGGCTTCGGCCAGCTCTGGGATCGCGCCAGGATCTGGGACGTCCTGGGGCGGCGCGAGCAGTCCGACAAGCCCTCGCCGGGGAGCACCGCGAAACGGTTCCGCGAGACCCTCGCCGAGCTGGGGCCGACGTTCATCAAGCTCGGACAGATCCTCAGCGCGCGGCCAGATATCTTACCACCTGATTTCATTGCGGAATTGTCGCTGCTTCAGGACAGCGCGGCGCCGATGCCGCTGCAGACCGTGCTTCAATTGATCGAAAAAGGCCTCGGCAAGCCGGCGAACGAGCTGTTCGCGAGCATCGAGCCGCAGCCGATGGCCTCGGCATCGATCGCCCAGGTCCACAGAGCGCGGCTCGAGAGCGGCGAAGACGTCGTCGTCAAGGTGCAGCGGCCCGGGATCGAGGAGCAGATCCGCAGCGACACCGACCTCCTCTTCTACCTCGCGCGCTTCCTCGAAGGCGTGATCGAGGAGACCGGCATCTACACCCCCACCGGCATCGTCACCGAATTCCGCAGCGCGATGCTGCTCGAGCTCGATTTCGAGAACGAGGCCCGCAACATCGAGGAGTTCGCCAGGAACCACGCCTCGCGTCCGTACGTGGTGATCCCGAGGCTGCACCGGGAGCTCTCGTGCCGGACCGTGATCACGCTCGAAGAGCTGAAGGGCCGAAAGCTGAAAGAGGTGCTGCAGGATCCCGCCGGCGTCGATCGGAAGCAGCTCGCGCGACACGTCCTCGACGCCAGCTTCCACCAGCTCTTCACCGACGGCCTCTTTCACGGCGATCCGCACCCCGGCAACGTCATCGTCGTCGAGGGCAACCGCATCGGCCTGCTCGACTTCGGCCTCGTCGGACGGCTGACCAAGAACATGCAGGAAGCGATCGTCGTGCTCGTCCTCGCGATTTCGCTGCGGGACCCGGACACGGTCGCGCGCCTGCTCTACAAAGTCGGCGTCCCCGACGAGCGCATCAACCTGCACCAGTTCCGCGCCGACATCCACGACCTCCTCGAGCGCTATCTCGGCCTCAAGCTGAGCGAGGTCGATTCCGGCGCGCTGATGGCGACGCTGGTCGACCTCGCCTTGAAATACAAGATCAAGATCCCCAAGGAATACGCGGTCTTGTCGAAGGCCTCGGCGACGACCGAGGGCATCATCCGCCAGCTCGATCCCGAGCTCGACGTCAAAGAAGTCGCGCTGCCGTATGCGAAGAAGCTGCTCTACGACCGCTACAACCCCGGCTCGATGAGCGGCGGGTTCCTCCGCGTCCTTTTGCAACTGCAGGGCTTCCTCCAGGACACGCCGCAGCAGATGGCGCAGATCCTGATGGACCTCGAGGGCGGCAAGTTCCACGTCACCGTCCGCAACGACGAGCTCACCCGGCTCAACACCAACATCAAGGCGCTCGGGATCCTGCTCTTCGCCGGGATGATCGCCGCCAGCCTGATCGTCGGCGCCTTCTCGATGGCCGGCCGCGCCTCGGAAGGAGCGACGACGACCGTGTGGCCGATCCCGGCGCTGGTGGGACTCGCGCTCGCCGCGATGCTCTTCGGCGCGGCGATGACGTGGACCCTGATCAGCGGGCGTTTGAAAAAAATCAGCGTGCGCAGGTTCTTGAAGTGACTAGTTTTTCCCCATGTTCCCCAAGGTCGGCGATCGCGTCCCGGACCTCGACCTGCTCGACGAAGCGGGCAAGCCCGCGAAGCTCTCCTCGCTCGCTGGAAGAGGGCCGCTGCTGACGCTCTCCTTCTCCGGGCCGGACGATCGCGCCGGGATCAAGCTGCTGCGCGATTTCCGCGACATGACGCTCGCGCTGCGCCAGATGGGCGTCTCGATCTGCGGAATCGCCAGGGCCGATCCGATGTCGCTCGCGTACATGCGCGCCGAACGCGGACTCGGGTTTCCGCTCTTCGCCGATCCCGACGGCTGGCTCGACGAGACCGGGCTCCTGCTGATCGATCGGAACCTGACCGTGAAGCAGCGGGCGATCGGCGCCCGCGCCGACGCCGATCGTCTCCTCGCTTTCGTCCGCCGCGGCGGCACGCGCAAGAGGGGGCTGCGCGATCGCGTCGGCCACGTGCTGCTCGCGCTCAGCCACGCGATCGCGCCGCGGCGCCTGGCGCGATAGAAAGCAAACAACCGCCGGGCCGTCTGGTGCAGCCGTCGCCGCTCCACGGCAAGATGGCGCGATGGCCGATGTCGCACGTCCGGTCAGCATGCTGCTCGTCGACGATCGGCCCGAGAACCTCCAGGCGCTGCGGGCGATCCTCGAGGATGAACCGGGGTACGAGCTGATCGAGGCCTCGTCCAGCGAGGCCGCGCTGCGCGAGCTGCTCAGGCATGATTTCTGCCTGGTGCTGCTCGATGCCTTCCTCCCCGGCATGGACGGGTTCGAGATCGCCCAATTGATGAAGGAGCGCGAGCGGACCCGCGACATCCCGATCATCTTCCTCACCGCCGCGGCCATCGACGAGGAGCTGCTCCACCGCGCCTACCAGGTGGGCGCCGCCGACTACCTGGTCAAACCGGTCTCACCCGAGCTGGTGCGCGCCAAGGTGGCCGTGTTCGCCGATCTGGCGCGCAAGAACGCGCAGATCCGCGAGCAGGCGGAAAAGATCCACGAAGCGGAGCGCCGCGAGCGCGCGATCCAGGTCGCCGAGCTGCAGCTCGCCAGCGAGCGGCGTTACCGGCAGCTGGCGGAGTCGATCCCGCAGATCGTCTGGCGGGCGCTCCCCGACGGGCAGTTCGAATACTGGAACCAGCGCTGGTACGAGTACACCGGCGCCGAGGAGGGCAACGCCACCGCCTGGAC
>JAIVGS010000106.1 GCA_020201435.1 Myxococcales bacterium
ATATCCAGCGTTCCCCGCCGGATGAGGACGACGAGTAAACGACTGGGACACATTGACCGGGCCGCAACCACACAGCCGCATAGCCGCCACCGGCGGCAGGGGCTGAGTACGATTGACGCCTACCCGGCAGGTCGCGCGAAACTGTCGTCGGCGGCGGGGCTGTTCTGGAGAACGAATGGAACCAGCCCGGACCCTGTCCGCGGCGGATCATGAACTGCAGACGCTCCGCGCCCAGGTCCTCGCGCTCTCCGAAGCCGAGAGCTCGGCGCGGGCGCAGCTCGACGCGCTGCAGGGGCAGCTCTCGGCGCTGACCAGGCGCGAGGCGGTGGCGCGCAGCCAGCTCAAGGAAGCGCACTCGCTCACCCGGGCCCTTCAAGAAAAGTCGCGCCTGGAGGCTGCCGAGGCCGAGGGGCGCCTTCAAGAGAGCCTGGCCGCGGAGCGGACCGCGCGGGCGAAGGCGGAGGCGGATCTGGTGAGGGCGTCGAACGAGCTGCGCCAGCAGCGGGCGCGCCCCGAGTCGGAGCTGGAGACGCTGCGGGCGCTGTTCAGCGACCTGATGCGCGGCGAGGCCCAGGGGCGGCAGCGGCTCGAGCGGCTGCAGCAGCAGGTCGCGGAGCAGGAGCGGATCGCGCGGGACCTCTCGGCTCAGCTCGAGCAGGCGCGCCGCGGCGCGCCGGTCGTGGTCGAGGCGCCGGCCGCCGGCGAGCTTTCCCAGCAGATCGAGTCGCTCCAGCGCGAGCTCGCTTCCGAGCGCGGGCGGGCCAAAGCGCACGCCGAGCGCGCCGCAGCCGAGGTCGAGTGGGCGCAGGATCGGGCCCGGTCGGCGACCCAGGCCGAGGAGCAGGCGAAGGACCGGATCGAGGCCGCCGGCCGCGAGATGTCGGCGCTGCGCGAGCAACTGACCGAGGCGCTCGAGGCGCGGGACCGGACCTCCGGGCAGCAGGCCGCGCAGGTCGCCGCGGCGCGCAACGAGCTCGAGGACGAGCGCGCGGCAGCGCGGGCGGCGCTGGAGAAGCGGGCGGAGGAGATTCGGGCGGTGCGCGAGGAGCTCGCGCAGAAGGAAGCCGAGCTTCGGAAGACGAACGAGCTTTCGGCGCAGCTGTCGCAGAAAGTGCGAGAGCAGGGCGAGCTCGCGTCGGCGCGGCGCGACGACCTCGCCGGCGAGCGGCTCGCCGGTCAGAAGATGGCGGTCCGCATCGCCGAGCTGGAGCGGGAGGTGGCGGCGTCGGCGGCGGCCCGGGCGACCGAGGACGACCTGCGCGGGCTGCGGGCGGAGCTGGAGAAGATCGAGCGCGAACGGTCGGCCGAGGCGATGCGGCGGCAGGCGGCGGAGGACGAGCGCGATCGGCTGGCGACCGACCACCATGCGTCGGTTGCGCAGGCGAAAGTCGATCGGGGCCGGGCGGCGGCGGAGATCGCGGCGCTCGGCCAGGAGCTTTCGCGCGCGCAGCAGGCGGCCGACGATGCCCGGCGGGCGCAGGTGGATCTGCGCGAGAAGTTCGAAGAGCTCGAGCGGCGCGCGCGGCGGATCGAGGGGGAGCTCGAGGCCGCGGTGCGCAGCGGCGGCGATACGGCCGGGAAAGCGGCGGAAGGGGAGCGCGAGCGGGCGCGGCTGCGATCCGAGCTCGAGACGGCGCACGCCGCCGTCACCAAGGCACAGCAGGAAGCTTCCGGAGCCTGGGCGCAGGTGGAAGGAGCGCGGCAGGAGCTCGACGCGCTGCGCTCCGAGGTGGCCGCGCTGCGCACGGAGAACCTCGAGGTGCGGCTGCGCCATCACGAAGCCGAGCAGCGCGCGGGCGATCTGGCGCCGAAAGCGGCTGCGCTCACGCCGCGGCGGATGGCGGCGCTCGAGCTCGAAGCCGGCCGGTACGAGGAAGCGGAGCGGCTGCTGGTCCAGGAGCTCGCGACCGCGCCGGAGGATGCCGCGCTCCATCTTCAGCTCGGGCGGTTGCATTATGCGCGCAACCAGGCCGCGGCGGCCGAGGCCGAATTATCACGGGCGATGGCCCTCGATCCGCGCGATCATCTCGCGCCGGTTCTCCTCGGTCAGGTGCAGGCGCGGCGCGGGCTGAAAGCGCAATCACGTGCGGCATTCCGCGAGGCGCTGCGCCGGAACCCGGATTGCGCCGAGGCCCGCGACGGCCTGCAACTGTCGAAGGCGCGCGCGTTATTCGGCGCCGCTTTAGCCGCTGTTGGGCTCGCGGCTGCGCTCGCCGTCGCGTTCTTCTTGCGCTTTCGCTGAGGCCTGAAGGCTGAGGCTCGAGGCCCGAGTTGTCACGCCGCCTTCGCGCGGGCCGCCTTCCACTTGTCCCGGGCCGCCTGCTGCTCCTTCGCGCTCAGCTTCTTGCGGTGCTCGTCGCAGATGAAGCCGAAGCGTGGGCCGCGCGACATGTTCTTGCACCCTTCGACGCGGCAATGGAGGTCGAGCTTGCGGCCCTTCATCGGGCTGGCGCCGCGCTTTCGGACCGTCAGCGAGGCGCCGCCGTTCTTCGCCACCCGCTCAGCGAGGATGCGGTTCTGCTCGCGCACCGGCAGCTTCATGTGCGTCTTGCAGAACCAGCGAAAGCGCGGGCCGTTGCCGGGGTTCCTGCAGCCTGGATATGGGCAGGGAAACGAACGCTTCTTGCCGGCGCCGCCGCTTGGCCGGGGACGGCCGCCGGCGGTCTTCGCCAGCATCGCTTCCGCGCGGGCGGCTATGGCCGAGGCGAATTGATCGATGAAGTTATCCAGCAGCCCATGAAGCGGTTGTCTCGGCATTCTTCTTTTCCCAGTGCGGTGGCTTGGCTTCTGGCCGGTAGGGCTCGATTTCTAGCTCATACAGGAGGCGAATGCCAGATATACTGTTTTGCTATGGAACTCGCAGCATTGCATCGGGCGCACGTCGAAAAGTTGGCTCGAGAGACTGCCGCCGCGCTGGAAAAGACCGGCTTTTCGGCGGTGGTGATCCATTCCGGTACGCTTTTGAAGCGCACCGAGGCCGACGATCAATACTGGCCGCTGCGGCCGACGCCGCATTTCCAGCATTGGCTGCCGCTGCCGGAGCCGGGTTGCTTCCTGGTGATTGCTCCCGGACGGAAGCCGGCGCTCCATCGATCGCCGGAGCAGAGCTTCTGGGAGGCGCCGGCGCCGCTGGAGAGCGAGCATTTCTGGGGATCGTTCGACGTCGCCGTCGGCAAGCCTTCGCTGCCGCCGGGAAGGGTCGCGTTCGTCGGCGACGACCTGCGCGCCGCCGGCGGGCTGGAGGCGAACCCGCCCTCGCTGGTCTCGGCGCTCGATCAACTGCGGGTGACGAAAACGCCGTACGAGATCGAATGCCTCGCCGAGGCCAATCGCCGCGGCGCGCGCGGCCACGAGGAACTGCGCAAGCTGTTCAAGGGCGGCGACAAGGCCGAGCTGGAATTGCACCTCGCCTTCCTCGGCGCGACCCGGCAGGACGACGCCGAGACGCCGTACAAGAACATCGTCGCGCTCGGCAGGCACGCGGCGACGCTGCACCACATCGCCTACGAGAAGCGGGCGCAGCCGGCGGGATCGCTGCTGCTCGATGCCGGCGCGTGCTTCGCCGGGTATTGCTCGGACATCACCCGCACCTGGGTCAAAGGGGGCGGAGCGCTCGCGTCGGCGTACGGACAGCTCGTCGCCGGCCTGGAGTCGACGCAGCAGCGCCTCTGCGCGTCGGTCCGGGTGGGAATGCCGTACGAGGAATTGCACGATCAATCGCACCGCCTGGCGGCCGGCGTGCTGCGCGAGGTCGGGATCTCGCGATCGAGCGTGGACGAGCTGGTCTCCCGGGGGATTACCCGAGCCTTCTATCCGCACGGGCTCGGCCATTCGCTCGGGCTGCAATGCCACGACGTCGGCTGCGCGCTGCGTCCGCCGCGGAAGGACAATCCGTTCCTCCGCAATACCACGGTGATCGCCGAGGGGCAGGTCTTCACCATCGAGCCGGGGATCTATTTCATCGACGCGCTGCTCGAGCCATTGCGCGACTCTGCGGACGTCGACTGGAAGCTGGTCGACGGCCTGGCGGCGTTCGGCGGCGTCCGAATCGAGGACGACGTGGTGGTGAAGGCCGACGGCATCCGCAACCTGACGCGCGAAGTGCTGCCTCAGGGCGGCGGCGTGGCCTGAGCGGCGACGAACGCGACCGGCTTGTACGCTGCGGCGATGATCGCGAAGGCGATCGCGCCGGCGAGCTGGAACACCGCCCAGAAGAGGAAATAGTTGGTATCCGATGCGAACGAGACGTTGCTGCGCACCAGCGAGGTCACGAACGACCCTGTCCCGAGGGTGACGAACCAGAGGCTCATGATCGCGCCCTTCATCGACTTGGGCGCCTGGGTGTAGGCGAATTCGAGCGCGGTGACGCTGACCAGCGTCTCGGCGATCGAGATCAGCACGTACTGGATCACCTGCCAGCCGATGTGGGGCGTTCCGCCGCTCTCGATCCAGCGCTGGATCATCGCCGCCGAGAGGAACGCCGGCACCGCGACGAACATGCCGATGCCCATCCGCTTGAGCATCGACATCCTGAAGCGCGGATAGACGAGATACGCGAACGCCGGCACCATGATCAGGATCAGGATCGCGTTGAGCGACTCCATCTGCGCCGATTCCATGTGCCAGCCGAAGACGTCGCGATTCATCTTCTCGGCCTGGTTGAACCACGACGAGCCGTACTGGAAATAGAGCGCCCAGAAGGCGACGATCGGCAGGAAGACCAGCGCGATGCGGAAGACCGAGCGCATCCCTTCGAGCGCTTCGTCGCCGTGCTTCTGGCGCGCGGATTCCTCGCCCGCGCGGACGCGGGTGCCGAGGACCGCGGCGAAGCCGTTCGGATCGCGGCCGGCGGGCGGCACCTTCACGTAATACTTCCGGCCGGCGAGATAGATGACCAGCGCGGCGGCCATCAGGACGCCGGGGATGCCGAAGCCCCACGCCGGACCGCTCGACCCGCAGAGCCTGGCGGTTCCGAAGGCGCAGCCGGCGAGCAGCCACGGCGTGGCGAACTGCGAGGTCGCCGAGCCGACGTTGATCGCGAAATAGAACCAGGAATAGACGCGGTCGAGCAGATGCCGCTCTTCCTGCCGGAATTGATCGCCCACGAACGCGGAGAGATTCGGCTTGATCCCCGATTGACCGATGACGATCAGTCCCATTCCGACGAAGAGCGCGGCGACGCGGTAGCCG
Source organism: Myxococcales bacterium (assembly GCA_020201435.1). Lineage (GTDB taxonomy): Bacteria > Myxococcota > Myxococcia > Myxococcales > 40CM-4-68-19 > 40CM-4-68-19. Next base: position 5,191 of record JAIVGS010000106.1, read on the forward strand.
AGATCGCTCGCGGCGAGGACGGCGTGGCCGAGGACGTAGCCGTACGAGAGCCAGAGGATGGTGCGGTAGCGGCCGAAGAATCGATCGGAGAGCCACCCGCCGACGACGGTCATCGCATAAGCCGCGGCGACGAAGTAATGATAGATGCTCTCCGCGGTGTTGTGCTCCCAGCCGAGGAATTGCTGCATGTACGGAACGAGGATGGTGCTCATTCCGTAGAAGCTGAATCGCTCGCAGGCCTCGTTGCCGATGATGTACTTGACGGCCGGCGGCAGGCGCTTCTGTGTGTCACCAGGCATGGGTATGGCCTCTAGAAGATCCGGCGCGGGCCGCTGCGCAGCCGGCGCGGCGCGACGAAGCTCGACGCGACCAGCGACGCCGCCGCCCTGGTGCTCGCGATCGGCCGCGCGAACACGTCGGTGCGATTGTTCGCGTCGCCGTTGTTGGCGATAACGAAAAACGGCAAGAAGGAGCTGCCGACGGCGACCAGCCCTTCGTAGTCGCCGAGGAAGTAACCGGAGATCACTTGTCCGCTCTCCAGCCGTTCGACCACCTGCGGCGCTTTGCGGATGTCGAAGGTGCTGCTCTGCGCCGTGTCCTGGAACGTCGCGCCGCCGTCGTGCGAGGTGGCGAGCCAGCGCGTCGCGAGGAGCTGCGAGTTGTCGCCCGGGTCGTCCTCGCGCAGGTCGTAGTACGAGACGCCGACGACGCCGCCTTGGGCGACCGCGACCGCGGGCGTGAACGCCTGTGTGGTGAGGATGCCGTTGACGCGCGCCGGCGTGGACCACGAAAGCCCGCCGTCGGCCGATCTCGAAATCGCGATTCCTTCGCGGGCGTGATTCGAAAAGCGAGCATCCTCCCAGGCGGCGTAGACCGCGCCGCTCGCGCCGTCGACCGCGATGTCCGGCACCACGTCGCCGGTCCGGATGAAGAAGCTGGTCTGCTTGGGATCGACCACGCCGACCGATTGCATCGTCGCGATCGCCGTCGGCTGCGACCAGCTCACTCCCTTGTCGGCCGAGCGCAGGACGGCGACGGTCTCGACCCGGTTCGTCGAGTTGTTGTTGGTGATGATCACCAGCAGATCGAGGAGCGCGCCGTTCGGCAGCACGACGATCTGATTCGAGATCGTCTGCGCGTTCTGTCCCGGATCGTAGATGATCCGCGCCGTTTCCCAGCTCAGCCCGGCGTCGGTGCTCCGCGTGAACCATGCCGGTCCGGTGTTGGCCGGCGAGTCCGGCGTGTCCTGACCGGTCAGGCGATCCCAGACGGCGTAGACGGTTTGCGCGTCGTGCGGGTCGGCGGTGATGCTTTCCTTGTCGATGGTGTCGTCGGAGGTGTCCTCGCCGTACAGCGTGATCGGCTCGCTCCAGCCGCGGCCGCCGTCGATCGAGCGGCTGGCGAGCATCGCGGTCTTGAAGCCGGCGTTGTCGAAACCGTAACCGATCTGGTGCACGGTGCCGTCGGGCGCGAAGCTGACCCACGGATCGCTGGCGCGCTGGAACGCGCCGCCGCCGCAGAGCGTGTAGTGAACGAAGGTCCGCGTCCAGGTGAGGCCGCCGTCGAACGTGACGCCGGTCATCAGGCCGCTGGCGCCGCCGTTCGACCAGCGGTCCTGCTGCCACACCCCGACCAGGTGCCGCGGATCGAGCGGATCGACGGCGAGGCGCGGCTCGACTTCGGCGTCGGAATAGTTGGTGCCGCCCTGTTGGCCGGCGCAGCCGGCGGCGAATGGCGTCGCCGCGGAGACGCGCGTCAGGCCGGCGAACGACTGTTCGGCGTGGTCGCCGCAGCCGGCGATCAGGAGGGCGGCGGCGAGCAGGCGCATCAGGCCGACGTTATCGCGGGTGTGCGCCGACTGTCGATTGCGTTGGCGGCGAAGAGCACGATCACCGGCAGGGCGAGGTTGCTGATCGCGAGGACGGCGAGGCCGATCTTGCCGTAACCCTCGGAACGCGGGGGACGGCGCGCTTTGCCGCAAAACCGACCGCGAGATGGCCGATGCCCATGTGGCGACGGTAGCACGGTGGTAGAAGGCCGGGCATGGACTCTGGAATCGTGACCGATTTCAAGGACCGCATGACGTACGGCGGCTATCTGCAGCTGCCGGTGCTCCTGAATGCGCAGAGGCCGCTCTCCGGTCATCACGACGAGATGCTCTTCATCATCCAGCACCAGACGAGCGAGCTGTGGTTCAAGCTGATCCTGCACGAGCTGCGGGCGGCCGTGTCGCATGTGCAGCGCGACGAACTGGAGGCGACGTTCAAGATCCTCGCCCGGGTGAAGCACGTGCAGGCGCAGCTGATCTCGCAGTGGGCGGTGCTGGCGACGCTGACGCCGACGGAATATCTGGAATTCCGGCACGTGCTCGGGCCGGCGAGCGGGTTCCAGTCGCTGCAGCATCGGTTGATCGAGTTCATGCTCGGCAACAAGGACCGGCGGATGCTGGCGGTGCACGAGCAGGATCCGGCGGCGCACTCGGCGTTGCTCGCGGCTTTGAACGCACCGACGCTGTACGACGAGTTCCTCCGGTATCTCGCGCGCCGCGGAAAGCCGATCCCGGCGGCGGTGCTTTCGCGAGACGTCACCGAGCCGCATCGCAGCGATGCGGGCGTGCGCGCGGTGATCCGCGAGATCTACGAGCGGCCGGAAGAGAACTGGGACGCGTACGAGATGTGCGAGAAGTTGATCGACGTCGACGAGCAACTCGCGCTCTGGCGCTTCCGCCACGTCAAGGTCGTGCAGCGAATCATCGGCTGGAAACGCGGCACCGGCGGCACGTCGGGCGTGGATTACTTGAAGCAATTGGTCGACGTATTGCTCTTTCCCGACTTATGGGACGTCAGAACCGAGCTCAGGGATGGTAGCGTATGATTCCTGCAAGGTCAGGGCGCTGCATCCCGGGTGATCGGCTCCGACAGTGCGACGAGGCGCTGTTTGGCGAAGCGTCGTTCCGGTTGTGCCAAGGGGCCGCCGGCGACGGCTACGTCGTACCAGGCGATCGCGTCGTCGAGACGGCGCTCCGCCTCCGCACGGACCCCCAGCGCCCAGGCGACCTGCGTGCGGTCCTTGATCGAAGCGACCGTCTTTTCGTCGGCGAGTCCGGCCACGTATCGACCGAGGAGATATTCGTCGCTGCCCGTGGCCGCGGCGTAATGAGAGTGATGCGCAGCTGCGTGATCGACCGCGCTGCGTCGCAAAGTAGCGGCGCGCAGCAACCAGATCCACTCGGACGTGGCGTCGGGAAAAATCGTCCAGAGGAGCTCGTCCTCGCCGGATTCGTACATCGCCCGGACGGCGGGCCGGACGTCGTCCGGCTTGAGCCTGGCCACCAGCCATTCGCGACCGGCAGCATCATCCCTGGTCGCCTGGAGCAGTCCCGCTGCGCGGACGAGCGTTAGCGGATCGGTCGCGCCGCTCG
>JAIVGS010000281.1 GCA_020201435.1 Myxococcales bacterium
CAGTACAGGGCAGCATTGGTGGCGCCCGCCGACGACGTCCCGCACAGCAGACTGCCCGTGCGGTCGCACGCGAACCCTCGGTCGGGGTAGCGGGAATGCTCTTACAGATTCCCTGTGAGCAGATTGCATTCCCGCAGCAATCGGTCGTGCTCAGGCACGTCGCGCCCGCCGCCCTGCACGAGGGTGCCGCTGGCGCGCCTCCCCCGCATCCGAGCAGGAATGAGAACAAGATGCCGGTGCCGCTGAACCACCTTCGCATGATGTCACCTCTTCGGCGCGGGGCGGACTCTCTGCGGTCGAACCGTATGTGAACGGAGCCGGGTAGCGTCAAGCCCGCCTACAGTCCGACTCGCGGCCCCAGCACTCGACGCGTCAAGCCAACTGCGCGAGACTCCGCCCTCCAAGGAGCCTCCATGCGTTTCGCCGCCCTCGCTGCGATCTTCGTCTCCACGGCCGCCGCCGCCCAGGTTCCCGAACAGGTTTTCGGCGCGATGCGATACCGCCCGATCGGCCCGTTCCGCGGCGGACGCGCGCTCGCCGTCAGCGGAGTCCGCGGCAGGCCACTCACGTTCTACTTCGGCGCCGTCGCCGGCGGCGTCTTCCGCACCGACGACGGCGGCGCGACCTGGACGCCGTTGTTCGACGACCAGCCGAACCTCTCGATCGGCGCGCTCGCCGTCGCCGACTCGGATCCGAACGTCATCTACGTCGGCACCGGCGAGGCCTGCATCCGCGGCAACGTCACCTACGGCAAGGGCGTCTACCGCTCCGACGACGCCGGCCGCTCCTGGCGCTCCCTCGGCTTGCAAGACACCCGCCAGATCGGCCGCATCGCGGTGCACCCGCGCAACGCGGACATCGCGTTCGTCGCCGCGCTGGGCCACGCCTTCGGCCCCAACGCCGAGCGCGGCGTCTTCCGCACGCTCAACGGCGGCCGCACCTGGGAGAAAGTGCTCTTCAGGGACGCCGACACCGGCGCCATCGACGTCGCGCTCGACCCGCAGGACCCGCAAGTCGTGTTCGCGTCTTTATGGCAAGTGCGCCGGTATCCGTGGTCGCTCGTCAGCGGCGGCCCCGGCAGCGGCCTGTACCGATCGCGCGATGGCGGCAGCACCTGGACGCGGCTCACAGGACACGGGCTTCCGAGCGGCGACTACGGCCGCATCGGAATCGCCGTCTCGCCCGCCGACGGCAGGCGCGTCTACGCCGTGATCGAGGCGAAAGAGGGAGGATTGTTCGTCTCCGACGACGCGGGCGAGAGCTGGACCCGCGCCAACGACGACGAGCGCGTCCGCCAGCGCGCCTGGTACTTCTCGCACGTCTGGGCGGACCCTCGGTCGCGCGACACGGTCTACCTCTCGAATACAGGCGTCTACCGATCGACCGACGCCGGCAAGACGCTGACGCTTTTGCCCGCGCGCCACGGCGATCATCACGGGATGTGGATCGACCCGGACGAACCGCGCCGGATCATCGAGAGCAGCGACGGCGGCGCGTCGATCAGCCTGGACGGCGGCCAGACCTGGTCGCGCACCAACAGCCAGCCGACCGCGCAGTTCTACCACGTGGCCGTCGACAATGATTTTCCTTACAGGCTTTACGGCGCGCAGCAGGACAACTCGAGCGTCGCGGTGCAGAGTCGATCGGACAGCGGCGTGATCGGCGATCACGAGTGGTACCCGATCGGCATCGGCGAGGCCGCGTACATCGCGCCCGATCCGCGCGACCCGAACATTGCGTACGGCTCGTCGAGCGCGGGCGCGATGCTGAAGTACGATCATCACACCGAGCAGACGCAGATCCTCGGCCCCTGGCCGGTGGAGACGTCGGGCCGCGGCGCCGACGAGCTCAAGCATCGTTTCCAGTGGCTGACTCCCCTGACCCTTTCGCCGCACGATCCGAACGTGATCTACGCGGGCGCCGAGGTCGTCTTCAAGAGCGCGGACGGCGGGATCACGTGGAGCGCGATCAGCCCCGACCTGACCCGCAACGACAAGTCGCGGCAGAAGCCGTCCGGCGGGCCGCTCACGCTCGACATCACCAGCGTCGAGTATTTCGACACCATCTTCGCGCTCGCCGAGTCTCCGGTGCAGAAGGGCGTCCTGTGGGCCGGCACCGACGACGGGCTCGTCCACGTCCTGCGCGACGGCAAGTGGCACAACGTCACGCCCAAAGCGCTGCCCGAGTGGGGAACGGTCTCCTTGATCGACGCGTCACCGTTCGCGGCCGGCACGGCCACCGTCGCGGTCGATCGCCACCGCATGGACGATCTCCACGCGTACGTCTTCCGCACCACCGACTTCGGCGGCAGCTGGAAGCGGATCGACGGCGGCATTCCCGACGGCGCGTTCGTGCGCGCGGTGCGCGAGGATCCGCGGAAGCAGGGGCTCTTGTATGCCGGCACCGAAGCGGGCGTGTACGTCTCGTTCGACACCGGCGTGCACTGGCAGCCGCTGAAGCTCAACCTGCCGGTGGTGCCGGTGCACGATCTGTTGGTGAAAGGCGACGATCTGGTGATCGCGACGCACGGCCGATCGTTCTGGATCCTCGACGACGTGACGCCGCTGCGGCAGGCGTCGGCAGCGATCGCGTCGCAAGATGTGCACTTGTTCCAGCCGCAGACGGCATTGCGGCTGCAGTACCCCGAGGCGTTCGACAAGCGTCTCCCGGCCGGCGAGAACCCGCCGCCGGGCGCGCTCATCGATTATTTTTTGAAGTCGAAGCCGAAGGGCGAAGTACGGATTCAAGTATTGGCCGCGGACGGCAAGGTCGTGCGCACGCTGTCTTCGCGCGTGCACAAGGTCGGCGCGGAGCAGCCGCAGGAGTGGCCCGATATCCAGAAACCGCCCGAGCTGCTGCCGGATGGCGCGGGGATGAACCGCTTCCCGTGGGACCTGCGCTACGACGCTCCATCCGAGCTGCCCGGCGCGTTCTATCCGGGGCTGCCTCCGCGCGGTCCGGTGGTCGCGCCGGGGGTGTACACATTGCGCCTCGAGGTAGACGGCAGGTCGGCGACGACGACGATGGAAGTGAAGCCCGACCCGCGCGTCAAAACGACCCCGGCCGCATTCGCGCAACTGCTCGCGCTGCAACTTCAAGTACGCGACCGTATGTCCACGCTGCACGAGGGCGTGCTCTCGATCCGCGACGCGCGAGACCAGCTCGCCGCGCTGCAGAAGCGGGCCGGCAAGGACTCGCGGTTCGCGCCGCTCGTCACCCGCGCGGGCAACGCGATCGGGCAGCTGACCGAGATCGAGCGCAAGCTCGTCGCCGTCGACGTCAAGAGCACCGAGGGCACCCTGCGCTTCCCGGTCCAGCTCAACGAGCAATTCGAAAGCCTCCGCGAGCTGCTCGAATTCGCCGATGCCGCCCCGGTACCGGCGGTGAGCGAAGTCTTCGCCGAGTACGACTCGGCGCTGCAGACCCAGCTCGGCAAATGGCGCGACCTGCGCACCAGCGAGCTCTCCGCCATCAACGTGGACGCGCGCCGTCTGGACCTGCCCGCCGTGACATTGCCCCAGGAGCCAGGCGCCACTCGCGTGGGAGGCGGTCTCTAGCGTTCTGTCGATCCATGCAACGTCGTCGGGCGCCGCGATGCGGTGCCGAAAGGAGTTACGCTCTCATGTCGAGGCTCCGGGTCAACGCATTTGGAATCTCCATCGATGGTTACGGCGCCGGTCCCGACCAGGATCTGGCCAATCCCATGGGCGTCGGAGGAATGGCGCTGCACCAGTGGGTCCTCGGCACCAGGACGTTCCAGAAAATGGCCGCCGACTTCGCTGAATCGCTGATCGCTGGGCAGGTCGGCCGAGACGGCGTCGACGACGACTTCGCCGCGCGCGGCTTCGAGAACCTCGGCGCCTGGATCATGGGCCGCAACATGTTCGGGCCGCTGCGGGGCCGCTGGTCCGACGACAGTTGGAGGGGATGGTGGGGCAAGAACCCGCCCTACCACGTACCGGTCTTCGTCCTCACGCACCATGCTCGCGCGCCCATCACGATGGAGGGCGGAACGACCTTCTACTTCGTGACCGATGGCATCGATGCCGCGCTGGAGCGCGCGAAGGACGTGGCCAAGGGCAAGGATGTCCGACTCGGCGGTGGCGTTGCCACCATTCGCCAGTACCTCACCGCCGGGCTGATCGACGAGATCCACCTCGTGATCTCCCCCGTGCTCCTCGGCCGGGGCGAGCAGCTCCTCGCCGGCATCGATACGGTGAGCCTCGGCTACAAGTGCACGGAGCACGCCGCCAGCGATCACGCCGCCCACGTCGTCCTGACGAAATAGGCCGCGCTACGGAGAACGGGAAACAAGCGGCAATCGCGGAGGAGGCGGCCTCCAGAAACCGCGTCACGCGAGGGCACGGTTCCCGGTCTTTCTCGCATGACACCGAACCCCATCGTTCAGAGCAAGCGGCGACGAGTCGCCGCCACGGTCACGACCGGTCTCTTCGCGGCGATGATGACGATCTCCGGCGTGCTCTACATCGTCGGGATTCGGCCAGTGCAGGAGGGAATCCACGCGCTCGGCTACCCCGACTATTTCATGCGTTTCCTCGGGTTGGCCAAGCTGCTCGGCGCCGCCGCGCTGGTTGCGCCGCGGATGCCGAGGCTGCGCGAGTGGGCGTACGCGGGCTTCGCCTTCGACCTGATCGGCGCGCTGGTCTCGCATGCCGCGACGGGGACGCTGGCGCATGCCGCGCCGGCGGCGATTTCGCTGGCGCTCCTCGCGTCGTCGTTTCTCCTGCGGAGTCCGGCGATCCCGCACCACGCCGTGCGCGGCTCGATCTGGTTCAGCCGCGCCGTCCTTGCGCTCGCGGCGCTCCTGTTGACGCGGATCGCGCTCGGCATCGTGGTCGATCCCGTCGGCACCCTCGGGCGACGCGGCTTCTCGTTCTCGACTCCTGACGCGCTCACAGCCATGCGCGTCTCGGGCGGCATCATGCTCGCCATCGCGGCCGTGCTCGTCTACTGCCTGTTCTCCAATCGCCGTCTCCTCGCCGGCCTCGGACTCCTCGCGGCCGTGACGGTGGCGATCCTCGCCGTGCGGCTGCTGGGCCTGGCGCTCGACGGTCCCGGGCCGTTCACGCTTCGCGTACTCACACCCGAGATCGTGCTCGTCGCTCTCGCGAGCGGAGCGCTGCTCCTCGAGCGGCGGCGCGCGCAACCCGTTCTACTGGATTAAACCGACGTGCTTCAGGCGCGCCGGATCGGCCTGCAGGAACAAGCGCCGAATCCGGCCGTCCGCCACCGACAGGAGGATCGCGACGACCGGCCGGCCCCCTTGCATCGCGACGATCGCAGGCCGCCCGTTCAGCTCGCACTCGTGCTGTTCGAGCGGGCCATCACGCCGCCTCGCAAAAGTGGCGACGAACGCGGCGATCTTGTCGCCCCCGACCAGCGGCCGCGGCAGATTGCGCACACCCTTGACACGGACGCCGCGCGGCCCGCCGTCCGCGATCATCACCGCGTCGCCCGCGAGCAGCGTCTTGAGCTCCTCGACGTCCCCGACGCTCGCCGCTTTGAGAAACGCGCGCAGCAGCCGCCGATGCTCGTCGCTCGATGCCGCGAGAGCGCGCCGTTCGGCGGCGACGTTCTGCCGCGCGCGCGCCAGGAGCTGGCGACACGCGGCCTCGGTCTTTCCGAGAAGCTCGGCGATCTCGGCGTGGGCGAAGTCGAATACCTCGTGCAGCAGGAGGACCGCGCGCTCGCCCGGAGTGAGCCGCTGCAGGACGACCAGGAATGCCATCGAGATCTGATCGAGCACCTCCACTCGTCCCACTCCCCGATCCTCGATCGCGATCGGCTCGGGCAATCGATCGGGCCGGCTCTCTTCGCGACGGGCGCGTGCGGATTCGAGCTCGTTGAGGCACAGCCGCGTGACGACCTTGACGAGGAATGCGCGCGGGGATTGCACCTCGGCGGCCCTCTTCTGCCAGCGGATCCACGCTTCCTGCACCACCTCCTCGGCCCGGCCCATCTCGCCCAGCATCCGATAGGCCAACGCCAGCAGATCGGGCCTCAGCGATTCGAACGTTTCAGCTCCCGTGGTCACTGGCTGAAGACCGTACAGCACGGCCGAACGTGACGTCACACCGCCGCCGCCTGCCCGGTCTTTGTTGCATGAGATTGTTCATTCTCGGCGCCACCGGAAGGACCGGCAGGGAGCTCGTCGACATCGCGCTCGCACGCGGCCACCAGGTCACCGCGTTCGTCCGATCGCCGGCGAAGATCACCCGCCGCGACCCGCGGCTCGCGCTGGTCGAGGGCGATCCCTTGGGGGTCGAGGAGCTGAGCAGCGCACTCCCGGGTCACGACGCCGTCATCTCCGCGCTGGGCCCGCTGCCGAGACAGGCGATGACGCGCACCACGCTTCTCGAGGAGAGCGCATCGAGCGCGATGACCGCCCTGCCCCGCGCCGGCGTGCGCCGGTTCCTGATCGTTTCGTCCGCCCTGCTGTTCCCCGGGGGAGGACCGGTCGCGGCGCTCCTTCGGCTGATGCTCCGGCCCCACTTTCGTGACCTGAAGGCGATGGAAAACCGGGTCCGCGCGGCGGCGATCGACTGGACGATCGCGCGCCCTCCGCGCCTGGTCGCTGCGACCGACGAGCGCTATCGCGCCGAGCCCGGCGCCTTGCCCGCCGGCGCGAATCTGGTGAGCTCGGTCCTCTCCTGGCGCGCGGTGGCCGCCTTCCTGCTCGACGCCGCCGAGGGCAGCCGCCACCTGCGCGAGGTCGTCGGGATCTGCCGCTGACGTGAATCGAAACTCCGCTCACGGCGTCATTGACAGGCAAGCCTCGAGAACGCGGAGGAAGCCATGGTCAAGGTCGGTCTGCTGGTCCGGCTGCGCGCGAAAGCCGGCAAGGAAGCGGAAGTAGCCAAGTTTCTCGAGGGCGCCCTCCCCGCGGCGCAGGCGGAACCGCAGACCCAGGTCTGGTTCGCGATCCGCCTGGGGAACGCCGAGTTCGGCATCTTCGACGCCTTCCCGAATGACGCGGGTCGTCAAGCACACCTCACGGGTCCGATCGCCGCAGCGCTGATGAAGCGCGCGTCCGAGCTGCTCGCCGAACCGCCGCGCATCGAGCAGGTCGACGTGCTCGCAGCGAAAGTGAAAGAGTGAGAGTCACACAAGTCCGAGAACGACGTTCCTGCTTCTGGCCTTGACGTCCGCGTACCAGGCGCAGAGCGGATAGAGCAGCGCCACCGCGATCGCGGTCACGAGGTAGAGCAGCGGCAGTTCCCACGTGTACCCGGGCGGCAGGTCCGGCGGCATGAGCGGGTGGTTGCCGAACAGCCACGGGTCGACCGTTCCCTCGCGGAGCTTCGAGACGATCAGCGCCAGCGCGTGGATGAGCGGGATGTGCAGCAGGTAGAAGAAGAGCGGCACGCGCCCGAACGTCTCGAGGACCGGCGCGCGCCGCACGATCGGCACCAGCGCGACGAGCGGCCCCAGCGTCATCAAGAGAAACTGGAGCGACGCGGGATACTTGGCGGTGTTGAGAAAGCGGAGCAGCGGCGCCATCGCCGGCGGTCCGGCGGCCGCCCACGGGCGCGGGTCGCCGTACAGCGACGTCGCCCGCAGCACGACGAAGAGCACGATCGCGCCGGCGCCGATGAGGAGGCAGGCGCGGCGGCGATCGAGGATCGCGCCGAACGACCACCCCAGCGCCGTCACGCCGATCCACGGGACCAGCGTGTACAGGATCTTGAGGGGTCCGATGGCGCCGAGGCCGTAGAAGATCTGCCACAGCGCGAGGGCGGGCCCGTGCAACGACGCGCCGATGGCGCGCGCGTCGAGCAGGTTGTGCAGGAAGACGATCGCCAGGCCCGCGGCGAGGACCACCCGCTGCGGCAGGAGCACTAGTCCGGCGAGCGCGACCATCGACCACCCGATGGCCCAGAGCACGCCGGCCATCACGTAGTTCTGGTAATCGAAGTTGAACGTCCAGGAGAGGCGCAACACCGTCAGCTCGAGGAGCACGAGGAACAGCCCGCGGACGGCGAGCCACCGCGAGACCCCGCCGCCGTGCTTGCGAGCGTAGAGGAACGCGGACGTCCCGGCGAAAAAGACGAACCCCGGCGCACAGAAGTGGGTGATCCAGCGGGTGAAGAACACGCCCGGCATCGGGCCGCCGGCGGGCACGCCGCTGTAGACGCGAACGTGGTCGATGGCCATCAAGACCATGATCGCGCCACGCAGAACGTCGATCGAAGGGACCCTCTGAGTGCCGCTCACGGGCTGCAGCCGGGTGCCTGGCGACAACACTCCGGTGGCGGCCAACAGGCCTCGGCGGTTCATCGGAGCCCCCTTTTGCGTCGGGATTCTAGCATCCCGCGCAATGACGTATGCTCTGGTTCCATGGCCGGCGAAGAGGAGCTGAATTCTTTCCTCTCCACGACCTCCTTCTTCGGCGCGCTGGAACCCAAGGTGGTGGCGCTCATCGCCGCGATGCTGAAGGAGCGCCGCATCGCGGCGGGCGAGACGCTCTTCTCCGAGGGCGACGACGGCAAGTCGATGTACATCGTGCGCGAGGGGGCGCTCATCGTGCAACGCCACTGCGCCGACGGAACGCAGGCGCGCCTCCTCATGATG
>JAIVGS010000282.1 GCA_020201435.1 Myxococcales bacterium
AAATCGGCGTCGTGCTCCCGGACCCAAGCCAGCTCTTCCGCCACCTCGATCCCTTCGACGATGGTCCCGATCCCCATCCCGCGGCCGATCTCGAGCAAGTGCGACGCGATCAGGCCCTTGACCGGGTCCTGATGCACGCCCCGGATCAGCTCCTTGTCGAGTTTGATGAAATCGGGCCGCAGGCGGTGGACCAGGTTGAGCGTCGACCACCCGGCGCCGAGATCGTCGAGGGCGAAACGGAACCCGGCTCTGCGGTATCCGCCGAGGATCTCGTCGAGGAGCGGCGAATCGCCGAAGCGATCGGCCTCGACGACCTCGAAGACCACGCGGTCGCGCGGCAACCCGGCTTCTTCGATGGCTTCCACCGTCCCCGCCAGGTGGGCCTGCGGATCGGCGATCGCCGCCGGCGAGAAGTTGATGAAGACGCACATCTCGGGGCCGTGGCGGGCGGCTTCGCGGATCGCCGATCGACAGGCCGCGGAATCGACCTCGTGCAGCAGGCCGGCCTCGCGCGCGAGCGAGAGGATCGGCTGCGGAGCGACCAGGCTGCCGTCGCGTTCGACGCCGCGCAGCAACGCCTCGTGAGCGAAGATGCGGCTGGTGTCGCGGGCGTGGACGATGGGGTGGAAGAAGCTGGTGAAGCGCCCCTCGGCGAGCTGGTCGAGGAGCCAGCCGGACTGGGCGAGGATGTCGAGCGCATGCAGCGTGCTCATCCGGCCGAAGTCGGACAGCTGCGGCGCGGCGTTCCCGGGCATGAACAGCGCGCGCGTCTCCAGCGCCTCCTCCGGCGTCAGCGCCGAGGCGAGCTCGCCGGTGCACATCTGCACTTCGCTCTCGCGCAGCGGAACGCGGACGCAGGAATCGACGAGCTCGTGCCAGCGGCCGGCTTCGCGAAGGCAGGTGGTGGCGCGCGCGGTCAGGCGGCCGGGGCGCGGCCACAGATAGAGCGTGCCGGCGCCGCGAATGCGTTCCGGCAGGCGCTGGTGAAGCGCGCGCGCGATCGAGTTGGCAGGTTCGGGGAGAGCGGGTGGAGCGATCCGGCTCAAGTGTCTGCGCTTGTACCAGAGCCTGAACATCAGTCAAGTTAGGGGTATGAGCTCATCACTGCGGGACAAGGTGGCGATCGTGACCGGCGCCTCGCGCGGGATCGGCGCGGCGATCGCGAAGTTGTTCGTCGAGCACGGCGCGCGGGTCGTGCTCGCGTCGCGCAGGATCGAGACGACCGATCTGGGGCCGAACGCGCACGCCTTCGCCGCGCACACCGGGAAGGAGGCCGAGTGCGTCGCGCTCGTCGCCGAAGCCGTGCGCAAGTTCGGCAAGGTCGACCTGCTGGTCAACAACGCCGGGACGAATCCGTACTTCGGGCCTCTGATCGAGGCGCCGGAAGCGGCCTGGGACAAGACCTTCGAGGTCAACCTCAAGGGCTACTTCTGGACCACGCGCGAGGTAGCGCGGCACCTGGTCGATCGCGGCGCGCCCGGCGCGATCGTCAACGTCTCGAGCGTGAACGGCATCCGCGCGGCGCCGCTGCAGGGCGTCTACGGGATGACCAAGGCAGCGGTGATCTCGATGACGCGGACGTTCGCGCTCGAGCTGGCGCCGGCGAAGATTCGGGTCAACGCGATCGCGCCGGGGCTGGTCGACACGCGGCTGGCGAGCGCGATCGTCAAGGACGACGCGCTCTCGCAGGAGTGGCTGAAGCGTACGCCGCTCGGCCGGGTGGCGCAGCCTGAGGAGATCGCCTCTGCGGCGCTCTACCTCGCCTGCGACGCGTCGTCCTACGTCACCGGGGAAGTGTTGGTCGTCGACGGCGGCACCACGATGACGTGAAACTGCAACTGAGCACCGCGAAGGCGCGAAGACGCGAAGAAAAGCCAATTCTTGTGAACAAAATCTTCCTTCGCGCCTTCGCGGTGGATTTGATTTTTTCAGCGCACCAGCCCGCGGATCAGCGTACGGACGCAGTGCAGAGTCAGGCCCCCGTCGGGACGGGATTCGGCGCGGAAGCCGCGTGCGTCGCTGGATTCGGCCATCGCGCGGACCGCGGGCTTCGCCATCGACGGAGTGCCGCGGTCGAACCATTCGTCGAAATCGAGATCGAATTCGTCCTCGGCGAGCTCGATGCGTTTCAGCCCCGCCCGCGCGAACAGATCGGCGAGCTCGCCCGAAGTCAGGTTGCGCGTGTGCGTCTTGTCGCGCGCGCACTCGATCTCCTGATGCCGCCGCGCCGCCTCGGGATCGGGGTCCGTCGTGTGATCGCTGATGATCACCGCTCCTCCCGGACGAATGCGTTCGACCTGCGCCTTCACGAAGCCGAGCGGATCGACGACGTGATGCATGACGAAACGCGAGATCGCCGCGTCGAAATCCTGGTGGTCGAGCGCGAACACGGAGCCCTGGACGAAGCGCGCCCGGTCGCCGAATCGCGCGCATCGCGCTCGCGCCCGCTGCAACATCTCGGTCGAGAGGTCGACGCCGGTGACGCGATGATCCGCGGCCAACAGCGCCTCGCTGACGATCCCCGGACCACAGCCTACGTCGAGCACGTGTGAGCTCGCGGGCAGCGACGCGAACTGCACCAGCCGCGCGAGCGCGGCCGGATCGTTCTGCAGCGGCGCCTTCTCGAAACGCGCCGCCTGGCCGTCGAACGCGCGAGCGAGCTCGGCATCGTGGTTCACAGCGCCCGTAGACCCGCCTCCGCGCAATCGAGATCCTGCTCCGGCTTTCCTCCGCTGACGCCGACGGCGCCGAGGACCGCGGCGCCTTTGCGGATCAGCACCGAACCGAGGCCCGGCACCGCGGGGACCCGCGTCAGTCCGGAGACGAGCGCGAAGAAGGCCGGCCTTTCCTGGTGCATCTGCGCCAGCGACGCGCCGTCGCGCAACGTCAGCGCCGCGCCGTTCGCCTTGCACTCGGCGATCTGCGGCGACAAGGGCGGCGCGCCGTCCATCCGCGACAGCGCCTGCAACAGGCCGCCCTCGTCGACGATCGCGACCGTGACGCGAATTCCGATCTCCGCCGCGCGCTTTTGCGCCGCGTCGATCGCCTTGCGCGCTTCTTCCAACGTGAGAGGCATCTGTGTGTCACCCCGGATAAAGGCCGGCCGCGCGAGCGCGCTGCCGAACCAGCGCCAGCACGATATCGCAGGTCGGCGTGGGCAGTCCGACGAGCCGTCCCATCTCGACCACCGCGCCGAGCATCGGCTCGATCTCCATCGGCCGCCCGCGCTCGAGGTCGACCAGCGTGGACGGCTTGTGAACGCCCACGTCCTGCGCGCCCTTGATCCGCGCGTCGACGTCGAGCGGGAACGTGACGCCGAGCTTTTCCGCGACCGCCTGACCCTCGAGCATCATCGTCCGGGCGACCGCGCGCGTGCCCGGGTCGGCGATCACGCCGGAGAGATCGGCCGTGGTCAGCGAACAGATCATGTTGAAGGAGAGGTTCCCCCACAGCTTGACCCAGAGGTTGTCGCGGATCCGCTGCCGCACCGGGCAGCGCATCCCGGCCTTGATCATCGCCCGTGAGAACGCCACCGCCCGCTCGCTCTTCGAGCCGTCGGGCTCGCCGAGATCGAAGCGATTCGAATAGGTGTGTTCGAGCACACCGGGCTCGACGACGTCGACCGCCGGATAGACGATGCAGCCGATCACCCGCGACGGCGACAGCTTTTCCCACAGGGTGCCGTCCGGATCGACGCTCTTCAAGCGCGTGTTCTCGTACGGACCGCCGCTCTCGTAGAAGTACCACCACGGCACGCCGTTGATGGTCGGGACCAGCGCGGTGCGCTCGCCGAGCAGGTGCTGCACCGGGTCGGCGATCGAACGCAGCCCGTGCGCCTTGACGCTCAGGATCACGTAGTCCTGCGGGCCGAGCTCGCGAGCGTCGTCGGTGCAGCGCAGCTTCACCACCGACGTCTTTCCTTCCGAGATCAGCTTCAAACCGTTCTGCTGCATCGCCTTCAGATGCGGGCCCCGCGCGATCAGCGAGACGTCCTCTCCGGCAAGAGCGAGGCGGGCGCCGATGAACCCGCCGATCGCGCCGGCGCCGTAGACGCAGACTTTCACGACGCGAGACCCAGTTTCTGCGCCAGCCCGATCCGCTGCAGCTTGCCGGTCGGCCCGCGGGGCAACTCTTTCACGAAGACGAACTTGTGCGGCACCTTGTAGTGCGCCAGCCGCTTCGAGGCGAACTCGCGCAGCTCGCGCTCGGTGACCGTCTTTCCCTCGCGCACGACGATCGCCGCCGCGACCTGCTCGCCGAGGCTCTCGTGCGGCAGCGCGAAGGTGAGCGCGAGCTGCACGGCGGGATGCTCGAGGAGGACGGTATCGACCTCGATCGGCGCGACCTTCTCACCGCCGCGGTTGATCATCTCTTTCAACCGGCCGTTGATGCGCAGGTACCCCTCCTCGTCGAAGAGACCCTGATCGCCGGTGCGGAACCAACCGTTGGTGAACGCCGCTGCGTTGGCGTCGGGATTGCTCGCGTAGCCCTCGAAGACGTTGGGCCCGCGGATCACGATCTCGCCGGAGTCGCCGGCCGGCAACAGTCTGCCCCCCTCGCCCATGATCGCGATCTCGGGCCCGGCGGCCCGTCCGACCGACCCCGGCTTGCGCGGCGAAGGCGGCAGCGGGTTCGACGCCATCTGGTGTGCGGCCTCGGTCATCCCGTACGATTCGATCACCGGAACATTGAACGTTTTTTCGATCGAAGCCATCAGCGCGGGCCGCAGCGATGCGGAGGAAGACCGGATCAGCCGCAGCCGGTGCTGCTTGAGGCTCTCGGGATGCCGCGCCGACCGCTCCAGGATCGCGCGATGCATCGCCGGCACGCCCGTCCACCACGTCGGCCTCACCTCGTCGAACCAGTGGAAGAAGCGCAGCGCGTTGAACCCCGGCGAGCAGCAGGTCTGCGCGCCCGCCGCGACCGACGACAGCACCCCCGCCACCAGCCCGTGGATGTGAAAGAGCGGCATGATGTTCAGGCAGGTGTCGTCCGGCGTGAGCGCGAGCACGCGGCTGATGTTCGCTGCCGACGCCGTCAGGTTGCGCTGCAACAAAGGCACCAGCTTCGGACGCGACGTCGTTCCGCTGGTGTGCAGGAGGAGCGCGTCGTCGTCCGGTTGGGCGGGGCCAGGGGACGCGGCCTTTCCGCGCAGCGACGTCTCGAGACGGAACGTGCCCGCGACCGCGGTCTTTTCGCCGCGCAGCTCGACGATCGGGATCGACAGGCTGGCCGCGACTTCGCGCGACGGCGACGGGCACCCGGCGTCGATCACCAGCGCCTTCGGCTGTAGATCGCCGAGGTAGAACTCGAATTCGTCGTGGCGATATCCGGGATTGAGCGGCGCGGTCGCGCACGCCGACGCGATCGACATGAACGCGGCTGCCATCTCGGGCCCGTTGTTGAGCACGATCGCGACGCGGTCGCCGCGGCCGATGCCCATCGCGTTCAAGTCCTCGACGGTCCGCGCGGCCAAAGCGCGCAAGGCTGCGTAACTCGTTGGTTTTCGGCCCGGCGCGGCGATCGCCGGCGCACCGGTCGCGCCGGCGGCGAGAAGAGATGGAATGGTCTTCATCCCCCGAGGTCTTTACCACGGCGCGTCAACAGCGGCAGGCGCAACCGGACGCCTCGTCAGAAGTCGTACGTCAGATCGAATTCTTTCGCGCGACTCGAAAAGCGCTTGCGCCCTTCGTCCTGAGGCATTCGTCTCTCTGGCCTTTGTCCAGCAGACAAGCAGTCGCCACGTCCCTGTAATGCCCGAACGCGCCCACTCGGACGCGCGAGCAAACCCTGCTGCCTCCCCAAGGAGGAATTCATGCGCATGCGTTTCGGGTACGTGGCCTGCCTCGTTCTGTTTGCGGTCGCGAACGTCGCCCAAGGACAACCCGCCAATCCGGCGGAGCCGGCAAATCCTTCCCAAAATCCGACGCCGACCGGGCCGGCGGTTCCCTCGGACGTGAAGCAACCGCCGCCGCCGCACAAGGAGTTCGATTTCACCGTCTACGGGCGGGTCAATGTGTCCTTCGACGTCGGCAACCAGGAGCTGACCACCGCGCCTTGCATCGGTGCCGGCGCCGCCGCGTGTACCCCGCCGCAAGGCAATCTCAGGTGGCTCCCCGATCTCGCGAGCAATCTCTCGCGTTTCGGAGTGAGGGGCTACCACGACATCAGCGGCAGGGACCTTCAATTCGTCTTCCAACTCGAGACGCAGGTCGACGTGACGGCGACGCCGGGCAGCAAACCCAACGGCAGCAACGACCAGACGAACCCGGCGAACACCGCGGTGAACGGCGCGCTCGCGTCGCGCAACAGCTACGTCGGCATCGCCACGCCGTTCGGCGCGATCAAGCTGGGCAAGAACGACACGCCGTACAAGTCGGTGACCGCGGACTTCGATTTCCTCGGCGAGACGCCCGGCGACTACAACAGCATCATGGGGAACACCGGCGGCGACAACCGCACCGAGTTCGACGCCCGCCTGCCGCACGCGGTCTGGTACGAGTCGCCCGAGGTGATGGGGTTCCGCCTCAACGCGATCTGGTCACCCGGTCAGAACCGGTTTGACGACAACATCGGCTACTCGATCGGCGAGAACGCCTGCGCCGGCGGCAACGCCGGTCCCTGCAACGACGGTTCGTTCGGCGACGCGTACGGCGCGTCCCTCGAATGGCACGGGTTGGGCTTCAAGGTGATCGCCTCGCACGAGATGCACAAGAAGACCAACCGAACCGGCGACGCGGGCCAGACCACGCCGGCCGGCACGTCGATCGTCGGCACCGCCGACGAATACGCCTGGAAGTTCGGAGCGAAATACACCTTCGCTCCCAGCGGAACGACAGTCGACGCGATTTTCGAGGAAATGCGCCGAAACGACGTCGCCGCCTTCAACGAGCGCGAGCGCGACGGGTACTTCATCTCGGCCCTTCAAAAGCTCGGGCACAGCGACGAAGTGATGGCAAGCTGGGCGCACGCGTCCAATACGCTCGGCGATCCCGGCGCCGGCCGCGTCGACAACGCGTCCGACATGCTGGCCGCCGGCTACCGCCACTGGTTCAGCACCAGGACGTCGATCATTCTCACGTACGCCCACATGAGCAACGGACCCGCCGCTCACTTCGCGCTCGGACCGGGCGGCCACGGCGTCACCTGGGACTGCAAGGACGGGAGCGGCCCGTCCACCGGCACCGGCGGGCCAGGGATCGGCTTCATCGGGAACGGGACGGGCTGCTTCACGGGAACGAGCCCGCAGGCCTTCTCACTGGGAATGGTCTACGACTTCTGAAGCGAGGGCTCACGGTGCGCTGCCGCCGTGAGCCCGCTCGCGGGAAGTCGACTCAGGTCTTCAGCGCCGGCGTCACTTGCGCGTGCGTCTCCGTGAAGACGGGCAGATCGGAGATCTGCGGCACCTTCATCCGCCGCAGCACGAAAAATGCCAGCACCGCCGCGCTTACGTCGAAGACGATGGCGATGGTGAACACACCCAACCAGCCGATCTTCGGCAGCGTGAACCTGGCCGCAAACCATGGCCACGCTTGCGGAACGACCGTCAGGCAGACGCCCAGCCCGACCACCACCAGGCCGATCGAGAAGAGCAGGTCGTGGGTCCGCTTCGACAACCGGAGGCGCAGGACGGTGGGTGCGACGAAGTGCGCGAATACCGCCAGCGCGCCCCCGATCAAGAGTAGAATGTCGGCGCGGAAGTCGAACGCCTTGCCTGCAGCGAGCGCGGACCCGACCGGCACCAGGACCGACGCAGTGCCTTTCGCGGTGTAGAGGAACCCGTAGTTCGCGGTCGCGTTCTTGCGACCGAAGAAGTCGCCGCACAGCGCCGGGAAGAGCGAGAAGATCTCGCCCCAGCCGAAGAACGTGAAGGCGCTGAAGATCACGAACATGTACGGGTTGTGGGCGAACTTGATGAGGATGAAGATCGCGATCGCTTCCATCCCGAACGCGAGCGTCATCGTCCGCTCGCGGCCGATGTGGTCGGAGACCCAGCCCCAGAACGGCCGGCAGACGCCGTTGACGAGGCGGTCGGCGGAGAGCGCGAACTGCAGCGCCGGCATGGCGATGAAGAGGAACTTCACCGGGATCTTGTCGACCTTGAAGTCGACCGCCATCGGGTTGAGCTGCGCGGTAGCCATCAGGCCGCCGGTCGCGACCAGCATCATCATCAGGTACATCAGCCAGAACTGCGGCGTCTCGGCCATCTGCATCGCGCCGAAGTCGGCTCTGCTCTGGCGGCTCTTCACCTGGTCGCCGGCCGGCGCCTGCTGCCAGCCGTGCGGCAGCCAGCCCGCGGGCGGCGAGGCCAGGAAGAACGAGGCGATCACCACCACCGCGCCCTGGATCACGCCCCACTGCATGAAGGCGGTCTGGTACCCGGCGCTGTTGATCAGGTTGGCGATCGGCGACACGGTGAACGCCGAGCCGGCGCCGAAGCCGGCGGCGGTCAGACCGGCAGCCAGGCCGCGGTGGTCGGGGAACCACTTGAGCGCGCTGCCGACCGCAGTGCCGTAGACCACGCCGGCGCCGATGCCGGCGAGCGCGTAGGCGAGGTACAAC
>JAIVGS010000283.1 GCA_020201435.1 Myxococcales bacterium
GTCTTGTCCGGAGCGAGCAGGACGACCATCCCGTTCGGCAGCTCGAAGCGGATGACCTCCAGCGAGAGGTCGCGCGCGGTCGTCTTGCGGCCGTCGAGGGCGGCGGCCGGCAAGGCGAAGGCGAGGGCGACGAAGAGGGCCTTTTTCACGCTATCGCGCAGCGTCAACGCTCGGCGGCCCTCGTGTCAACGAGCCATTGCAGCGCTTCGAGGTAGCCGGCCGTGCCCTTGCCCAGCACCCGGTGGGCGCAGACCTCTTCGAGGACGCTCACCCGCCGCCAGGGCTCGCGTTTGGTGATGTCGGAGAGGTGCACTTCGACGACGCGCAATCTGGTCGCCACGATCGCGTCGCGCAGCGCGTACGAGTAGTGGGTGAAGGCGCCGGGGTTGAAGATCACCCCCTGCGCCCACCGCCGCGACTGGTGCAGCTCGTCGACCAGCGCGCCCTCGTGATTCGACTGGAATGCGCGCAGCTCCACGCCCAGCTCGCGCGCCTTCTTCGCAAGCATCTGCTCCAGCTCGACGAGCGTGGTCTTGCCGTAGATCTCGGGCTCCCGCTCGCCGAGCAGGTTCAGGTTGGGGCCGTTGAGCAGGAGCACGTTCACGGTCTCGCTCCGCTCGCCGTGGACCCGCAAGGTGGCGCCTTCGGCGCGTCGTGGATCGGGTTCATTTCAGTGCCTCCGAGAGGGCCTTGACGCACTCGGCCGGCGTGACCTCGCGCAGCGCCGGCGCGCCGATCCGTTCGAGCACCACGAACCGGACCACGCCCCGGCGCGCCTTCTTGTCCAGCGTCATCGCCTGCAGCGCGGCCTCGCGGCGGTCGGCGTCGAGCTGCGTCGGCGCCGCGATCTGCAGCCGCTCGACGAGCTTCAGCGCGCGGTCGCGGTCGGGCATCGGCGAGCTCAACTCGATCGCGCCGCGCAGGCCGAGCGCGACGGCTTCACCGTGGGTGAAATGGGCATACTGCGTCGCCGCTTCGAGGGCGTGGCCGACGGTGTGGCCGAGGTTCAGGAACGCCCGCGCGCCGCCCTCGCGCTCGTCGCCGGAGACGATCCGCGCCTTGAGCCGGACGGCGCCTTCGATCAGCGGCAGGAGGGCCTCGGCGTCGCCCCCGGCGGCTTGCTCGAGATTGCGCTCGCAGAGCTCGAGCAGCTCGCCGCCCTCGAGAAGCGCACATTTGACTACCTCGGCGAGACCGCTCCAACGCTCGCGCGGCGGGAGCGTCGCCAGCAGATCGGGGTCGCAGACGACGAGCCGCGGCTGATGGAACGCGCCGACCAGGTTCTTGCCCGATCGAAGATTCGCGCCGGTCTTTCCGCCCAGCCCGGCGTCGACCTGGGCGAGCAGCGTCGAGGGCACGCTCACCCAGGGAACGCCGCGCAGGTAGACGGCCGCGGCGAAGCCGGCCAGGTCGGTGAGAACGCCGCCGCCGACGGCGATGACGTAGCCGTCGCGCTGCAGGCCGCGGGCGGAGAGGACCTCGCACATCGCCTCGACTTCGGCCAGCGTCTTGCGCTGCTCGTTGACCGGCCGCGCCAGCGGCTCGCCCAGCGCGAGCAGCGCTTCGCGATGCGGCAGCGCGAGCAGTCGCGCGTCGCAGAGCAGGGCGGAGGCGCCGGCCAGGCCGGCCTCGGCGCACAGGTCCGGCACGCGCCGAAGCGCGCCGCGCTCGATGACGCAGGTCGTCCGCCCCCCGCCGCTGAATTTCACCTCAAGCGTGGGCACGTTGCCCCTCGAGGTCTTCGACGGCTCGCGCGGCCTGGGTGGCGAGCGCGACCGGGGTCAGCCCTTCGTAGACGTGCAGGGTCACGTCCGCGGCGCGGGAGTAGATCGGCTCGCGCTGGGCGGCGAGCGCCGGCAGCTTCGCGGCGGCCTCATTGCCGAGCAGCGGCCGGCCCGTCGCCGCCCGCTGCGCGCAGAGATCGACCGGCGACTTGAGCCACAGGAGGTGACCGGTCCTGCGGACGGCGAGCCGCACTGCCCGGGTCGTGAGGGCGCCGCCGCCGAGCGAGATCACGCTGCGCGGACCCCGCGACGCCGCTCGCACGGCCTCCGCCTCGCGCTCGCGAAAGCCGGCTTCCCCTTCGGTGGTGAAGATGTCGGGGATCGTCCTACCCGCGGCCTGCTCGATCGCCGCGTCGATCTCGACGAACGGCAGCCCGAGAGCTTTCGCGAGGAGCGGGGCGACGGTGGTCTTGCCGGCGCCGGGCAGGCCGCAGAGGAAGACGTGTCCGGCGAGCGGCCGCGCGCGCTGCCAGGCGCGGCGGTGCGCGGCGTAGAGCTCGTCCATCGAGTCGCCGCCGAGCTTGGTCAAGAGCGCGTCGCCGACGACGAGCGCGACGATGGATTCGCCGATCACCGCCGCCGCCGGTACCGCGCAGGTGTCGCTTCGCTCGACGTGGGCCTTGTCCGCCTCGCCGGTCGCGAGGTCGACGCTCTGGAGCGCGGCAGGGACGGTCGCGATCGGCTTCATCGCCGCGCGGACGACGAGCGGCTCGCCGTTGGTCACGCCGCCTTCGAGGCCTCCGGCGTGGTTGGTGTCGCGGGTGATGCCGCCGCCGGCGCGCCCCATCGGGTCGTGGACCTGCGAGCCGAACAATTCCGCGTTGCGCCACCCGTCGCCGAGCTCGACGGCCTTGATGGCCGGTATGCTCGCCAGCGCCTGCGCGAGCAGGCCGTCGAGCCGCAGGTCGGCCTGGGTATAGCTGCCGAGGCCGGGGACGAGGCCGGTGACGCGGACCTCGAACGTCCCGCCGACGGTGTCGCGGCGGGTCTGGGCTTCCTCGATCGCGTAGCGAAAGGCCTCTTCGGCCTGCGGGTCGATGCAGCGCACCGGCGAGGCGTCGGCTTTGAGCGCGACCGCCTCGGCGTCCTCGAGGCCGAGCTGCCCGGACATGTCGCGCGCCTTCGCCGAGCCGATCGAAGTGACCCACGATCCGACCTTCACGTCGAGCTCGTCGAGCAGACGTTTCGCGGCCGCCGCCAGCGCGACGCGCATGGCGGTCTCCCGGGCGCTGGCGCGCTCCAGCGAATTGCGCAGATCCTCGTGGCCGAACTTGATCGACCCGGTGAGATCGGCATGGCCGGGGCGCGGGAGCGTGACGAGCTTGCCCGGATCGTCGACCGGCTCGACCGCCATCCGGGTCGCCCAGGCTTTCGGGTGGTCGGCGTTCTCGATCAGCACCGCGAGCGGCGACCCCAGCGTGCGGCCATGGCGTACTCCCGCGAGAATACGGGGCTTTTCCGGCTCGATCGCCATCCGCCCGCCGCGGCCGTAGCCGAGCTTGCGCCGCTGCGCATCGCGCTCGAGGTGCTCGGCGAGCAGCGTGAGGCCGGCAGGAAGGCCGTCGAGGATCCCGACCAGTGCGGGCCCGTGCGATTCCCCGGCGGTGAGGAAGCGCAGCCGGCTCATGCGAGCGCCGCCTCGCGCAACGGCCCCGCGAGCTCGTCGAGCTGCGGGCGACCGAGCCAGATTTCGAGCGAGGCGATCGCCTGGTGGACGAGCACGTCGATGCCGTCGACCTTCAGGCCCGAAAACCGCTTGAGCAGCTCGGTCGGGCCGCCCGGCGCGTAGACGAGATCGACGAGGGCACCGTTCACCACCGAAGGATCGAACGGAATCTCCGCGCTGTTCAAGCCGACCGAGGTGCAGTGGACGATCAGCGTCGCCTCCCGAAGCGACTGAAGCGAGCCTGCCTCGGCCCGGCACCCCGCGGCGCGCACCAGCGACGCGAGGGAGCGCGCCTTGCTCCCGGTGCGGTTGACGATCGTGATCTGCGACGCGTGCGGCGCGAGGGCCCAGGCGACGGCGCGAGCCGAACCGCCGGCGCCGACGATGACGACGCGGGCTCCGCCGGGATCGATGCCGCGCGCTTCGAGGGCCCGCAGCAGACCGGGCGCGTCGGTGTTGTAGCCGACCAGCTTGTCGTTCTCGCGTTTGACGCAATTCACGGCGCCTATTCTCGCTGCCGTCGGATGGATCGAGTCGACCGCTTCCGCGACCGCTTCCTTGTGCGGCACGGTGACGTTGAATCCGGCGACGCCGAGCAGTCGCGCCGCTTCGACCGCACCGGCCGGATCGGTCACCCGGCACGGCGCGTAGACCGCGTCGACGCCGAGCAGCTCAAAGGCGCGCGCGTGGATCGCCGGCGACCGCGAATGGGCGACGGGGTCGCCGAGGAGCAGGTACAGCGCGCGCATCAGGGGATGATCTCGACGTCGGCGCCCAACCGGCGCAAGAGCCTGTAAAAACCGGGGAAAGACACGTCCGCCCATTCGACCCCGGTGACGATGGTGGGCTTGTGCGAGACCAGCGCGGCGACCGTCAAGGCGAGCGCGATGCGGTGGTCGTGCGCGGAATCGACGGTCGCGCCGCCGTCGAGCCGGCCGCCGCGGCCTTCGATCTTCAAACCGTCGGGCAGCTCTTCCACCCACGCGCCCATCGCCCGCAGGCCGGCCGCCATCTGGGCGAGGCGGTCGGACTCCTTGACCCGCAGCTCGCCGGCGCCGCGGATCACGGTCTGCCCCTCGGCGACCGCGCCGAGCACGGCGAGGATCGGCACCTCGTCGATCGCCCGCAGCACGAGCGCCCCGTCGAGCTCCGCGCCGCGGAGCTTCTGCGCCGAGACGGAGAGATTCGCGACCGGCTCCGGCCCGCCCTCCTGCGAGAGGTCGAACTTGAGCCGCGCTCCGAACATCGCGAGCGCATCGAGAAAGCCAGCCCGGGTGGGATTCACACCGACATGGGTGAGCTGCGCCTCGGAGCCGACGGGCGCCACCAGCGCAGCGGCGAGGAGGAAGGCGGCCGAGCTGAGATCGCC
Source organism: Myxococcales bacterium (assembly GCA_020201435.1). Classification (GTDB taxonomy): domain Bacteria; phylum Myxococcota; class Myxococcia; order Myxococcales; family 40CM-4-68-19; genus 40CM-4-68-19. Next base: position 4,820 of record JAIVGS010000283.1, read on the forward strand.
GGGCACGTCAAGCGCGAGCGGCTGCAGTTTGGCCGGCCCGCGGACCTTGACCGTATTTCCGCTCTGGACGATTTCGGCGCCCATCATCCGCAGCATCCGCTCGGTGTGATCGCGGCTGCGCCCCGGCTCGGTGAACGACGTTTCCCCATCCGTGAACAGCCCGGCGAGGAGCACCGCGCTCTTCACCTGCGCGCTCGCGACCTCGGACGCGATCTCGCCGGCATGCAGCGGATGCCCGCCGAACACCGTCACCGGCGGCTTGCCCTCGTCGGAGGTCTCGATCGTCGCGCCGAGCTTGCGCAGCGGCGCCGCGACGCGCTCCATCGGCCGCCGCGACAACGACGCGTCGCCGAAGAGCGTCGCTTCGACCCTTGCGCCGGCGAGGATGCCCATCACCATCCGGATCGTCGTCCCGGAATTGCCGCAGTCGAGCTGGCTGAGCGGCTTGAGCAGGCCCGACAGCCCCTGACCGATCACCAGCGCATCGTCCGGACCCATGTCGACGTCGCGCTCCGGCAGCGGCTTCGCGCGCGGCGGTCGATCGGGACCGACGAAGGTGGGCTCCTCGTCCTCGGGAAAGTCCATGCTGCGCGGCTTGGGAATCCAGGGCGTTCCGTCGCCGCGCAGAAGCGGCACGCCGAGCTGCGCCAGGACGCGCGCGGTCGAGCGGACGTCGTCGCCGGGAGCGAGGCCGCCGATGCGCGACTCCCCCTCGGCCAGCGCGGCTAACATCAACGCGCGGTGCGAGATGCTCTTGTCGCCCGGCACGCGCACGCCGGACGCGGTGAGCGGCTTCGTCAAAGGCGCAATCCGGGCCCTCAAGAGCGCGCCACCCGGTGCAGCCCCCGGCCCATCGCTGCCGCTATCTTCTCGATTTCACGCATTAATTTGTCGAAGAGCGGCAGATTCAGCGACTGCATGCCGTCGGAGAGCGCGCGGTCGGGATCGGGATGCACCTCGATGATCAGGCCGTCGGCGCCCGCCGCGACCGCCGCGCGCGCCATCGGCAGGACGGCGCTGCGGATGCCGATGCCGTGCGAGGGATCGACGACCACCGGCAGGTGCGACTGCATCTTGAGCATCGGGACCGCGTTCAGGTCGAGCGTGTTGCGGGTCATCGTCTCGAACGTCCGGATGCCGCGCTCGCAGAGGATGACCTGCTTGTTGCCGCGGGAGACGATGTATTCGGCGGCCATCAGCAGCTCTTTCAAGGTCGACGACATCCCGCGTTTGAGCAGCACCGGCTTGCGCAGGTCGCCGACGGCCTCGAGCAGCGAGAAGTTCTGCATGTTGCGCGCGCCGATCTGGAGCAGGTCGGCGCTCTCCGCGACGGCGGCCAGCGTCTCGGTGTCCTTCACCTCGGTGACGATCTTGAGGCCCGTTTCGCTGCGCGCTTTCTCCAGTAATTCCAAGCCCTTCTGCTTGAGGCCCTGGAAGTCGTAGGGGCTCGTCCTGGGCTTGAACGCGCCGCCGCGCAGCAGGGAGGCCCCGGACGCCGCCACGCCGCGGGCCGCGGTCAGGATCTGATTCTCGTTCTCGACCGCGCACGGCCCGGCCATCACCACCAGGTCGGACCCGCCGATCGGTACGCCCGAGACGTCGACGACGGTGTCCTCGTGCTTCACTTCACGCGAGACCAGCTTGTACGGCGCGGTGACCGGAATGCAGTCGGCCACCCCCGGCAGCTCCCGGAAATGCCCCGGGTCGACCGGCCCCTTGTTGCCGGTGATGCCGATGGCCGTCCGTCCGGCGCCCTCGATCGCGTGCGGCGTGAACCCGAGCTCCCGCACGCGCGCCTCGACGGCGCCCTGCTGCTCGCGACTGATGTCTGGATGCAGGACGATGAGCATGAGCGGAAGTTATCAGGGTTCTTGGCCGGTAGCCTGTGGCGCAAGCCGGTCGCCTGCTCCGGGGGTCAATGTGTCCCAGTCAATGTGTCCCAAAAGCTTACGTTCCCAATCGATCTCCCACCTGCAGGCGGGTTCCGGCGAGGAACGGCCCGGCGGCCAGGCGCTTCTTGCCCTCGAGCTGCAGCTCGACGAGCCGCCAGACGGAGCCGGCGCAGGCGACGTAGACGCCGTCCTGTGTGAGCTTGACGATCTCGCCGAACGGTTGGTTGGCGGACTGGAGGATCGGCTCGGCGGCGTGGATCTTGAGGACCCCTCCGCCGAGCGTCGTCCAGGCGCCCGGCCAGGGCGTGAACCCGCGGCGGCGCTGGTCGCACTCGTGGGCGGTGCGGCCGAAGTCGACGCGCCCGTCGTCGCGGGTCAACATCGGCGCCAGCGTGGCTTTCGAATGGTCTTGCGCTTTCCGGGAAAGCTTACCGTTTTCAAGCAGTTGGAGCGCTTCCGTTAGCGCCTGCGCACCGACGACGCTGAGCTTGCCCAGGAGGCTCTCGCCGGTCTCGTCGGGCGCGATCGGGACCTCGCGCTGAAGCCGGATCTCGCCGGTGTCGAGGCCCTCGTCCATCTGCATGATGGTGACGCCCGTCTTCCGGTAGCCGCGCGCGATCGCCCATTGCGCCGGCGCCGCCCCGCGCAGCTCCGGCAACAGCGAGGCATGCACGTTGAGGCAGCCGTTTCGCGGCGCGACCAGCGCGTCGGGGGGCAGGATCCGTCCGTAGGCCGCGACCACCGCCACGTCGGGCTGTGCCGACGCGAGCAGCGCCGCGAGCCGCCCCTGCTTCACTTTCTCCGGCTGCTCGACGCGCACGCCATGCTCGTGCGCCCATTTGACCGAGGGCGGCGATTGCGGCCGCCCCGACCGCCCCACCGGCCGATCCGGCTGCGCCACCACCAGGACCAGCTCGCCCGACCGCGCGCACGCCTCGAGCGTCGGCAGCGTGAACTCCGGCGTCCCGAGGAAGGCGATGCGCATCGGGCGCGGACCTTAGCACTGTTGACGATCGGGCCGCGCCGCTGTAGCGCTTCGACGCCATGCGCTCTCTCGCTCTGGTCGCCGCCGTCTCGCTCGCCGCCTGCAAGGCGTCGGCTCCGTCCGATCCCCAGACGTGGATCAACCAGCTTCAGGACTCGGACCCGAAGGTCCGCGTCAAGGCGGTCCAGGAGCTGCGCAAGCTCAAGGCGCGGCAGGCGGCGCCGCAGATCGCGGCGCAGCTCAAGGACCCGCTGGTGAAAGAGGACGCGGCGCTCGCGCTGCAGGATCTGGGCGGACCCTCCGAGGTCCAGCCGCTGCTCGACGCGGTCGACACGACGGTGGGCGCCGGCAGCGACCAGGCCACCCGCGTCGCCAACCGGACCAACGCCAAGATCGCGGAAGCTTTGGGAAATATCGGCGACGCCAGAGCCGGTCCGACGCTTTTGCGGCTGGCGCGCGCCAACGACGACTACGTCCGGCTCTCCGCGGTCCAGGCCCTCGGCCTGGTCCACGACAAGGAGGCGGTGCCGGAGCTGTCGCACATCGTCGACGATCCGGCCGCCCCGCCGCTCCTGATCAAGAAAGCCGTCGTCTCACTCGGCCAGATCGCCGATCCGGCGGCGATCCCGGCCCTCACCCACGGCCTCGTCCTGGAGCGGCAGGGCGTGTCGTTTCTGCCGGAGAGCTCGTTCGCACTGTTCCTCATCGGCCAGCCGGCGGTCGAGCCGCTGATGAAGATCGCGCAGGACCAGGATCCCGCCTATCTCGCCTGGGCCAAGGAGAACAACCGCGCGCCCGCGGGGACCTACTCGAAGACGGCGCTGGTGCTGGGCGATCTCGAGGACCCGCGAGCGATCCCGGTCC
>JAIVGS010000187.1 GCA_020201435.1 Myxococcales bacterium
GCTCGGGTGCGACCTGCTCGACGAAGCCGATCACCCGCTCGTATTCGGCGCGGTCGTCGATGACGAGCTTCTCGACCTCGTCGGAGAAGAGATCGCGGATGCTGCGCAGGATCAGGTCGAGGTCGGGGTGGACGCAGGCCGGCGCCTTCATCGACTCGCGCTTCTTGCCGACCTCGTTCCAGAGGCCGAGCAGGAACTTGATGTCCGCGGTCAGCTTCTCGCTGGGCTCGTTCTCGGCGACGGTGCGGACGATGAATCCGGTGCCAGGCGGGCGGTACTTGTCGACCAGCTCGCGCAGCCGCCGCCGCTCTTTTTCGTTCTCGATCCGGCGCGAGATGCCGACGTGATCGACGGTCGGCATGAACACCAGGTGCCGGCCGGGTAGTGAAATGTGGCAGGTGATGCGCGCGCCTTTCGATCCGATCGGGTCCTTCACGACCTGCACGAGGACCTCGTCGCCCTCCTTCAAAAGGTCCTGAATCTGCGCGCGCTTGCCGCCGTTGCGCTTTTCGGCGCCGTTGCCGCCGCGCCGCTCCTGTCCCTGGAAGTTTCCCCGGCCCTCGCGGCGCTCCGGTGGTCCTTTCTGTTGCTCGCCGGCCGGACGCGGACCCTCGCCACCCCGCTTGCGACCGCGCCCGCCGCGCCTGCGGCCGCGCCGTCCCTCGCGTGCCGCCGGACGCTGTTCGGCGGGAACACCCCGCGCGCCTGCCTCCGGCGCGACCGCGGCTTCGGCCGGCTTCTGGTCGGCCGCCGCCGGCGCGTCCGCCTCGCCCGACTGCGCCTGCTCGGCGGCGAGTTGCTCCTCGGCGGCAGCATGAGCCGCGTCGGCCTCGTCGAGCTCTTCTTCCTCCTCGTCGTCTTCGTCGTCGTCCTCCAGCGCCTCTTCCGGCGCGAGCTCGACGACTTCGCCGGTCTGGACGCCGGCAGCGGTTTCCGCCGGGACCGGCGCGGCGTCCACGACAGGCGGCGGCGGCGGAATGTCGGAGCCTGCGGGCGGCGGAACGTCGGCGACCGTCTCCTGGGCGTCCGCAACGGCGACCTTTTCTTCAGCCGTGCCGGGCGGCGGCTCGGCCTGCGGCGCACCCTCGGCGGCGATCGGGACTTCGGCTGGCTCGGGCAGATCCTCCTCGGCCTCGAGCGGATCGCCCTCGACCGAGCCGGCCTTGATGTCCATCTCCTCGGAGAACCCGGGGAAGGTGGGGTCGGAAACGATGTCGCCGACGTAGAGGAATGCGGCTTTATCGAGCCCGATGTCGACGAACGCGGCCTGCATTCCCGGGAGGACCCGGACTACCCTGCCTTTGTAGATGTTGCCGACGATTCCTTTCTCGTTCTTCCGCTCCAGGTAGTACTCAGAGATCGTTCCTTGCTCGATCAGCGCCACCCGGGTCTCTTGACCCGAGGCGTTGATCACCAGGATGTTGGACATCGAAGAATCCTTTTCCCGTTCGCGCGCTGAACGCGCACGAGGGCGGAGCGCCGATGGGGCGCTCGCACGTGAAACCGGAGAGTGAACCAGGTACGGTCACCCAGCCTCGCTCGCTGGCGTCTGCCGGGGAGGTGCGCGGCTGCGCGCCGCCTCTCTGGCGAAACCGGTGAGGCTCCGCGGTCCTGCACACCTGTGCAGGCGCGGAGCAGACGAGTCAGCGTAACACCCGCACTGGGCGCCTGCAAGGAGCAGGCGCCCCAGTGCTTGGAATTCCACAATCAGGGCGTGTTCGGCGCGCGGCCGCCGTAGATCGCGAACCGGATCAGGACCGCGGCGTTCGCACGATCCGGGTCGATCTGCTCGAGCACCGCGTGGAAGCCAGCCGACCGGACGTCGGCGGAGAGCTGGTCGCCGCAGACGTCGAGGGCGCCGGACTCCGCGTTGTCGATGACTTCCTGGATCTGCTCCTCGCTCGAGGTGTCGGGCATCGAGTAGGTGCACTCGGCGAGCGCGGCGCTGCGATTGGCGGACTGCTTCTGCGTGCCGCCACAGGCGGCGGCGAACAGCACTGCAAACAGGACCTTCTTCATCGGTTTTCCTCTTTTTTCGGTTCGGGGTGGGAGAGCGGGAATGGGTTGCTTCAGACTCGGGGCGGTTCGCGCTGGAAGCTGACGGACGCAGGGTGCGGGCCGCGGCTGGCGGCCATGACCGAAATGGAGTACGCGGTGGTGAGGGCCCAGGCGACGATCAGGGCGACCGGAAATCCCCACTCACGGATCAGTTTCTTCATCGGGTACGGCCTCCTCTCCGGATGCTCGTAGAGCAGCCGGCGTGCCAAGCCGGATCGCGGATTCAGGGCGATCCGGGCCCGTCTGGGAGGGGGTGCAACCTGTGGCACCCGTGTGGCGCTACGT
>JAIVGS010000107.1 GCA_020201435.1 Myxococcales bacterium
CCTTCACCGGTGCTCTCGTTCGGTCGCCCACCGGAATGGTTGAGCGCCGGACAGCCCGACTCGGGGCAGACCTATACGTTCGAAATCATAGCATCGACCGGCGGAAACGCCACCGGGCGCCGGGGACACTCGTTGGGGACACTCGTTGGGGACACTCGTTGGGGACACTCATTGGGGACACTCGTTGGTGAGTGTCCCAAACGAGTGTCCCCAAATTCGGGCGGCAGAAGGCTATTGGGCCGGCTCGGCCGCCGGGCCCGGCTGCCGGTACCACCACGCGATGCCGAGCAGGAAGACGGCGACGACGAGATACGCGCCGATGCGCGCGCCAGTCGATTCGAGGCCCCACGCGGCTCTCAGCGCGAGGAGCGCGGCGATGACGCCGAGGCCGAGGCCGATGTGGCGCAGCCGCGGCGCGTTCCGAAAGCGGCCGTAGCCGACGCAGGCCACGCCGGTGATCGCGTACCACGAGACCAGCAACAGTGTCGAAACGTTGGGGCTACTCGCGAACGCGAGCTCCTGGTGGACCCAGCAGAAACCGAAGATCAGCGCGACGGCGCGCGCCGGGCCGGTCTGCGAAAGCCGGGCGACGACGAGCCAGCCGAGAGCGACCGCGAACGCGACGGCGGATTCGCGGGTACCGAAAGGTGTGTATTGGTACGACGGCCGACCCGTCACGTCCGCGAGCGCCGCGAGCCCGGCGAGGACGAGCGCGACCTGCGGCATCCAACGCCACGTCCGGTTCGGAATCGCGCGCTCGAGCAGCGCGAAGACGACCGCCAGCGCCGAGGCCGACGCCGCCTGCAGTTGGCCGGACGATCGCGTCGCGTTCAGGCCCGCGCTCAACGCGGCGAGGAACGCGGAGAACGCGGTTGCGTCGCGCAGCGATCCTTCGCGGCGCGAGCACCAGAAGACGAGCGCCGCGGCGGCGAGCGCGAACACCGCTGTCGCGCCGTCGGTCGGGTGGAGCAGGAGCCAGAACGCGCCGAGAAACGCGCAGGGGATGAGCGCACCGTCGAGCCATTCGGGCTTCTCGGGACGCGTATCGCCGAGTCCGTCGAACAGGGTGCCGGCCGGCTCGGAATCGGTCAGCTCGACCAGCGCCAGCCACGCGAGACCGGCAAGGCCCAGCGCGATCGCGCCCACGGTCCGCGAGAAAAAGTGCGGCGCGGCGAGATTCAGCGCCGCGGCGCCCGCGAGCAGGCCGAGCGTGCGCAGGCGGGGACGGATCGCCGCTCCGTGCGCGAACGGCAGGACGCCGAGCGCCGCGACCGCGAACGGAAGCGCGAGCGCGAGCTCGCTGGAATGCTGGCTCGCCGGAAGGACCATGATCGCGCCGACGAAGAGCAGCGCCGCGGCGCCGAAGACGCGCGCAGCGATGACCCACGGCCGCGAGGCGAGCGCCGAGCCGGCGGCGATCAGGACGGCGGCGGCGTAGGCGGCGAGCATCGGCGCGGTGCCCTGCCCGGTCGATGTCACGAAAGGTGCGATAGCGGCGCCGCCGAAACCGACGCACCAGAGCGGCTCGTCGTCGTGGACGAGGGCGTACCCGGCAAGTCCGACCGAGGCGACGGCCGACAGCGCGAGGGCGAGAAACGGCGGAACGACGTGGAGGCCGGGCCCGGCCGCCCAGGCGCAGACATGGACGATGGCGAGTGAGAGGCCGAGAAGGCTATCGCCGAACGATCGCTCGCGGGGGCGGAGATGGAAGCCCCAGGTCCCGACCGCGGCGGCGGCGGCGAGGCCGAGGGCGATGCGGGGGATCGGACCGAGCAGGCCGTGCCGGATCGCCCACCCGACGAACGTGCCGACGGCGGTCAGAGCGAGGACGGTGGCGAGCGCGAGCATGCCGTAGCGGCCGACGAGGGTTTCGAAGTCGAGGCCACGACGCGCCGGTGTCGCCTCGACGACCGGCGCGGCCGCCCGGTGAACGCTGTTCACTTCTTCTCTCGGCGCCGGTGAACGCCGTTCACCGACGGCCATCTGCGTCCGCAGCTCGGCGAGGTCGCGCTGGATGACGTCCACGCTCTTTTCGAGTGCGACCAGGCGTTCGGCAAGATTTTCCGGGGCGTCAGCCATCTCGGGAGCATCCGCCGCGCGTGGAGACAGCGTCAAGATCTCAGCCGGACCGCCACCCGATGGTCAGCATCCACGTCCCGGGCGCAGCGACCGGCATTGGGTTCGGTCCTGCCGAGGAACCGGATCGACGAGTAGACGTCCCCGAACGGCTTCCTTTTCTCGCCCCACCGCCGCGCATGGCGGGCGAAATTGCCCAGCACGTACCGCAACGCGTTCGCCGCCTCCCGGCGGGTCTTGAGCACATGCGCGTGATCGCGGTCAGCCCAGACCTGCCCACGATGATTGAAGAGCCGGTTGAGTGTCTTCGCGACCCGGATCGCCAGTCCCTGCATTCCTTTCGAGAGCGCCTCGCGGCTTTCGGCCTCGAGGAGGAGATGCAGGTGGTTGCCCTGGATCGAGTAATGCACGATCCGCATCCCGAAGCGGACGCGCGCCTGGCGAAAGGCTTCTTCGATCGCGCTCAGGACGCGCTGCCGCCGCAGGTAGCCGACGCCGGCGAGCGTTCGAAGCGTGACGTGCACGGATGATGCCGCGACAGCTCCTCGCGTGCGAGATGTGAAACACCAGCGTTCGCGCCCTTCGTGACAGGACGGGCCGCAGGCCGCGCTCCACAACCGACACCGCTCGACAAGCGGTATCGCCCGACAGCCGCAGCGGACGAACAACCGGCAGCGACGAACAACCCGCGCCAGCGACAACCCGCAGCGACGGACAACCCACAGCTAGCGACAATCCGCGGCGCCGCACGACCCGCAGCCCGGGACATACCCGCTGAGCGGTTCGTCCCTCCGGCGCGCGAGCGGTCCCGGTCCGTGCGCCGTTCGTCCCGAACCCCTCGGCTCCGCGACCGCCTGCATGCGATTCCGCCCTGCACAGGAGGCAACATGCCGACACTGATTCTCGCCCTTCTCTTCGCGACTTCCGCCATCCCGATGATGGGCCTCGGCGACCTGCGGCGCGCCGTCCCGCAGTCGCCTTGTGCATCCGGTCCTTCGCGCCAGTTCGACTTCTGGGTCGGAGACTGGGCCGTCTACAACAAGTTCGGCGTCGCCGTCGCCGAGAACGACATCACCGTCGAGCTCGACGGCTGTGCCGTGGAGGAGCACTACACCTTCCGCGGAACGCACGGCCGCAGCCTGAACGCCTGGGACGCCGCGACCGGCGCCTGGCACCAGACGTGGGTCACCGGCGCTCCGCCCCCGGCCTATCCGCTGCGCATGTCCGGGGGCCTTCGGCCGGACGGCGTGATGGCGATGAGCGGCGTCCGTCACTCGTGGGACGCGCCCGACGATCCGGCCGCCGACTGGCGCGACGCGTACACCTGGACCGCCGAGCCCGACGCCAGCGTGGTGCAGGCGTTCACCCTCGACATCGACCGGTTCAACGTTCATTCCGCCGGCGCGCTCACCTATCTGCACACCGCGCCGCCGCCGCCGGTCGACGCCCCGCCGGTCGCCAAGTGCATCACCGGCAACTCGAGCGACACGCGCCGCCTCGACTTCACCCTCGGCAACTGGTCGGTCCAGGCCAGCAACGGGCTGCCGCTCGCCTCCACCAGCATCGCCCTCGATCCCGCGCTCAGCAGCTGCCTGCTCGAAGAAACCTTCGTAACTCCACAGGGTTATCGCGCCACGGGCTGGCTCTACTACGACCCCGTCGAAGACCGTTTCTTCCGCACCATCGCCGACTCCGAGGGCGGCTGGCTGGAAGTCGGCGGCCGCTTCGACGCCACCGGCGCGCTGGTGCTTGAAGGCGCGCGACCGGTGCCGGGCGCCGACGACGCGCGCGTCCGCATCACCTGGACCGCCGTCAGCCCGAATCGGCAGGAGCAGCTCTGGCAGATCTCGCGCGACGGCGGCCAGACCTGGCGGGACGAACAGGTGCTGGTCCTCACGCGGTGATCGCCTTGTGCCGCGAACGGAGGTGATGTGGAATCCACCTCGATGCCCAACGACACGATCGAGCCGCGGCCGGGCCGCCACTGGCCCGCCGCGCTCGGTTTCTGGACCGCGCTCGGCGTGCTCGAGTCGATCACCGCGCATGTGCGTGCGGGTGTGCTCGGCATCCCGGCGGGATGGCAGCAGGTCTTCGTCAACAACATGCCGTGGTGGCTCTTGTGGGGCGCGCTGACACCGGCGGTGGCGGCGCTGGTCCGGCGAGCGCCGGCCGATCCGCGGCGCTGGCCGCGCGTGGTCTTCGTACACCTCGCGGGCGCGGCCGCGGTCTGCAGCGCGCACCTGGCCCTGGAGGCGGTCATTTTCACGTGGACTTCCGCATGGTTCACGAAAACTCCGCCCCTCTCGCGGCAGCTCACCGGCTTCTTCCTGAACTACCTGATGCTCGACCTCGTCACCTACACGGTCGTGGCCGGTGCCTGCTACGCGTTCGAATTCTACGGGCGCTACCGCGAGACCGAGCTGCGTTCGGCGCGGCTCGAGCTCGGTCTCTCCGAGGCGCGGATGCATGCGCTGCGCAGCGAGCTGAACCCCCATTTCTTCTTCAACGCGCTGAACGCGGTCTCCGGGCTCGTGCGCCGCGAGGAGAACGACGCCGCCGTCCGCATGCTCGCCCGGATGGCCGAGCTGCTCTCCGCCACTCTCGATCACGACCGCGGACCCGAGATCCCGCTGCGCGAGGAGCTGGCCTTGCTCGACCGGTACCTGGACATCGAGCGGGTCCGCTTCGGCGACCGGCTCAAAATCGACGTCGACCTCGACGAGGGCGCCGCCGGCGCGCTGGTGCCGACGTTCATGCTGCAGCCGCTGGTCGAGAACGCCATCCGCCACGGGATCGCGAAGCGCTCGGGGCGGTCGCAGATCGAGGTCAGCGCGCGGCGGGAAGCGGCGGGGCTCGTCCTGGCGGTGCGCGACACCGGCGAAGGCGTGCATCCCGAACCGCGCGAGGGAGTCGGCCTCTCCAACACCCGCGCACGCCTGGGCGAGCTGTACGGCAAGGAGGCTTCGCTGGTGCTGGAAAACTTGCCGGGCGGCGGCGCCTGCGTCCGCGTCACGCTGCCCCTGCGGCTGGAGGCGGCCGGTCATGGCTGAGCCGGATCTGCGCCTGTTGATCGTCGACGACGAGCCGCTGGCGCGCGACTGCGTCCGCCTCGCGCTCGCGGACGAGCCAGGCGTGGCGGTGGCCGGCGAGTGCGGCGACGGCGCCTCCGCGGTCGAGGCGATTCGACGGCTGCGGCCCGATCTGGTGCTGCTCGACGTGCAGATGCCGGAGGCCGACGGCTTTTCGGTGATCGAGCAGATCGGCGCCGACCAGATGCCGGAGGTCGTCTTCGTCACCGCCTACGACCGCTACGCCGTGCGCGCGTTCGAGGCGCAGGCCCTCGACTACGTCCTGAAGCCCTTCGACAACGAGCGGCTGCGCGCCGCGATCCGCGGGGCGCGAAAGCGGATCCGCGACGCGCGCGACGGCGAGCTCGGCCGGCGCCTCGGTGCGCTGTTGCGCGAGAGACCGATGCGGCGATTCGCGGTGCGCAGCGAAGACCGGATCCATTTCGTCGCCGCCGCCGAAGTGGACTGGATCGAGGCCGACGGAAATTACGTCGTCCTCCACGCCGGCGCCGCCCGCCACCAGCTCCGGCTTTCGCTGCGCTCGGTGCTCGAGCGCCTCGACCCCGACGTCTTCGTTCAGGTGCATCGCTCGGCGGTGGTGAACCTCGAGAAGGTGCGCGAGCTGCAGGCGTGGTTCAGCGGCGACTACATCGCCGTCCTCGACAACGGCGAGAAAGTCCGCGTCAGCCGCACGCGCGCGCCGCTGGTCCTGAAAGCCACGTCGTGAAGCCGTTCTTGCTGCTCCTCTTGCTCGGCTGTCTGCGCGAGGAGCCCACGCCCCTGCTCCGGCGGATTGCCGGTCCGCAAGTAACCGTGATCACTGATGTTTCGGTCGTGGACCCCGGATCGGGCGAGATCCGCGCGCACCAGGACGTGGTGGTGCGTGGAGGATCAAGGTCTACCCGCACCTGCGGCGCGATGTGTACGAGGCGCTGCTGAAAGCTGCGGCCCGCGACCACATCCGCGTCATCGGCCACGTCCCGTTCAGCATCCCGATCGACGAGGCGATGGCGGAAGGTCACTTCTCCGTCGAGCATCTCCTCGGGTACGTCGATGATGATCCGCGGGTCGTGGTACGAGCGCCGTTAAACCCGCGTGCCCATCGGCTGGTAGTAGTGCGTGCCGTGGCGGATCGAGCCGAGCGCGCGGATCAGCTCGTCGAAGTCGGTCTCGCTGTCGACGAAGTCGATGTCGCTGGTGTTGATCACCAGCAGCGGCGTCTCGTCGTACCGGTGGAAGAAATCGTTGTAGGTGCGCGACAGCTCGGCGAGGTAGTCGGCGTCGAACTTGCGCTCGAACTCGCGGCCGCGCTTGCGGATGCGCGCCAGCAGGACGTCGAGCCGCGCCTGCAGGTAGATGACCAGGTCCGGCTTCATCACCCTCGGGCCCAGGTGCTCGTAGATCCGCTCGTACAGGGCGAGCTCGTTGGGATCGAGCGTGATCGACGCGAAGATCCGATCCTTCGCGAACAGGTAGTCGCTGACCGTGACCTGCGAGAAGAGATCCTGCTGGAACAATTCCTGCTGCTGCTTGAACCGCGACAGCAAGAAGAAGAGCTGCGTCTGGAAGGCGAACTTGTTGCGGTCCTGGTAGAAGCTGGCGAGGAACGGGTTCTCCTCGACGATCTCGAGGACGCTCCGCGCGCCGAACTTCTTCGACAGCGCCCGGGTCAGCGTCGTCTTTCCGACGCCGATCGGCCCTTCGACCACGATGTACCGGTGCTTCGGGTCCACGCCGGCGCCGAGATCAGCACAAAAGCCGCCGGGGTTGCAGCATTGACATTTTTTCGCGGATCGGGTTTGCGCGGCGCGAAGGCAGGCTGCATCCTCGGTGGACCATGGACACCCATCGCATCGACAACCCGTACACCGGCGAGATCGTGGCCGAGCGCAGGCTGCTCGGCGAATCGGAAGTGGAAGGGCTCGTCTCTCGCGCGCACCGAGCGCACAAGCAGTGGATGCGCACCTCGATCCCCGAGCGCGTCGCGCTCTGCGAGCGGTTCTGCGAGGAATTCGAGAAGGACGGCGAGCGGATCGCCCGCGAGATCACCCAGCAGATGGGCAAGCCTTTCCAGCAGGCCGTCGGAGAGGTCCGAACCACGCTGTTTCGCGCGCGGACGATGATGTCGATCGCGCCGGAAGCGCTGCGCGACGAGCCGCTGCCGCCGGCGCCGGGGTTCACGCGGTTCATCCGCCACGAGCCGGTCGGCGTGGTGCTCGACATCAGCGCGTGGAACTACCCGCTCTTGATCACCGTCAACGTGGTGGTGCCGGCGGTCCTCGCCGGCAACAGCGTGATCGTCAAGCACGCGAATCGCACCGCTCTGTGCGGCGAGGCGTTCGCCCGGGCATTCCAGAACGCCGGCGCACCGGAGAATCTCGTCACCGCGATCGACGCGTCGCACGAGGTCTGCGCGCGCATCATCGCCCGGCCGGAAGTCGGCTACGTCAGCTTCACCGGCTCGGTGCGCGGCGGACACGAGGTCTACAAAGAAGGAGCGAAACGCTTCATCGACGTCGGCCTCGAGCTGGGCGGAAAGGACCCCGCGTACGTCGCGCCCGACGCCGACCTGAACCACGCCATCGCCAACCTCGTCGACGGCGCGTACTACAACGCCGGCCAGAGCTGCTGCGGGATCGAGCGCATCTACGTCCACGCGAGCGTCTACGACAAGTTCGTCGAGGGCGCGCTCGCGGAAGTCCGCAAGTACAAGCTCGGCGATCCGCTCGAGAGCTCGACCACGATGGGCCCGATGGCGCAGCCGGGCGCTCCCGAAAAGCTCGCCGCACAAGTGGACGAGGCTCGCGCGAAGGGAGGCCGCGTCCTCTGCGGCGGCAAGCCGGTCCACGACGCGACCGGCCGCGGACGGTTCTTCGATCCCTGCCTGGTCACCGAGGCCAACCACTCGATGCACGGCCTGATGGTCGAGGAGAGCTTCGGCCCGATCGTCGGCGTGCAGAAAGTGTCCGACGACGACGAGGCCGTGAAGCTGATGAACGACAGCCCCTACGGCCTCACCGCCGCGATCTGGACCCGGGACCAGGAGCGCGCCTTCCGCATCGGCGCGCAGATCGAGACCGGGACGTTCTTCATGAACCGGTGCGACTACCTCGATCCGCTGCTGCCGTGGACGGGCGTAAAGGACACCGGAAAAGGCATGTCGCTTTCGAGGTACGGCTTTCTCGCGGTCACGCGGCGCAAATCGTTCCACCTCCGCACGCAGACATGAACGAGAGTTTGCGCGCGTGGTGGTGGGTCCGGCAGGGGCTCGACGGATCGCTCGCGAAGGCCAGCGCGGCCGAGGCGCTGGAGCGGAGCGGATGGTGCCGGTCCGTCGGCGGCGCGGGACCGTACCTCTCCATCT
>JAIVGS010000188.1 GCA_020201435.1 Myxococcales bacterium
ACCTCGTCTAGACGCATGGACGACATCGCGCAGCTCAAGGAAGGGCAAGTCCTCGGCAAGGACTTCAGGGTCCTGCGACCGCTCGCGGCGGGCGGCATGGGCGCGGTCTACCTGGTCGAGCAGCTCTCGACCGGCCGCGAGCGGGCCTTGAAAATCATGCATCCCCAGTTCGTCAAGAGCCCCGACTCGCGGGCGCGGTTCACGCAGGAGGCGAAGGTCGGCGCGCGGATCCGCAGCGACCACGTGGTCGAGGTCGTCTCGGCCGGCGTCGACGATGCCACCGGAATCCCCTGGCTGGCGATGGAGCTGCTCGACGGCGAGGAGCTGGCCAAGCGCATCCAGCGCCGGAAGTTCCTGCCTCCCGTCGAAGTGCTGGAGATCTTCCGCCAGCTCTGCCACGCCCTCGGCGAGGCGCACCAGAACGGGCTCGTCCATCGCGACCTGAAGCCGCAGAACATCTTCATGGCGCGCTCGCGGCGGCAGGGCGAGGCGTTCACGGTCAAGATCCTCGATTTCGGCGTCGCCAAGCTGGTGCAGGAGCAGCAGGGCGAGAGCGACCAGACCAAGCCGGTCGGTACGCCGCGGTGGATGGCGCCCGAGCAGTCCGACCAGGGCGCGGCGATCCGGCCGTCGACGGACGTGTGGGCGCTCGGGCTGATCGCCTTCAACTGCCTGACCGGCAAGTTCTACTGGCGCGCGGCGAACCACGAAAACGCCAATCTTACCGCGCTCTTGCGGGAGCTGGTCATCGAGCAGATCACTCCCGCGTCGCAGCGCGCGGCCGACCTCGGCGCGGCCGGCGCACTGCCGCGAGGGTTCGACGAGTGGTTCGCCCGCTGCGTCGATCGCGATCCGGGGCGCCGCTATCAGAACGCGAGCGAGGCGATGGCGGCGCTCTCGCCGGTGCTCGAGCGGGCGCCGGCGTGGAAACCGGAGACCGTCGCGGAGTCGCCGGCCGACGACAGCGTCACCACGCCGGTCGCGGTCGCGGCGCTGACGGGCGAGATCGCCTCGCCGACGCCGCAGCCGGCCGGCGACGAGAGCGACGCGATCCGCTGGGCCGGGCTCAAGCTCAAGACCGAAAAGGCGGCCGCGCCGGCGGGCAGCTCGAGCACGACCAAACCGTTCGCCCAGCCGGCGGCGCAGACCGAGGAGCTGCCGCAACGGAACGCGCCGGTTGCGTTGATCGCGGCGATCGCGGTCGTCGCCGTCGCCGCGCTGGCCCTCGCCGGCGTGGTCGTGCTGCGCAAGCCCGCGGCGCCGCCGCAGCAGCCGCCGCCGCCGCCGGCGCCGGTCGTGCAGCCGATGCCGGAGGCGTTCACCGTCGTGTTCGACTCGTTCCCGAGCGGAGCGGAGGTGTTCGAGGGCGAGAAGAAGATCGGGTCGACGCCGATGCAGCTCTCGCTCGGCAACGCCGGGCTCGATACCGCGCCGAGGAAGTTCCGGATCGTGCGGGAGGGGTTTCTCCCCTACGAAGTGATGCAGGGGCCGTCGCGGGAGCCGGTGCGGGTGCTGGCGACGCTCGCCGTCGATCAGGCCACGGCGGCGCGGGAAAAGGAAAAGGAAAAGGAAAAGGAGAAGGAAAAGCCGAAGAAGCGGCAGCCGACCGAGGAAGAGCCGGAGCTGCGGACGCGCCGATGAAGGCGCCAGGCGCTTTGAAAACAAAAGCGCACCGCGAAGGCGCGAAGACGCGAAGGTTCCCGACGCGTGTACAATCGAAGCCATGCCGCCGGTCGACCTCGAGCAGCTGACGATGACGGAGATGATCCAGCTGCAGACGGCGCTCGGCGAGGCGCTGAAGCGGCGCTTCGAGAAACAGCTCTGCCTCTGCTTTTCGGACGTGGTCGGATCCACTCCTTATTTCGCGAGGTTCGGCGATGCCGCCGGGCGCGGGCTGCAGCAGCGGCACCTCGACGTGCTCCGGGCTGCGCTCGACAAGCACGGCGGCCGGGTGGTCGACACCGCCGGCGACGGCGCGTTCGCGGTCTTCAACGAGGTCGAGCGGGCCGCCGACGCGTTCATCGCGATGGAGACGTTGATCTCGGCGCAGAACGCGAGCTATGCGCGCGAGCACCAACTGATCGCGCGCGTCGGAATGCACTGGGGGCCGGCGCTCACCGACGGCCAGGCAGTCAGCGGCGACTCGGTGAATCTCGCCTCGCGGATCTCGAGCTCGGGCGGACCGGGCGAGATCCGCCTCAGCAAGTCGGCCTTCCGCGAGCTGTCGACCGAAAAGCGCCTGCGCTGCAAGGGGACCGAGCCGGTGCTGCTCAAGGGCATCGCCGAGCCACAGGAATTGATGGTGCTGGAGTGGCGCGATCGCTCGATCTATCCC
>JAIVGS010000189.1 GCA_020201435.1 Myxococcales bacterium
GAGCTACGTCAACTCGCAGCTCGGCATCGGCGCGGGCGCGGCGGTGGCGGGCGCGCTGACGACGTTCACGTCCAAAGCCACCATCCAGACGCTGGGCGCGATCGGCTTCGCGGCCCTCTTGATCTCCGTCCTCTCGCTGCTCTGGAACATCGAGAGCGCGTTCAACCACATCTACGGCGTGAGGAAGCCGCGCTCGCCGGTCCAGAGGCTCTTGAAATACTGGAGCTTTCTCACCCTGGGCCCGATCCTGCTCACGGGCTCGATCTACGTCACCTGGGCGATCTCGCGCCTCAACCAGGCCCACGGCCACGCCGGCCACAGCGAGGTGATGCACGCGCTGTCGGTGCTGTCGTCGATCGCGATCACCTACGCCGGGCTCGCCTTCCTCTACAAGGTGATTCCGAACGCGCGAGTCCGGCTGCGCTCGGCGCTCTCGGCTGCATTCGCGGCGGGCACCGCGTGGGAGCTGGCCAAGTTCCTCTTCGCCTGGGCGTCGGGCCGGATGGTCCAGGTGCACCGCATCTACGGCTCGGTCGCGGTGCTGCCGATCACGCTGACCTGGGTCTACATCTCCTGGAGCATCGCGCTGATCGGCTGCCGCCTCTGCTACGCGCTCGACGCGTCTCGCAAGCCGGAGCCGCATCCCGCGATCCAGGCCGCTGCCGCGCGTGAGACGTTCACCATGCGGCTGATGATCGCGCTGATTCAGCTCCACCGCGAAGGGCGCGGGCCGCTGCAGCCGCGGACGCTCGCCAACGTGCTCGACGCCTCGGTGCGGATGGTCCGCGAGGGCGTCTCGGCGCTCGCGACCGCCGGCCTCGCCATCGAAGCCCGCCAGGGCGGCTGGATTCCGGGGCGCGATCCGTCGCGGATCACACTTGCCCAGGTCCGCGCCGCGGCGCGAGCGACGCTGCGCTATCCGCTGCAGGAGGCAGATCACCTCAGCGAAGCTGTGGCGCGCGTCTTCGCCCAGGCCGAGGGCGCCGCCGAGTCCGCTCTCGGCGAATCGCTCGATTCGTTTCTCAAGCGGGCGGAGGCCACTCCGGCGCCGGTCCAGCCTGTCCAACAGACGACACCGCAGCCCCTGCTCGGGGTAGGACAAAGTGCGCACAAGCCTGCCTGAGTTTCGTGAATCTCGGCACTTGCACGTACCGCGGCACCTCCTGTAACGTTCCTTCCCGTCGAGCTTTTTCGACCGCCGAACACCGCGCGGAGCCTAGAACATGTTGAAAAGCGACCTGATCGCCATCCTGGTGTCCAAGCGCCAGCTGACCCAGAAGCAGGCCGAGAGCACCGTTGAGACGATCTTCGAATCGATGAAGACCGCCCTGAGCAAGGGCGACAACATCGAGATCCGCGGACTCGGTGCTTTCCACGTCAAGAACTACCAGGGGTACAACGGCCGTAACCCCAAGACGGGAGAAGTGATCCCCGTCAAGCCGAAGCGTGGAATCCTGTTCCGGACCGGCAAGGAGCTGCGCGACCGCGTGAACCGCACCAGCGGTTCGCGGTCCAAGCACGAGCCGAAGTCCGAAACGGCTTAACCGCTTCAAAGCACACCGCGAAGGCGCGAAGGCACGAAGATTCGCGCCCGCTGCGGAGCGGCGTTGGGTGGCCATCCCCAACCCCTTCGCGCCTTCGCGGTGCGCAGTGCAGTCAAGCCGCTGATATTGCTGCGGATGGGGGGTCGACCGGCAGGGAGAGCCGGAGCAGGGCCCCTCTTGCGCACGGCAGGGCCTTCAGCGAGCCGCCGTGGACGCGGGCGATTTCGGACGAGATCCAGAGGCCGAGCCCGTTCCCCTTCTCGCCCTTGGTGCTGAAGAACGGCTCGAAGATCCGCTGCCTGAGCTGGTCGGGGATGCCCGGGCCGTTGTCCTCGATCTCGACGACCGCCCGCTCACCCTCGCCCCGGACCCGGAGCGTCAGCCGCGCGTCCTTCCGGCCTGACATCGCGTCGATTGCATTGAGGACCAGGTTCACGAGGACCTGTCCCAGCAGCGTCGGCTGGCACGAGACCACCGGCGTGTCCGGGGCGTATTCGCGTACGACCGTCACGTTCGCCGACCGCAGCCGCTGCGCGACCAGCGTCAGCGCCTGATCGACCTCCTCGTGCATCACCACGTCGCGCAGGTCGCCGTTGGCGAAGCGCGCGCCCTGCCGCATCGCGACCAGGATGTCGCGCATCTTCGAGAGACCGGTGCGCGCGGAGACCACGCGCTCGCGGCCCTCGCGATCGAGCGGGGTCGTCTCCAGCATCTCCAGCTCGATCCCGACGAAGGTGAGCGGGCTCGAGAGCTCGTGGGCGAGGCCGCCGGCGAGCGTGCCGAGGTTGATCAGGCCCATCTGCCGCGCGACCTCGAGGCGTGCCCGGTGCTCGCCGCGGCGGAGGTTGTCCTGCTGGCGGGTGCCGGCGAGGCCGATGATGGCGACGGTCAACAGGTACGACGCGGTGATCGCGAGCGGAAGCCGATCGACGGGGTGCAGACCCGGCATGAACGGCACCAGGGCGATCAGCAGCCCCGTGGCGTACATGGAGACCGCTTGCCGGGTGGTGATCGGGAGGAGGATGCCGACGCCGGCGAAGACGAGGACGTTCGCCGTCAGGTAGGGGCTGCGCACACCCCCGGTCGCGAACACGCATACCTCGATGGTCGCGCAGACGATCGCGACGGCGGCGAAGGCGAGTCGCTCGGGCCGCTCCGACCGGCGCGCCGCGCGGCCGATGGCGAGCAGCAGCACCGCGGCCAGCACCCGGACGACGAGCAGAAAAAGCCACGCCGCCGGAGCGATCGCGCGGTCGAGTGCGGTGAAGGCCACCACGATCGGCGCCGCCAGCAGCATCGCGCTGCCGACCGCCGAGCGTTGCCGGGTGATGAGCTCCTCGTCGTAGCCGGGGAGCATGACGGTCAGTCGCGGGAAATCAGGCATGTGCTCGGCCCCGACAGTAAAGCGGAGCGGCTCGTTCTGTAAATGTAGGAGAGAGCGTTTGACAGCCTGGCGAGCGCGCATATACTGCCGCGTTTTCTTTCAAGGACTTGGGTCCTCTCGGAAGGTGGTGAGTCGAAGAATGCCGGGCGTGCGCGTCAAGGAAGGCGAGTCGTTCGAGAACGCGATGAAGCGCTTCAAGAAGCAGTGCGAGAAGGCTGGAATCCTGAGCGAAATCAGGAAGCGCGAGCACTATGAGAAGCCGTCGGTGAAGCGGAAGAAGAAGGCGCTGGCGGCGAAGAAGCGCGCCCTCAAGAAGGCGCGGAAGGGGATGATGTAGTCTCTTTCGCTGCAGCTCACTACCAATCCTGAGGCCTCGGGCTTCAGGCCTCAGGCCTCAGGAAAAGCCCACATGCTCGCGGAACGAATTGACCAGGAAATGAAGGATTCTGCGCGCGCAAAGGACGCGCGGCGGTTGAATACCCTCAGGATGTTGAAGAGCGCGATGAAGTATCGCGAGATCGAGAAGGGGAAGGCGGTCGACGACGCGGACATCGTCGGCGTGGTCGGGACGCTCATCAAGCAGCGGCGCGATTCGGCCGCGCAGTACACCGCCGGCGGCCGGCCGGAACTGGCGGCCAACGAGAACGCCGAGATCGCGATCCTCGAGGCATTTTTGCCGCAACAACTGACCGATGACGAGCTGTCGGCGTTGGTGCAGGAAGCGATCGCCGCCTCGGGGGCGAAGGGCCCCAAGGAGATGGGCGGCGTGATGAAGGCGCTGATGCCGAAAGTGCAGGGGAAGGCCGAAGGCAAACGCGTGAGCGACGCGGTCAAGGCGGCGCTGGCGAAGTTGACGGCGTAATATGGCCCTGGCGGCGATACGTTTGGCGTCCATCTCCGACGAGAAGTTGCAGGAATTGCGCGACCGCACGGACATCGTGCAGGTCGTGCAGCGCCGTGTGCCCCTCAAGAAGAGCGGGCACGACTGGAAAGGGCTCTGCCCGTTCCACGGCGAGAAGACGGCGAGCTTCTACGTCGTCCCCGACAAGAAGATGTTCCACTGCTTCGGCTGCGGCGTCTCCGGCGACGCGATCAAGTTCGTGATGCAGATCGAAGGACGCAGCTTCCGCGAGGCCGTCGAGCAGCTCGCCGCCGACGCAGGGGTGGACCTGACGCCGCCCGACCCGGAGGAGGCGCGCAGATCCCAGCGCCGCGCGCAGCTCGCGGAGGTGAACGAGAAAGCGTGCACCTTCTACGAGCGCGTGCTGTGGGACCACCCCAAAGGCGAGGTCGCGCGCACACACCTGCGCGAACGCGGGATCACCGAGGACACCGCGCGGGCGTGGCGGCTGGGCTACGCGCCCAACCTGTGGGACTCTTTAGTGAAATCGCATGCCCTCAAGGGCGTGGACCCACGTCTGGTCGAGGAAGCAGGCCTCGGCGTCCCCCGCAAGAAGGGCGAGGGTTTCTATGACCGGTTCCGCGGCCGGCTGACGATTCCGATCCGCGAGAGCGGCCGTATCGTGGGATTCGGTGGGCGCCTCCTCGAGGGTCAAAGTGAGGCCAAATACCTCAATTCCCCCGACACGCCGCTCTATCAAAAGGGTCTGACATTGTTCGCGCTCGACCGGGCGCGCGAGAGCATCCGGCGCGAGAACGTCGCGCTCTTCGTCGAGGGATACTTCGACGCGATCGGCCTCCATCAGGCCGGCATCCAGACCGCGATTGCGACCTGCGGGACCGCGCTCACCGACAAGCACCTCGAGCTGGCCGCGAAAGCCGGCGCCAAAGAGCTGGTCTTCATCTTCGACGGCGACGCGGCCGGCGTGAGGGCGGCACAGCGCGCGTCGGAAATCGCCGCGGCGGCCGGCGTGCCGGCTCGGGTCCTGGTGCCTCCCGGCGGCGAGGATCCCGACGAGACCGTCCTGCGCGTCGGCGTCCAGGGCTTTCGCGAGATGCTCGCCGCGGCTCAGCCCTCGATCGAGTTCCTCCTCGACCGCGCGCTCGAAAAGGTACCCAAAGGTGCGGCGATCGAGGCGCGTGTGCGCGCGGTCGACTCGGTCAAGGGCATCGTCCACGCCGCCCCGAGCGAGCTCGCCAAGGACCTCTACATCGAGAAAGTCGCCGAAAAAATCGGCGCCTCGGCCGAGCTGGTGAAGCGCGCGCTCGCCGGAAAGAAGGCCCCGGAGCCGGTAAAGCCGCAAGCCGCACGGCCGGACGCCCGGCAGCCGGTAGCCCTTTCGGTGCTCAAGACGGAGCTGGTGATCGTCGCGAGCGTCCTACGAAAACCCGAGTTGGCAGAGACACTTTCGCGCTCCGGCGCCGTCGGCGAATTCGCCCATCCGGGCCTGCGCGAGGTCGCCGACGCGATCTGCTCGGGAGGGAGCGCCGAGGCGGCGGTCCGCGCCCTGGAGCCCGACTCGATGAGGCAGCGCCTGCTCGACTACGTGGCCGAGATGGAGCAGGCGGGCGACCAGACTGACGCAAAGCGTCTATCGCAGCTTTTGAAAAAACATTCGCAAAACGTGGCCCAGGAGCGGAAGCAGCGCCCTTCGCCGCGGGTTCCTCCCCGTTGAAACCATTTCGAAAAAAAGGGCGCTGAGCCCGGCAGTCGATTAGTCTCTCAACCCTCGCCCGACGGAGTCCAGAAGACATGGCCGACAAGAAGTCCGCAGCCGCTCGCGCGCACAAGAGCGCTCACAAGAAGCACGCGCCTGCGAAGAAGGCTGCGCACAAGCACGAGGCTCCGAAGAAGCACGCGGCCCACGCGAAGTCGGGGAAGGCCGAGGCGCCGGCTGCCAAGGTGAAGCGCGGCGAGAAGGACGTAAAGCCGAAGGGCAAGAAGGGCGCGGTCAAGGCCGAGGGTGACGAGGGCGAAGAGGGCGAGGTCGAGGGCGAGGAGGGCGAGATCGAGGCCGGCGCGGCGATCCCCGACGTCGGCGACGACGACGAGGCGCCGGTCGCGGAAGATCTCGACGACGACGACGACGATCTCGCGCCGCCGAAGAAGGGCGGCAAGGCCACCGATCGCAAGGAAGTGAAGGACCTGCTCGCGCTCGGGCGCGACAAGGGATTCCTCACCTACGACGAGGTCAACGACGCGCTGCCCTCCGACATCGTCAGCTCCGACCAGATCGACGACGTGATGTCGATGTTCGGCGACAACGACATCGCCATCGTCGACGAGGCCAACAAGGTCAAGCTGCCGGAGACCAAGCCGCCCGAGCCGGAGCCGGTGCAGGCGAAAGCCGAGGAAGAGGCCGGCGCCAGCGCCGAGACCGCGCAGGCGCGCGAGGAAGAGGACGACGCCTACTCCAAGTCGAACGACCCGGTGCGCATGTACCTGCGCAAGATGGGCTCGGTCTCGCTCTTGACCCGCGAGGGCGAAGTCGAGATCGCCAAGCGGATCGAGGACGGGGAGAAGGAAGTGCTCGACGCCGTTCTGCACTCGAGCATCGCGATCAAGGAGATCATCCAGATCGGCGAGCGGCTGCGGAAGGGCAAGATGCGCGTGCGCGAGGTCATCCGCGACGCGCCGGACGAGGACGACGAGACCTTCGACGAGCAGGGCCGCACCGACCAGGTGGTCAAGCTGATCGACAAGATCCGCCGGCTCGACAAGGACAACGAGACCTACGTCGAGAAGATGTCCTCGAAGACCAAGAAGGTCTCGGAGGCGAAGCGGAAGGAATTCCGCGACGCGATCGCGCGCAACGAAGCCGCGATGGCCGAGACGCTCAGCGAGGTCAAGCTCAACAAGCGCCAGATCGAGCGGATCATCGAAAATCTCAAGAAGCTGATCGAGCGCGTCGATCAGGTCGAGCGCGAGCTGCGGCAGATCGAGCACCGCGCCGGCATTCCGCTGAAGGAGCTGAAGGCGCTGCTCCGCGAGGCCGAGGACGAAGGCAAGGGCGGGCAGGCGGCGCGCAAGAGGCTCAAGCACATGGGCCTCTCGGACGAGGACATGGGCGAGGTGGCGCGCACCATCGCCGCCGCGCCGCGGAAAGTGAAGCGGGTCGAGGAAGAGGCGCTCCTGCCGATCGACGAGCTGAAGAAGAGCTTCAGCGCGATCATCGCCGGCGAGCGCAAGGCGGAGAAGGCGAAGGCGGAGCTGGTCGAGGCCAACCTGCGCCTGGTGGTGTCGATCGCCAAGAAGTACACCAACCGCGGCCTGCAGTTCCTCGACCTGATCCAGGAAGGCAACATCGGCCTGATGAAGGCGGTCGACAAGTTCGAGTACAAGCGCGGCTACAAGTTCTCGACCTACGCGACGTGGTGGATCCGCCAGGCCATCACCCGCGCGATCGCCGATCAGGCGCGCACCATCCGGATTCCGGTGCACATGATCGAGACGATCAACAAGCTGATCCGGACCTCGCGCTACCTGGTCCAGGAGATCGGCCGCGAGCCGACGCCGGAAGAGATCGCCGAGAAGATGGAGCTGCCGCTCGACAAGGTCCGCAAGGTCCTCAAGATCGCCAAGGAGCCGATCTCTCTCGAGACCCCGATCGGCGAGGAGGAAGACTCGCACCTCGGCGACTTCATCGAGGACAAGGCGATCACCTCGCCGAGCGACGCGGTCATCAACATGAACCTCGCCGAGCAGACCCGGAAGGTCCTGGCGACGCTGACGCCGCGCGAGGAGAAGGTCCTCCGGATGCGGTTCGGCATCGGCGAGAAGTCCGACCACACGCTCGAGGAAGTCGGCCAGGACTTCGAGGTCACCCGCGAGCGCATCCGTCAGATCGAGGCCAAGGCGCTGCGGAAGCTCCGCCATCCGTCGCGCAGCAAGCGGCTGCGCTCCTTTGTGGAAAACTAAAAAGGCGTAGCCGCTCGCCAGCCCGGCCGGTCAGTT
The DNA here is from genome assembly GCA_020201435.1 of Myxococcales bacterium. GTDB lineage: Bacteria > Myxococcota > Myxococcia > Myxococcales > 40CM-4-68-19 > 40CM-4-68-19. The sequence goes on from JAIVGS010000189.1 coordinate 7,784, forward strand.
GCCGCCCGCAGAGCGACGAGCCCACCTTTCAGCAGGAGGACCTACAACCATGCTGAAAGCAACCATTTTGGTCTCTGCGCTCGGACTCTGCCTCGCCCTACCCGTGTCGGCGGCGCCTCGCATCGAGAGGACGACGCTGCCTGACGACGTCGTCGAAGTGCAATCGCACCGCTCGCCTGCCGGCGCGATCGTCGGCGACGCGATCGGCGGCGCGGTCGTCGGCGGCCTGGTCGGCGGCGGCGTCGCGTTCTACAACCGTTACGGCACCACCAACGGCACCTGGGACAACTGGCAGCGCGACGTCCTCATCGGAGCCGGTATCGGTCTCGGCGTCGGCCTGATCGTCGGCGGCATCGACGCCGCCTCGAACATGGACCACACCTACCAGTCGTTCGCGGATCAGCGCAGCGTCGGATTCGCGTCGCCGGTCGGGGTCTACGCGAAGCATTTTTAAGGGTGTGAAATCGGGGACACGAAGTCGCGCCTTCGTGTCCCCGACCCTGCTAGAAACCGAAGCCCACGCCGCCGTGAATTGCCCAGTGCGGCGTGAGGCTTGCGGTCGTGAAGACCAGGCAGGCCACGACGCTCACGTCGAAGAAGTCCTGCCGTTGCTCGAAGCCGATCCCGATGTTGGTCCAGAGGCTGCTCTTCGCGGTGGCGGCCTGCGGGTTGATGTAGCGGTCGGCGTCGGATGCGCCGCGATTGACGCGGGTGTTGCCGGCGAGCGCGATCTCGGTGACCAGCGCGCTCCCGCCCCCGCCGAACAGGCGGCGCGCGGCGAAGCCGAGCTGCAGGCCGGGGAATCCGCCGCCCGCGCCGCCCTCGAATTCGAATCCGCTCTCGGTCAGCCAGCTCAGCGCCGCGCCGAAAAAGCCGTAGGGGGCGAACTCGGTGCCCCCTTCGGCACGCAGCACCCACGATGGCGGCCGTCCGCTGCGGCGCTCCGACAGGTCGATCACGTCGGCGTACGCGACCGAAGGGACGAGGAGCAGGAGGGCGACCGTTCGCACGCGCGAAGTATGTGCTTCCTGCTGTGCGCCCGCCACTGTAGGGTCTCTCCGGGCCCGTAGCTCAACGGCCAGAGCAGCCGGCTCATAACCGGTTCGATGCAGGTTCGAATCCCGCCGGGCCCATGACGTTCCCGATCCACGGAACGGAAGCGGAAAAGGAAAGAAGAGGTGGAAAACCGGTTCCAGGACCGGGTACTTCATCCCCGAACGTTTCCGTTTCTGTTCCGTCCGTGGGCCCTCTCCGCTCTTTGGAATTCACCGGGTTGTCCCGGGCGTTGACATCCCAGGCGGCAGGCGCGAAAAGACGTACCCCGCTCGGGAGGACACGTTGTCGCGAGAGAAGCTCAAGGCGCTGGAAGAGCTGCAGAAGGTCGACATCAGAATCCGCGATCTCTCCGCCGAGGCGGAGACGCACCCCGCGAGGCTCCGGCAGATCGAGAGCGAGCGGAACCAGGCGAAATCGGCTCTCGACGCCAGTCGCGGCAAGCTCGCCGACAACGAGCGCGCGCGAAGGCAGAACGAGCAGCTCCTGCAGCTCGAGAAGGAAAAGGTGCGCAAGTGGGAGTCGCGCCTCAACGAGCTCAAGACCCCGCGTGAGTATGCCGCGCTGGCCCGCGAGCTCGACATCGCCAAGAAGACCAACCAGGGCGCGGAGGAGGAGCTGAAGCGGCTCGCCGGCGAGTACGACGCGCTCCGCAAGGAGGCCGCGTCCGGCGAGAGCGCGCTCGCCGAGAAGGAATCGGTCGTCGAGCGCGAGGGCAAGGAGATCCAGGCGGTCCTCGACAGCGTGCAGGGCAAGATGAAGGAATTGCAGGCGGAGCGGGCGCGGCTGATCGCGGCCTGCGACAAGTCCCTGGTCAGCAAGTACGAGCGGATCCGCAAGCAACGGGGCGGGGTGGCGGTGGTCGCCGTCGTCGCCGGCACCTGCAAGGGCTGTCAGCGCAACATCCCACCGCAGATGGCGAATAATCTGCTGACCTCGAACGAGATCTTGACCTGCCCGAACTGCCACCGGTTCATCTATGCGGCGGAAGAGCCGCAGGCCGCAGCCAACGCTTGATCGCCACGCCGAGCCAGCTTCTGCTCGCGATCGCAGAGCATGAGACGCTGGAAAAGGCCTGCGCCGCGCTGCGGATCTCGAAAGACGACGGTCTCAAGCTGCTGCGCGGCGCGGCGGTGCGGCTGCAGAACGAAAAGCCGGCGGAGCCGGCGGTGCCGCTCGATGGGCACCGCAAGGTTTACGTTTTTTCCGACGGCGCAGCGCGCGGCAACCCGGGGCCTGCCGGCGCCGGAGCGGTGATCAAGGACGCGAACGGCAAGGTCATCGCCGAGCTCAAACAGGCGCTCGGAAAGACCACCAACAACGTCGCTGAATACAAGGGACTTCTGCTCGGCCTGCAGGAGGCGAGAAAGCGCGGCGTCCGTGAGGTCGAAGTTCGCGCCGACAGCGAGCTGATGATCCGGCAGCTGAACGGGAAGTACGCGGTCCGCAACGACGGATTGAAGCCGCTGCACAACGAGGCGATGGCGCTGCTCAACTCGTTCGCGAAGTGGAACGCCGAGCACGTGCCGCGCGAAGAGAACGCGGAAGCCGACGCGATGTCGAACCGCGCGATCGACGAGCCTTGACGAGACGGTTCCTCCGAACTGCGTTACATTCGGTCCCGGTCAGAGCCGTCCGGGCGGACGCCGGCCCTTTCAAGGGCGGGAGGAAAGTCCGGGCTCCACAGGGCAGGGTGCTGGCTAACGGCCAGCCGAGGCGACTCGCGGGAAAGCGCCACAGAAAACAAACCGCCCGAAAGGGCAAGGGTGAAACGGTGCGGTAAGAGCGCACCGCGCTCCTGGTGACAGGGGCGGCACGGCAAGCCCCACCCGGAGCAAGAGCACATAGGGGAGCAATGCGGTGGCCCGCCGCGCTCCCGGGTAGCTCGCTCGAGGCCGGCAGCGATGCCGGTCCTAGAGGAATGTCCGCCTCCGCCGGCGAGGCAACGAGTCGGCGAGACAGGACCCGGCTTACAGGGCGGCTCTGGCCATTTTAAAAAGCATGTAGTCGAATTCACACACTTGTTCGTACCCTCGCACCTCTCGTAGCTTGGCCCTCGATCGGCACGTCGCTCACCGCCTTCCGGTGGGCAGGCCTGCTCGGGATGGGGCGGCGCCATTTGGCGCTGGGTCACACGACCGGAGACCAGGCAGGCGTGCCGCCTGTCGGAGGCTTCGTGCGTCTCGTCGTCGCGGTGGCAGCACTGATCTCCTCTCCCGTCCTGGCCCAGACCGTCTCCGTCGTCGACGCGACGCAGAAGGTCTATCAGGGCGACACCGTCCTCCCGCCGGTGGCGTCGCAGGCGACGATCTACGCGGCGCAGAACGAGTTCGAGGGCTTCCAGATCGTCGTCACCGGCCCCGCCAGCACCGTCTCGGTGACGGCGAACGCGCTCACCGGCCCCGGCGGCGCGCAGATCCTTCCCAGCAGCGCCAGCCAGCGCGGCAACATCATGGTCTACCGCGAGGCCTTCATCTCGCTGCCGGCGACCGGGACGCAGGCCACCGATCCGGCCGCGAAGGAAGGCCAGGCGCCCGACGCGCTGGTGCCCCAGATCGACGAGTTCTACCGCGAGCCGCGCAACGCCAGCGTCGCCAGCGTCTCCGCGGGGCAGAACGCGGTCTTCTTCGTCGACGTCCAGGTGCCGCAGAACGCGACTGCGGGCGTCTACACGGGCTCGGTGACGGTGCGCGCCACCGGCATCGCCACCGACGTGCCGGTGACGCTGACGGTTTGGCCGTTCGCGCTGCCGTCGACGCCGACCCTCAAGTCGGTGATCCCGTTCGAGTGGAACGCCGTCACCGCGCAGTACCCCTCGGTGAAGACCTGCTGCGGCGACGCCGACGCGCAGCTCCACCTGCTGCACGCGCTGATGGGCCTGAACCACCGCATCACCATCGACGCGCTCGACTACGGCAACGCCGACCTCAACGCCTTCAAGACGAACTTCGCCGCGTACATCGACGGCAACGGCAACACGCTGCTGGCCGGCGCGAAGCCGACCATTCTGCGCTACGGCGGCGGCCACGGCACAGGCAACACGCTCTCCACCTGGCGGTCGTTCTTCCAGCAGAACGGCTGGCTCGATCGGCTGGTCGACTACGCCGCGGACGAGCCCGCCTGGGGCGCGAACAGCACCTGGTGCTCGCTGCAGTCCGCCGCCGCCGAGGACACCGCCGCCGGCATCCGATCGATGACGACTGCGGCAATCGCCGACGCGCAGGCGGCGACCTGCAACGGCCAGAAGCTCACGCTCGGCAACATCAACGTCTTCATCCCCAACGTCGACCAGGTGCAGCCGCTCAGCATGGGCAGCGGGCAGAGCACCATGGGCGACTACGCGTCCTGGAAAACCGGCACGTTGAACGGCCAGCAGAACGAGGTCTGGGAGTACCAGAGCTGCGACAGCTGGAACTGCGACGGCCACGTTTCGACGGGCTGGCCAAGCTACGCCATCGACCACTCCGCGATCCGCAACCGGGCGCTGGAGTGGATCTCGTTCCGCAACGGGATCACCGGCGAGCTGTACTGGCAGTCGGCGACCTCGTGGGTGAACAGCCCGAAGGCGCCCTGGACCAACCAGTACGCGACCGGCGGGCAGGGCGACGGCACGCTGCTCTATCCCGGCGCCGCGACCAACGCGCAGGTGGGCGGCACGCACGACATCCCCATCGCCTCGCTGCGCCTCAAGATGATCCGCGAAGGCGTCGAGGACTTCGAGTACATGACCATCCTGCGCAACCTCGGCGGCGGCGCGTACGCCGACGCGGCCGTGGACGGCGTCTTCGCCACCGCCCACTCGGTCACCGGCGTGAATCCGCAGACGCTCTACACGGCGCGCTACAACGTCGCCTGCCAAATCGTCACCACGCAGAATCCGACCTGGACGTGCGATCCCTCGACCTGGGGTACCGGCTCCGTCACGGTGAACCCGACGCTGTCCGTCACCCTCACCGGCACCGGCACCGGGAACGTCGTTTCGAGCCCCACCGGGATCAGCTGCGGCTCCTCGGGCGGCGCGTGCGCGGCGCAGTTCCCGGCGGGCACGGTCGTCACGCTCGCTGCCACGCCGGACGGGTCGTTCACCTTCACGGGCTTCGGCGGCGCCTGCACCGGTCCCGCCTGCGCCCTCACGCTCAACGCGTCGCAGTCGGTCACCGCCGCGTTCTCGTCGTGCGGGAGCAGCGACTGCTTCGATCGCCCAGATGCCCCGACGCTGGGCAGCAACTGGAATACCTACTCCGGCGCGATGCAGATCAGCGGCGGCAGCGCGACCAACTCGCTGTCGGGCGCGACGGTCGCCTCGGTTTGGCAGACCACCATCGGAACCGACCAGGACGTCAGCGCCGACTGCAAGCTCACCGGCTCCGGCAGCAACTGCGGCGTGATGGCCCGCTGGGTCGACGCGAACAACTACTACTACGCGTACGTCGACTCCGGAATGAGCGCCGTCCACCTCTGGCGGCTGCAGAACGGCGCGGTCACCAACCTCGGCGGTGCCACGCGCACCATCGCTGCGGGCTCGTGGTACCAGTTGCGCCTCGTCGTTCAGGGCAACGCCCTGTCGGTGTACTTCAACGACGAGGCTTCGCCGTGCATCTCGGCGACCGACTCCGCGCTCACCTCGGGAAGCTTCGGCGGTCTGCACGCCTACGGCGGCGCCGCGCAGGCGGTCTGGTACGGCTCGTTCACCATCAAGGCGCCCCCGGTCGTCGACGGCTTTTCGGTGGCCGTCAGCCCTGCCTCGCAGACGGTGCAGCAGGGTGGGACGGCGACCTACATCGTCTCCACGGCGGTGACGAGCGGCAACGCCCAAGCGGTCACGCTTTCCGTGAGCGGTATGCCGGCGGGCGCGACGGCGTCGTTCAGTCCCGCCACGGTGAGCGCCGGCGGGTCCTCGACGCTGACCATCGCCACCTCCGCGTCCACTCCGGCCGGCGGGTCGTCGCTGACGGTCAGTGCCGCCGGCACCACCGCCACGAAGACCGCGGCGGCGACGCTGAACGTGCAGGGGCCGATCTGGCTGCGGGCACAAGCGACGAAGTCCTACGGGGGACAGGCGACGAAGAGCCTGAACCTGACCATGCCGTCGTCGGTCCAGGCGAACGACCTGCTCGTCGCGACGGTCTTCGCGGGCCAGTACCCGACGCAGCGCGGGACGCTGTCGATCGCGACGCCCTCGGGCTGGACGCTGGTCGCGCAGACCGCGCATGGCGCGACGGGCTTTTTGCGCATCTACCGGCGCGTGGCGACGGCCTCGGACGCGGGGCGCGCCTACACCTGGACCACGAACCTGCGCTCGGGAGCCGCGATGTCGGTGCTCGCGTACGTCGGCGCGTCCGGCCTCGACCTGGCCGCCGCTCAGGACAACGCGAGCGCGGGGACGACCTACGCCACGCCCGCGGCGACGACGGCGGCGGCGGGTGATGTCCTCGTCTCGGTGCATGCCGGCTGGTCGCAGGCCTCGCCGCCTGCAACCTGGAGCACTCCGGCGGGGATGACGGCGCGCGCGGCGGTAGGCAACGGCGGGCTGCTGTCGCTCTCCGAGGCCGACGCGACGCAGGCGGCGGCAGGATCTGCCGGTCCATTCACCGCGACCGCGAGCCGCACCGAATCCTGGGCGCTGACCGCGCTGGTGGCGGTGAAGCGCTAGTACTGCGGCCGGGTTCGGGCGTACGTAGTGCGGCATGATCGCGCCGCTCACGATCGCCGTGCCCGACGAAGTGCTCTCGGACCTGCGGGCGCGGATTCGCAATACGCGCTGGCCGCCGCCGGCGCCCGGCGTCCCGTGGGAGCAAGGCGCGGATGTCGAGTACTTGAAGGCGCTCCTCGACGACTGGGCGGCGTTCGACTGGCGCGCCCGCGAGCGTGAGCTGAACCGGTTTCATCACTTTCGCGCCGAGATCGATTCGGTCTCGATCCATTTCGTCCATGCGCGTGCCCGCGGCGGCCACGGGATTCCGTTGCTCCTCCAGCACGGCTGGCCGAGCGCGTTCGTGGAATATCTCCCGCTCGTTCCGCTGCTGGCCGAATTCGACCTCGTCATCCCGTCGCTGCCCGGATACGGATTCTCGCAGCGGCCACCGCGCGCCAACTACCGTTCGGTCGCGGCGCTGTGGCACGAGCTCATGTCCGAGCTCGGCTACACCCGCTACGGGGCCGGCGGCGGAGATTTCGGCGCCGGCGTCGCGACGCTGCTCGCGATCGACCACCCTGAATCGGTGATCGGCGTCCACCTGAGCAATCTCGAGATCATGCCCGAGATCGTCTCGCCGCCCAGCGAAGCCGAGCGGGTCTACCTCGCGCAAAAGCAGCGCTGGGACGAGGTCGAGCGGGGCTACAGCGCGATCCAGTCGACCCGGCCGCAGACGGTCGGTTTCGGGCTGACCGATTCTCCCGCCGGCCTCGCGGCATATCTCGTCGAGAAGTGGCGTTCGTGGACCGACAGCGGCGGCAATCCCGACCGCGTCGGCCGGGAGTTCCTGCTCACGCTCCTGACCATCTACTGGTGCACGCGATCGATCACGACCTCGATGCGCGACTATTTCGACAACCGCTGGCACGGCGTGAAGCTCGCGGCGGGTGACCGAGTGCGCGTCCCGACCGCGATCGCGAGCTTCGACCACCAGTTCGCGTTCGAGGGTTCGCCGCCGCGCGAGTTCGCCGAGCGGCTTTACGACATCGAGCGCTGGACCGAGATGGCCCGCGGCGGGCATTTCGCGCCCATCGAGGAGCCCGAGCTCCTCGCGCGCGACATCTCGGCGTTTTTCGGCGGCCGCTAGCGAGTGTCGGCAGGGGAGCGCTTGTCCCGCGGTCGGCCTGCGATTTCACGGCGAGTGGAGTAGCCTCGGCGCCCATGAGCGAACAGCGCGTAACCACGGGCATTTCCGGACTCGACGACATCCTCGCCGGCGGCCTCCCCGCGCGGCGGCTCCACCTCGTGCAAGGCGACCCCGGCGCGGGGAAGACCACCATCGGACTCCAGTTCCTGCTCGAGGGCGTGCGGCGCGGAGAGCGCGGCCTTTACATCACGCTCTCCGAGACCCGCGAGGAGCTCACCGAGGTCGCTGCCTCGCACGGCTTCGACATCTCGAAACTGGCCCTCTTCGAGCTCGCCTCGACCGGGGCGCGGCTCGACATCGAGGAACAGAACACGCTCTTCGAGCCGTCCGAAGTCGAGCTCGCCGAGCTGACCCGCGCGCTGCTCGCCCAGATCGACGACGTGAGGCCGAAACGGGTGGTGTTCGACTCGCTGTCGGAGATGCGGCTGCTCGCCCAGAGCCCTCTTCGCTACCGTCGGCAAGTGCTCTCGCTCAAGCAGCACCTCGCCGAGCGCGGCTGTACCGTACTGATGCTCGACGACCAGACCAGTGAGGTCGGGGACCTGCATCTCCAATCGCTGGCCCACGGCGTGATCGTCCTCCAGCACCTCTCGCCGCTCTACGGGGCCGAGCGGCGCCGGTTGCGGGTGGTCAAGATGCGCGGCGTCGCGGTCCGCGGCGGCTTCCACGACTTCCGCATCCGTTCCGGCGGCGTGCAGGTCTTTCCCCGGCTGGTGGCCGCCGAGCACCACGATACGTTCCCCGCCGGGTTGATCGAGAGCGGCCTGCAGCCGCTCGACGAGTTGCTCGGAGGCGGTCTCGACCGCGGGACCAGCGCGCTGTTCATGGGGCCGGCAGGCACCGGAAAGTCGGCGCTCGCGATGCACTTCGCCGTCTCCGCGACCCGTCGCAACGAGGCCGCCGCGGTCTACGCGTTCGACGAGGGCCTCTACACGCTGGGGCTCCGCTGCGCCGCGCTGGGCATCGACCTCAAGGGGCCGATCGCCTCGGGCAAGCTGCGGATCCGGCAGGTCAATCCGGCCGAGCTGTCGCCGGGCGAGTTCGTCGCCCAGGTGTGCTCCGACGTGGAGCGCAACGGGGCCAAGGTCGTCGTCATCGACAGCCTCAACGGCTACATGACGGCGATGCCGGAGGAGCAGTTCCTCACCATCCAGATGCACGAGCTGCTCACCTTTCTCCGCCAGCGTGGAGTGGTGATCATCCTGGTGGTGGCGCAGCAGGGTCTGATCGGCTCGATGAGCACGCCGGTCGAAGTGAGCTATCTCGCCGACACGGTCGTCCTCCTGCGCTTCTTCGAGACGGCCGGCGCGGTGCGCAAGGCGATCTCGGTGCTGAAGCGGCGCAGCGGCCGCCACGGCTCGAAGATCCACGAGCTCTCGATGGACGCGAACGGCATCCGGGTCGGTGCCGCCCTCGACAAGTTCGTCGGTGTCCTGACCGGTGTGCCTCACCCGGCGGCGGCTCCGTGAACCTGGAGGACCGCATCCTGATCTTCGCGCCGGTCGGCCGCGACGGGCCGCTGGCGCTGACGGCGATCGAGGGAGCCGGGATGGAAGCGCAGCTGTGCCGCAACATGGGCGAGGTTTGCGAAGAGATCGCGGCTGGCGCGGGCGCGGCGCTGCTCACCCAGGAGGCGCTCGATTCGGGCGGAGCGATCCAGCTCGCCGAGACGCTCGACGGCGAGCCTCCGTGGTCGGACTTTCCGGTCGTGCTCTGCGCCGGGACGCTTCTGCCGGAGCTCGGGCGGCTGGCGAACTTCACCGTGCTCGAGCGGCCGGTGCGGATGCGCACGCTGCTCAGTACGCTGCGGTCGGCCCTGCGGTCGCGGCGCCGCCAGTACCATGCGCGGGCGATGATGGAAGAGCTGCGACAGTCGGTCCGCGACCGCGACCAGTTCCTCGCCATGCTCGGGCACGAGCTGCGCAACCCGATCGCGGCGGTGCTGATCGCGAGCGAGGTCATGGAGCGCAGGGGTGGACAGGCCTTGGCGCAGGAGCGGCAGATCATCGCCCGGCAGGCGCGCCAGCTGGGCCGGCTGGTAGACGATCTGCTCGACGTCGCCCGGGTCACCTCGAACAAGATCACGCTGCGGCGTGCGCCGGTCGACCTCGAAGGGCTGCTGCGCCGTGCGCTTCCGCAGTGGGAAGCGCAGGCGGCCGAGCGCCGCCTGGCGCTGTCGCTTCGGATCGACTCGCCGGCGCGGGTGATGGGCGACTCGCTCCGCCTCGACCAGGTGCTGACCAACCTGGTGGGCAACGCCTTCAAGTACACGCCGGCCGGCGGTCGCGTCGAGATCTCGCTCGCAACAGGCCAGGCCGAGGCGCGGCTGCGCGTGACCGACACCGGGATCGGCATCGAGCCGCGGATGCTGCAACGGATCTTCGACCTGTTCATCCAGGCGGAGGGCGCGCTCGACCGTGCGCAGGGGGGCATGGGGATCGGCCTCACCGTGGCGAGGCGGCTGGTGGAGCTCCACGGAGGCACGCTCAGCGCCGCCAGCGAAGGCGCGGGTCGCGGCAGCACGTTCGAGATCCGCCTTCCCCTTTTCGTTGGCGTGGCGGATTCGCCGGCGCTGCCCGCCGCCACGGCCCCATCGCGGCGGCGGGTGCTGGTGGTCGAGGACAACCCCGATACGCGCGAGGTGCTCCAGCTCGCCCTCGAACAGGCCGGCCACGAGGTCGTCGTTTCACCGGACGGCGCCGACGCTCTCGACCGCGCCCGCAGGCACCAGCCGGAGGTGATGCTGATCGACATCGGACTGCCGGGCGGCGACGGCTACGCTCTCGCCCGCGAATTGCGCAGCGTGTTGGGCGGGGGACCGATCCTGATCGCGCTCACCGGCTACGGCCAGGCCGACGATCGCCGCCGCGCGCTGGAGGCGGGGTTCGACTTCCACTTCACCAAGCCGGTCGATCTCGAAACGTTGCAGGACGCGATCGCTTCGCGCCGGAGCTAGCGCTGGTGCGCCTTGCGGGTGCGTGCGGCCTTGCGCGCTGCCGCCTTGCGCGCTGCCTTCGGCCGGCGGCGAGCGGCCGAGCGGGCCTGCCGCGACAGCGCCGCGCGCGACGCCGTGCGGTGAGGCTCGCGCTCGAGCGCCCGTTCGACTGCGCGCGATCTGCGCGGCGACGGCCGCTTGTGGCTGTGAGACTTCGACAGATCGCGGCGAGCCTGCCGGCGGCTGCTCCGCGAGCCCCCCGGCGGCAGCTTCACGCCGGCGCGGCGGGCCTTGGACAGCCCGATCGCGATCGCCTGTTTCGTCGAGCGCGCGCCGTGCTTCCCGTGGCGGATGTGCTCGATCTCTTCGCGGACGAACTCGCCCGCCTGCGTCGAGGGCGACTTGCCTTGCGCCTTGTCGCGGCGAGCGCGCTCCAGTGTCTCTTTGTCTGGCATGGGGCGAAGCTATTCATCCCGCCAGCCGTTGCACGAGCCAGAACGCGCCGAGCACCGCGACGATCGCCGACAGCGGCGCGGCGAATCGGTGCAGACGGCGAACCAGCGGCAGCGCGATCACCACGATGCAAACCTGTCCGACCTCGACGCCGAGGTTGAAGGAGACGAGCCCGGTGGCGAGGACGTTGCGCGGCAGGTCGAGCCCGCGCAGCACCGAGGCGAACCCGAACCCGTGCACGAGGCCGAAGCCGAGCGTGACCATCCAGCGGTGGCGCAGCGCCTTCTCGGCCGCGCGCTTGCGAAGCGCCCAGAGATTCTCGACGCCGATGAAGACGATGCTGGCCGCGATCAGCGGCTCGACCACGCGCGGCGAGGGCGCGAAGACGTTCAGCGCGGCGAGGGCGAGAGTGATCGAGTGCGCGACGGTGAAAGCGGTGACGATCTTGACCAGCTCGCCGAGCCGGCCGCCGAGAAGCAATAGGCCGATCAGGAACGCGATGTGATCGTAGCCGGTGAAGATGTGCTCGATGCCGAGGCGCAAGAAGCGCCAGAACTCCTCGCCCACGCTGCGGCTGCGGCGGGCTTCGAAGGTCGGTTCCTCCACCTGCACCGCGCGCTGCGAGATCTCGTCCGGCCCGAAGCCGATGCGCGAGAGGTGCGTGGCGCCGATCGGAAACCAGTCGAGGAACTCGACGCGGACGCTGACTTCCTCGATCTCGGCCGGGCAGATCCAGGATGCCTTGATCGAAATCCCGTCTTCTCCGTCGGGAGCCGCCCTCGCCCCCGGCTGCAGCGCGCAAGGCTGACCGGACGACTTCACCACGTATGAATCGAGAAGCACTCCGGCCGGCTGGTTGCGCACGTCGGCCAGCGCGAATCGCAATTCGCCCGTGATCTCGCGACCATGGACGTCGAGCTCGCTGTAGGAGACGGTCGCCTGATGTGCGACAGCCGCGATCGGCAGCAGCGCCGTCGCGAGCAGGGCCTCAGTGCGCAAGCGGAAGGACGCCGGCGAGGAGGCGGTTGTTGCCGTCGTCGCGGCCGCGGCCGGGCGTGTTCAGCGTCAGCCGGTTGTCGCCCTGCGTGTAGAAGCCGAGAAAGAGGAACAGCGGATTGTGCCCGGGGATGAACCAGAACGAATCCGCGATCACGTCACCGGGCTTCCACGCGTCGGTCGGGAAGCGGCCGCCGGCGGGATCGTGCTCCGCGTGGATGCGCTCGCCGGTCCCGGTCGCGTCGTCGAGGTGGACGAAGATGTGCCACGCCTCCATCTCGGCCTTGCATCGCCAGTAGAGGGTCAGCTTCGATCGCTGCCCGGGGACCAGCGAGGGCGGCTCGAGCTTGTACGCGACCAGCTCGGCGGAGTTGCCGAACAGCGCTCCGACCGGCGTCGCGTCGGCCGGCGGCGGGACCAGCACGTCCCGCAGCGCCGAGCGATCGACCTGCGCCCGCGCCGCCGGCGGGCCCTCCTCGAACGGCCGTTCGATGCAGGCAGCGCAAAGGACCACGAAAATGCCCAATCGTCGCACGGGCGCATAGTAGCAGTTGCGCAAGCCGCCAGCCGCAGGCCGCAAGCCGTGCTATGTCGGCGAAAGTGGAACCGCTCGGCGCCTGGGAGCCGTACGTCGCGCATTCGCTGGCGCTCGGCATCGGCGTGCTGGCGGTGCTGGCGGCGGCGGTGCTGCTCGAGCTGTCGCGCACGCTCGCCGAGACCTACCGCGGCCGGTGGTTCGCGGGGAACGGCCGCGACGTCTTTCACGTCGGCGCGGCGGGCGTGCTCGCGGCGGCGCTCTTCGTCAACGGTCTGCCGCCCGCGCTCGCGTGCCTGGTCGCCGCGTCGCTGCTCCTGCTGCCGCTGGTGGTCCTCGATTCGCTTCCGCCGCGCCGTCCGGTGCGCCTCGCGCTGCTGCTCGCGCTGGTCGGCCTCGCCGCGGCGCCGCCGCTGATCGAGCCGCGGTCGATCGTCGGGACCGCGAACCTCGTCGCCCGCTACCTCTTTCCTCACTGAAGCAGCGGGTCGAGCTCGCCGCGCTCCTCGAGCGCGTAGAGATCGTCCGAGCCGCCGACGTGCTTCTCGCCGATGAAGATCTGCGGCACCGTCCGGCGGCCGGTTCGCTCCATGAGATTCATCCGCGCCTCGTCGTCGCCGGCGATGTCGATCTCCTCGTAGGGGACTTTCTTCCGCTCCAGGAGGCGCTTGGCGCGAACGCAGAAAGCGCAATACGGCGTGGTGTAGATTTTGACGGGCTTCATCCGTTGAATCTAGAAACTCCGCGACTGCCCGCCATCGACGGTGACGCAGCAGCCGGCCATCCAGCTCGCTCGTGGGCTGAGCAGGAAGGCGATCACGTCGCCGATCTCTTCGGCGGTGCCGAAGCGGCCGAAGGGGATCTCCCGTTGCACGAACGCGACGGTGGTCGCCGGGTCGTTTTTCAGCCTGCGCTCCCACGAACCGCCCGGGTGCAGGATGCTGCCCGGTGCGAGGCTCAGAACGCGCACGCCGCGGGGAGCCAGCTCTCGCGCCTGCTCGTGGGCCAGCGCGATGAGCGCCGCCTTGGCCGTGTTATAGGCGAGCGGCCCGCCGCCCTCGCGTCCCCAGATGCTGGCGACGTGAAGGACGACGCTGGCGTCGCGCACGGCCTGCGGCTCCTGCATCGCGGGAACCGGCTCTGAGAAGCCGCGCCGTGCGGCGCTGGCGATCAAATGAGGCAGCGCGTATCGGCTCGCGCGGATGGCCGGCCACAGGTTGCGCTCGTAGGCCGCTTCCCAATCCGCGCCAGAAAGCTCAGCCGTTCCGCCAGGTTGCGAGCCGCCAACGAGCGTGACCAGCGCGTCGAGCCCGCCGAACTCGGCGGCGGTCGCCTCGATCGCTTTTTTCAGGGAGGCCGGATCGGTCGCATCCGCCGCGATCCCGATCGTTTTTTCCGCGCCTGCCTTCAAGCATTCCGACGCTTTCGCTTCGACCGCCGCAGCCGTCCGCGCGACCACCGCGACCTTCGCTTTCTCCCGCGCCAGAGCAACGGCCGCCGCGCCACCCAGCCCACGCCCCGCGCCGATGAGCAGGACCGATCTTCCGGCGAGTTGCAAGTCCATGGAGCGACAGTACCAAAATGCAAAGGCCCGCCGGTTTCCCCGACGGGCCTTCGCTGAACGAACCGGTAGCCGGCAGCCGGTGGCCTGACTACATCCCCATCCCGTGCCCGCCGGGAGCCGGAGCGTCTTCCTTCTCCTTCGGCTTCTCGGCCACCATCGCCTCGGTCGTCAGCATCAGCGAGGCCACGGACGCCGAGTTCTGCAGCGCGAAGCGCGAGACCTTGGTCGGGTCGATCACCCCCGCCGCCAACAGATCTTCGAACTGCCCGGACGCGGCGTTGAAGCCGAACGCGCCCTGGCCCTCGCGGACCTTGTTGACGATGATGCTGCCCTCCCAGCCGCCGTTCTGCGCGATCCAGCGGATGGGCTCCTCGAGCGCCTTGCGGATGATGTCGACGCCGAACTTCTCACCGCCGTCGACCTTCACCGACTCCAGCGCCTTGATGCAGCGCAGGTACGCGACGCCGCCGCCGGGGACGATGCCTTCCTCGACCGCCGCGCGGGTGGCGTGGAGCGCATCCTCGACGCGGGCCTTCTTCTCCTTCATCTCGGTCTCGGTGGCCGCGCCGACGTGGATCACCGCGACGCCGCCGACCAGCTTCGCGAGGCGCTCCTGGAGCTTCTCACGGTCGTAGTCCGAGGTGGTCTCCTCGATCTGCGCCCGGATCTGCTTCACGCGGGCCTCGATGTCGGTCTTCTTGCCGGCGCCGTCGACGATCGTCGTGTTGTCCTTGTCGATGGTCACCCGCTTCGCCCGGCCGAGGTCCTTGAGCGTGACCGTCTCCAGCTTGATGCCGAGGTCCTCGGCGATCATCCGGCCGTTGGTCAGGGTCGCGATGTCCTCGAGCATGGCCTTGCGGCGATCGCCGAACCCGGGCGCCTTGACCGCGGCGGCGTTCAGCGTGCCGCGCAGCTTGTTGACGACCAGCGTGGCGAGCGCCTCACCCTCGACCTCTTCGGCGACGATGAGCAACGGCTTCCCCGACCGCGCCACCTGCTCGAGCAGCGGCAGGAGGTCCTTCATCGACGAGATCTTCTTCTCGTGGATGAGGATGTACGGGTCCTCGAGCACCGCCTCCATCCGCTCCGGATCGGTGACGAAGTACGGCGAGAGGTAGCCGCGGTCGAACTGCATCCCCTCGACGACTTCGAGGGTGGTCTCGAGGCCCTTCGCCTCCTCGACCGTGATCACGCCTTCCTTGCCGACCTTGTCCATCGCTTCGGCGATCTTCTCGCCGATCTCGCGATCCCCGTTGGCCGAGATGATGCCGACCTGGGCGATCTCCTTGTTGTCTTTGGTCGCCTTGGAGAGCTTCTTCAGCTCGGCGACCACGGCCTCGACCGCCTTGTCGATGCCGCGCTTGATCTCCATCGGGTTGTTGCCCGCGGCGACCAGCTTCGCGCCTTCACGGAAGATGGCCTGGGCGAGAACGGTCGCGGTGGTGGTGCCGTCGCCGGCGACGTCCGAGGTCTTGGACGCGACTTCCTTCACCATCTGCGCGCCCATGTTCTCGAACTTGTTCTCCAGCTCGATCTCCTTCGCCACCGTCACGCCGTCCTTGGTGATGGTGGGCGAGCCGAACGACTTCTCGATCACCACGTTCCGGCCCTTGGGCCCGAGCGTCACCTTCACTGCGTCGGCGAGCGTGTTGACGCCCTTGAGGATCGCCTCACGGGCGCGCACGTCGAAAATGATTTCCTTGGCCATGTCGTTGATCTCCTTGACTACTTTTCGATCACGCCGAGGATGTCTTCCTCGCGCATCATGAGGTGTTCCTGCCCGTCGATCTTGATCTCGGTGCCGGCGTACTTGGAGAACAGCACGCGGTCGCCGGGCTTGATGTCGAGGGCCCGGACCTTGCCGTCTTCGAGGATCTTGCCGTTGCCGACGGCGATGACCTCACCCTCGATCGGCTTTTCCTTGGCGGTGTCGGGGATGATGATGCCGCCCTTCGTCTTCTCTTCCTCCTGCACGCGCTTGACGATCACGCGATCCTGCAAGGGCCGAATTTTCATGGTCTTTCTCTCCTTAGAGGTGTTGGCACTCAGCACAGGTGAGTGCCAAGGCGGGCGCAATGTAACCGGCTGGAAACCCATGTCAAGGGGGTCGGCAACTTGCGGACCGGCCGGTCTAACGTACTATTTTGAAGCATGACCGACGACCCGGTTCTGTCGCCGCAGTCATTACGGGAGTTCTTTCGCGACCTCCTTCAGCGCGCTTTGGAGAACCAGCGCGCGCAGGTCCAGCCGTTCACCGAGCTCTACCTCGTGAACCTGCTGCACGAATTCCTCCTCTCCGAGGCGCTCTACGTGCAGGCAGACGACGGCACCTGGCAGCAGAAGCCGCTTGCCTTCCTGCTCAAGGAGGCGCTGGAGGAGGCGGGACCGTCCCGGGTGCATCTGCTGAGACGGCTGGGCGACACGTCGCTGTTCGTCTCCGGCTTTTTCCCTGATTCGCTCGCGCGCAGGTCGTCGCTGGTCGACGTCGACTACTACATCGCGATGGGCGGGCGGGCGTACGACGCGGTCGGCGTCCTCGGCGGCCACCGCGACCTCTGGGCGGAGCTGTCGTCGCGGTTCCGGCTTCTCGTCGACCTCCTGAACGAAGTGAGCGAGCGTACCCAGGCGTCGACCAACGCCGGCCTGGTCCGCCTTTACGAGCGTTGGAAGAAGACCGGGTCGGAGCGGCTCGCCTCGCTCCTCGTCCGACAGGGCGTGACGCTCTCGCTCAAGGGCTTCGTCCAGTGAGCGAACGCGCGCTGCTCGGGCTCGCGCAATTGCAGCGGTTGTTGTCGTCGGTGCACGGGGTTTCGGCCGCGCCGGTCGCCGAGTTCCTCGTCGATCGCACGCCGTTCCCGGCGCCGGAAGCGTTGCTCATCTCGGAGCACGGCTCCGAGCTGCGCGTCGGACTTTTCCTGGAAGACTCGGTACTTGCGCAGCTGTCCCGCTCGGCTTCCGAGCCCTGGACGCACGAGCGGCTCTCCGGTTTCTGCGCGGCTGCCGAGGGCGTTTCGCACTTTTTGTACATTTCGCACCGAGCCGGAGAGGGTAGGCAGGTCTCCCACCTCGAGCTGGAGGCGCAAGCCGAGCTCGACAAGTACCTCGCGGTCCTGTTGCAGCTCTGGGCGACCGGCCGCCGCGCGGCTTCGCCCGCGCTTCGCCATCGTCTCTTCGATCGCTGGTCGCCGCGACCGGGGTTGAGCGGAGCCGAACGCGATCGGTATCGTCTCGCGAGCGCCCTGGCGGCAGCGTGTGCGCGCGCTCTGGAAGCCCGGTACGTGATCGCCGGCCGGCTGGAGGCGCTCCTGCGCGACGTTCGCCGCCTGTACCGTCTGTCGGGCGGCGAGAAGTTCTCCGCCCTCGCCGAGGGCGCGGTGGCCTGGGCGGCCTGACTTGCCTTGAGGCGGTGTCGAGGGCAAAGTCGGGCTCGTTCTTTGGGGGAGCCCGATGCCCAGGTACAAGCCCAGCGACGACGGCACCGTTGTCGAAGGCAAGGTCGTCGTCTACATGGGGAAAGGTCCCCAGTCGACCGCACTGCTCGATCGGTCGGCGAAAGCCGCAGTGGCCAAGGCGACCGCGGCCGCCCTCGCCGCCGCCGCGAAGCGTGGCGCTCCCC
This sequence comes from Myxococcales bacterium, assembly GCA_020201435.1. Classification (GTDB taxonomy): domain Bacteria; phylum Myxococcota; class Myxococcia; order Myxococcales; family 40CM-4-68-19; genus 40CM-4-68-19. The sequence continues at coordinate 25,778 of JAIVGS010000189.1, forward strand.
TGTGCGAGGATTGCGAACGGGCCCGCCGTGAGCTGGAGGGGAAGCGCCGGTGACAGCCGCGGCGCAAGTTCTGGCTACGCTCGGGAAGGGGCCGACGTACGCCGTCCTCGACGGGGCGCGCGACCCACGGGTCGCCGGGCTGGCCAAAGGAGAGCTGGTCCGCTGCCTCTATCGCGGGACGCTCCCGAAAGAAGTCGCCGAGGCGGCGCCGTACCTGATGCGGGTTTGGCCGGGAAACGAGCCGACCGAACGATTCTTCAGTCAGGGGTGGCAACAGGCGTGGGGCGTGCTGCTCGCGTACGCCGGGCCGATCAAGGCGCTCTACCGGCACCTGCGGCAGTTCTTGCGTGTCCGCGGCGAGGACGGACGCGCGTTTGCCTTTCGCTGGTACGACCCGCGCGTCCTGCGCGTCTACCTGCCGACGTGCACTCCCGCGGAGATCGGGCGATTTTTCGGGCCGATCGAGGCATTCGCGGTAGAGGACGAGGCCCCGGACACGTTTCACGTCTTCCGCCGGGCGATGCGCGGGTTCGAGCAGCGGCGGGTCTCGCGGAACGATCCCTCACGGCTCTTGCGCACCTGGGATCACGCCGAGGCACCCGACCGGCGCGACCCGCTGATCCTCTTCCGCGCGCGGCAGCTGCGGGCGTTCCAGGAACGCATGGACGAGCGTTACCTGGATCAGTTGATCCGCATGCTGCGAAAGCAGCTGCCGCTCCAGTTGACGGGCTTCCCGCACAGCCGGATCCGCGACCGATGCCGCGACGCGCTGACGCGGGCCGCCGCCTACGGCTTGCGCGGCGACGACGTGCTCTCGTTCATCGCCATGACGTGGACCATCTCGCCGCACTTCGATTCCCATCCTTCTTTCCGGGAGATCTTCCGCGACTCCACCATCGCGGGCTCGCGAAAGCTGCCGGCGATCTTCGAGCGGGTGGGGTCGCGCCAATGGATCGAGGCGAGGCGGCTCGACTAGACCGGGGTTGCGCATGCTGGACGAAGTTCGCGAGCAGGTCGATCGGGCGGCGGAGCACCTCGGGCGCGGCCACGTCGCCGACGCGGCGGCGGCGTTCGAGGACGCGGTGCGCCTCGCCCCCGGCGAGATCACCCTGCGGCAGCGGCTGGCCGACGTCTATCTGCGCCTGGGGCATCGAGCCCACGCGCTCGCCGAGTACCAGCACATCGCCGGAAGGTACGCGGCCGAGGGCGAGCTGTTCAAGGCGATCGCCGTGTGCAAGCTGATCGGCGCGATCGAGCCCGGCCGCCGGCAGACGTTGCAGGCCATCACCGAGCTCTATGCGCTGCAGCGCGGCGGCAGCGCGACCGCGATGCTGCCGGCGAACATGAGCGGCGCCGTGGCGGCGCAGGAGCCCGCGCCGGATCTCGATCTCGAGTCGCTCGACGTTTTGCGCAATGGCCTGCCCCCGGCCTCCGACCAGGAAGCGGCGGCGCTGCCGCTGGAGGGCGCGGTCGAGATCGACCTCGGCCCGCTGCCGCAGTCGCCGCTCTTCTCCGCGCTCGACAAGGACGGATTCGCGGCGCTGGTGGACGCGGTCGAGCTGCGCTGGATGCGGTCCGGCGCGACGATCGTCGAGGAAGGCGCGCGCGGCGAATCGATGTTCGTCGTGGTCCAGGGCGCCGTCGACGTGCGGCGCGGCGAAAAGGCCGTGGCGGTCATCGGGGAGGGTTCGTTCTTCGGCGAGATGGCGCTGGTCACCGACTCGCCGCGGCTCGCGACGGTGGCGGCGGCGCGCGACGGATTGCTGTTCGAGCTCCACCGTTCGAAACTTGCGGAGATCGTCGCGCGGCACCCGGCGGTGGGAAAGGTCATCGACGACTTCTATCGCGACCGGTTGCTCGCGAACGTGATTCGGGCCAGCCCCGTGTTCCGGCCGTTCAGCGAGCACGAGACGGCGAGCATCAGCCAGCGTTTCGTGCGCCACAGCCTGCCGCCCTCGAACGTGGTGCTCCGGCAGGACGAGCCCGGACGCGGCTTTTTCGTCATCCTGCGCGGCAGGTGCGACGTCGTCCACGAGACCGCGCAGGGCGAGGTGCCGGTGCGGCAGATGCGGGAGGGCGACGTCTTCGGCGAGATCTCGCTGCTTCTCGACGGACCGTGCACCGCGACGGTCCGCACCGCCTCGGCGTGCGAAGTGCTGGAGCTGCAGCGCGACGACTTCCGCGCCCTCGTGCTGCCCAATCGGCAAGTCCGCGAAATGATTGAGAAAATCGCGAACGAGCGGCTGGCGCGGACGGCCGACCTGTTGGAGCGCCAGCCGCGCGTCCTGCGCGACTACAACGTCTGATTACTTGCCGCGGCCGTGCGGGACGGCGGCCGCCGGCAGCTTCTCGTTGTCGTACTGGCCCTCGAGGGCCGCGCGCACCGGGCGGTCGAACCGGACCTTGCCGGTCGCCACCTCGCGCAGCGCGAGCACGGGCGGCTTGTCCTTCGCCTCGATCAGCGGCCGCGCGCCGGCCATCAGCTGCCGCGCCCGCTTGGTGGCGAGCAGCACCAGCGCGAAGCGGTTGTCGACCAGCGGAAGGCAGTCCTCTACGGTGACGCGAGCCATCTACGACTCCTGGAAAGGGACGGGCTGAATATTCGATTCGGCGCGAAATTGCAACGATTACGGCTTGCTCGCCTGCACGCCCGCATCCGGGCTTCCGGGAGGCGGCTGGTCGAGCGCGTCTGCGAGCTTCCACGGCCAGTCGTCGACGGTCGCCTTCTCGACGCGCGCCAGCTTGTCGACGCCGTCGGCCAGCGCGTACCGCTTGCCGTCCTTCTCGGCGCCAAGCCGGATGCGGGCCAGCACCTTGTCGTTTTCGCCCAGTAAAGTCGCGGTCTTGTCGAAGCCGTACTTCTTGAGATCCCTGGGGACCGGGCCGTCGAACGCGGCGGCCTTCAAGGACGTCATCGAGTACGACGCCGACGACATCTTCCATTTCTTCGCCGGACCGTGTCCCACGACCTCGTACTTCTCGTCGGGGAACCCGCCGTCCGGCGGCGTCAGCTTCGTCCGCGTGACCTCGACCTTTCCCGACGGCGACTCGAAGACGAACTTCCGGATCTGATCGCGCTCCGCCTTCACCAGCGTCTTGTCCTGCAGGTCGAACGGCTCTTTCTCGAGATCCTTCAGGATCGAAGCATCGACCTCGTAGATCACCGGGCTGTCGTCGCGCCTGGCCAGCGTCTTCGAGTCCTTCTGGCCGAATACGACGGTGCGCGTGAACGTGTCCTTGCCGGACGTAACCGAAAGCTTTGCCACCGCCTTCGGCTTGTCGAGACCGAACTGCGCAGCGGTCGCTGCGGTTTCCGCGGCAACGGCCGTCGCGCGAAGCTGTTTCACCGCGCTGACCACGCGGTCCGCCGCCGCGGAATCGGCAGCCGCGCCGCCCACTTTCCACCCCGACCCGTCCTTCTCCAGCACGTACGGCGTCTTCACGCCGGTCACGTCGACGCGCTTCACGTCCGCGCTGTCGTCGAGGTGCGCGACCTTCTTGTCGCGCAGGTCGAGAAGCGACTTGTCGAACATGTTCTTGTTGTACCCGTCGACGATCCGGACGGTCGCGTCGCCGGTCTTCTTCACGTAGAGCGTGTTGTCGAACGAGTTGTCGACGCCGAGCAGCAGGCCCTGCTCCTTGCCGTCATCGAGCTCGACGGTGAGCGAGGACCGGGGCGCGTCCAGCCCATAGGCCTTCAGGTCCTTCTCTTCGCCGAGGTCTTTCTTCTGCTTGAGCGAAGTCAGCGAGCCCAGGAGCGAGTCGACCATCCCGTCGTCGGCTTCGGCCTTGATCGGCTCGTCGACCTTCCAGCCCTTGTCGTCCTTCGAGACCGCGGCGACGAGCTTGCCGTCCTTTTCCAGCCGCAGGCTGCGCGCGTGCGCCTTGTCGAACTCGAAGATCTTCTCGCTCTTCTCCTTGGCCTCGGTCTTCGCGGCCTCGTCCTTCCGGGTCCAGAAGGCGATCCCACCGACCGCGCCCGCCACCACCAGCAGCGCGAGCAACCCCAAGAGCGACTTCTTGATCTGGCTCACCGGCTCTTCCTCGTCTGCCAGACCACGAGGCCGGCGAAAAGAAGCCCGAACGGCAGCAGGTCGAAGGCGAACAGCGTCATCCGATGCTTCTGCTCGGCCGAGAGGAACAGGTGGTTCGACTGGCGCTGCTTCGGCCGGATCGAGATCCGCGACTCCTCGTGCGCGCTCCAAGCCACTGAATTCAGGGCGAAATCCTTGTTGCCCGACAGGCGCAAATACCCGTTGGCGGCGAACAGGGAGTTCCCGATCACCACCACCCGCGACTCGCCCTTCGAGGCCGAGGTCGCGAGCGTCACCGGCCCCTTCAGGTCCTGGCCGGGGTCGAACTTCACCTGCCCCGACGTGAGCGAGCTCGTCTCGCCCCAGGCCCGAGGCCCGGTCTTGGCGAGCTCGACCACCGTCCACCCCGCCGGCGGCGTGGAGAACTTCGACACCGAACGGGCGACCGGGAAGATGGTCGCGAGCTGGAACGCCGAATTGCGCGGCTGCGTGATCGGGTGCTCGGTGTACTGCTGGGCGATGGCGATCTCCGGGTTCTGCGCCTCCGGATCGATCACCTCGTCCTTGCCGAGCTGGATGCCCCACGACTGGAACGCGCCCTCGAATCCGGTGGTGACGCCCGGATCGATCATCGCGACGATCTTCCCACCTTTGTCCACCCAGTCCTTGACGAGCTTCACTTCGCCGTCGGTGAACTGGCCGACCGGACCGGCGACGACGAGCGCCGCGACGTCCGCGGGCATCTCCTTGTGCTCGGCGAGGACGATCTCGTCGGTCTGGTACCCCTCCGACTTGAGGCTCTCGACCAGCAGCTTGAGGCCCCGCTCCGTCGAATCGGCGACGGCGTGCTCGCCGTGGCCCTTGGTGAAGTAGACCTTCTTGGCCGATCCGCGGGTCACGTCGATGAGCGCGTTGGTCAGCGCCTCCTCGGTGATCTCCTTGGCGCGCGATTCCTTCGACCCGCTCTTCACGATCACCCGCGGACCGGTCTGCGAGATGTTCATCTCCTTGACCATCGCCGGGTGCTTGAACGGGTCCACGTACTCGACCTTCAGCTTGTCGCTCTGCGCGCTGTACTGCCGCAGCCGCTGCTCGAGCTCGGGATACTCGGGCTCGCTCGCGGCGTAGAACGCGCTGACCTTGACCTCGTCCTTCAGGCCCTTGAGGACGCCGGTGGTCTGGTCGCTCAAGGTGAAGATCTTGTCCTTGGTGAGGTCCCAGGACTTGGGCTTCTTGACCGCGATGTAATTCACGCCGACGAGCGCCGCGACCAGCACCGCCGCGCTCACCGCGCTGATGGTGCCGTAGAACGCGCCGCGCCCGAGCGGATGCTCGCTGCGGTTGGTGATCAGCCAGAAGGCGACGCCGGCGACGCCGAGGACGAGCCGCGCGATCACGCCCGCGCTCGCGATGCTGCCGGTGACGAACAGCCAGTTGAACACCGCGCTGAACAGGACGACCAGTCCGAACAGACCGCCGATGCGGCCCCAAGCTTTTGAATTCATTGCGCTTTAGCTCCAGCGATGAGCCTCGACTGCGCGGTTCGTCGCGAACAGGCCGAGGACGATGATGGAAAGGAAGTAGACGACGTCCTTCACGTCGAGGGTGCCCTTGCTGAAGGAGTCGAGGTGGCTGACCGACGCGAGGTAGGTCACGAAGTCGCGCACCCAGCCCTCCGCCTCGCCCGCGGTCCAGCCGATGATCCACGTCATCAGAAGGACCACGAAGGTGATCAGCGCGGCGACCACCTGCGACTCGGTCAGCGAGGAGATGAAGAGCCCGATCGCCATGTACGCCGCGCCCATCAGGAACAGGCCGCCGTAGCCGAGCAGCACCGAGCGCCACTCGACGCCGTTCGAGTCCCCGGCGTTGAACTGGACGAGCAGCGGGTAGGTGAGGGTGAGCGCCAGTGCGATGACGAGGATCGCGAGGCACGCCAGGTACTTGCCCCAGACGATCTGACCCGGCGTCACCGGCGTCGTGTAGAGCAGCTCGATGGTCTTCTGCCGCTTCTCCTCGGCGACCAGCCGCATGGTGAGGAAGGGCACGATGAAGATCAGGATCACGCCCAGGTTGCCGAAAAGGTTGCGGAAGATCGCGTCCTGGAAGTTCAGCCGGCTCATCATTTCCGGCGCCTGGAAGCGCATGTACGCGAGCGACGCCTGCTCGTACGCGCCGAGCAGCCGGAGGAAGAAGTACGACCCGATGACGACGAACAGCGTGAACATCACGTACGCGATCGGCGTCGCGAAATAGATGTTGAGTTCCTTCTTGGCGATTGCGATTGCGTTTTTCATCCAGTGCACCACCTGTGAAGCAGTTGGGGGGTCCAGGGGGGAGCGAGCTCCACCCTGGTGGAGGCGCCGCAGGCGCCGGATCGAAAGGCGTCTCGGGGTCAGGCGGACGTCAATTTCAAGAAAATCTCCTCTAACGACGGAGCGGGACCGGCCTGGCCGTCGGCGGTGAGCGCCCCGGCGTGCGTGCGCTGCAGGCCTTCCAGGGTATCGTCGGCGACGACCTTTCCCTGGGAGATGATCAGCACCCGCTGGCAGGTCGCGACCACCTCGGGGAGGATGTGCGTCGAGAGCACGATGGTGTGCTTGCCGGCGAGCGACTTGATCAGCTGGCGCACCTCGATGATCTGCGCCGGGTCGAGTCCGACGGTGGGCTCGTCGAGGATCAGCACTTCCGGATCGTTGAGCAGCGCCTGCGCGAGCCCGACCCGCTGCCGCTGGCCTTTCGAGAGGTTGCCGATCACGCGGTGGATGAACTGCCTGCAGTTGGTCTGGGTGGCGACCTTCTCGACCTCGCCCTCGCGCTGGGAGCGGCGAACGCCCTTGATCTCGGCGACGAAGCGCAGGTACGCGCGCACCGTCATGTCGGTGTAGACGGGCGGCGTCTCGGGCAGATATCCGATCCGCCGCTTCACCTCCATCGGCCGCTCGAACACGTCGTAGCCGGAGACCTTCACGCTGCCGCTGGTGGGCGGGAGAACGCCGGTGATCATCCGCATCGTCGTGGTCTTGCCGGCGCCGTTGGGACCGAGAAAGCCGACGATCTCGCCCTTTTCGACCTTGAAGGTGACGTCCTGGACCGCCTTGAGATCGCGATAGCTTTTCACCAGATGAGAGACTTCGATCATCGATTTTCCTCGCGGTTTGCGGCGGTGGAACAAAGGACGCTGCGACTCGCTTCCCTGGAAAAAACGGCGGCAATCTAGAGCAAGTCGGCGCTGTGTCAAGCAGGCAGGCGGGCGGTCGGGTAGACTTAAGTCGTGGGCGTGATCGTGCAGAAATACGGCGGCTCGTCGGTGGCCGACGTGCAGAAGATCCAGCGGGTGGCCGAGCGGGTGGCGGCGACGCGCGGTCGCGGTTCCCAGGTGTGCGTGGTCGTCAGCGCGATGGGCGACACCACCGACGAGCTCCTGAAGCTCGCGCAAAGAGTATCGGACGGGAATCCGCACCGGCGAGAGCTCGACATGCTCTTGACCGCCGGCGAGCGGATCTCGATGGCCCTCCTCGGCATGGCGCTGCACGCGCGCGGCGTCGAAGCGGTCAGCTTCACCGGGTCGCAGAGCGGCATCATCACCGACGGCGCGCACACCAACGCGCGGATCCTCGAAGTGCGGCCGGTGCGGATCCTCGAAGAGCTGGGCCGCGGCAAGGTCGTGATCGTCGCGGGATACCAAGGCGTCTCGCGCGAGAAGGAGATCACCACTCTCGGCCGCGGCGGCAGCGACACGACCGCGGTCGCGCTCGCTGCCGCCCTGGAGGCGGAGGTCTGCGAGATCTGCTCCGACGTCGACGGCGTGTTCACCACCGATCCGCGGATCGCGCCGGGAGCGCGGCGGCTGTCGGAGCTGTCGCACGAAGAGATGCAGGAGCTGGCCCTCGCCGGCGCCAAGGTGCTGAACGCGCAGGCGGTGGAATTCGCGCGCGATCGCGGGATCACCATCCACGCGCGCAGCAGCTTTCAGAGCGGCCCGGGGACGGTGGTGCGGAAAAGTGCGACACGCGAGCTGCGCATCTCGGGAATCGCTCTCGACGCGGAAGTATTGGTCGTCCGCGGCGCTCCCCTCGAATTGCTGCAGAAGCACGGCGCCTGGCCGCGCGAGGCGTGGGACGATCGCGCGATCGTGCCGCTCGAGAACGTCCACGGCCTCCCGGCGCTGCTCGCGGATCTACGCGGGTACGAAGTCTCGAACGACCTCGCCCAGGTCTCGATCGTGGGGACCGGCATCGGCGCGTCGAAGGAGCCGCTCGACCGCGCGCTCGCTGCGCTCGAGCTGACGCCGCGCTCGACGCTGGTCGCGCCGCTGCGCATCGCCTTCCTGGTTCCCCGCGACGCCGCCAAGGACTGCGTGCGCCGGCTGCATTCCGAATTCATCGAGAGGAGCTGACACTTGCCGACCGCGAAGAGATCGTCGCCGAAGAAGTCCGCCGAGCCTTCGTTGAAAGCCCGCGTGGCCAAGGCGTTGGGCGTGAGCGAGGCCGAGGCCGAGGAGCGCGCGCTGCGCGAGCTGGCGGATTCACTGGGGTTGCTCGACAAGCCGAAGCCGGCAGCCTCTTCGAGCCCGCCGGAGGCGTTGGCGCACGGTCAGCCGTCGGGCCATTACCTGCCGCAGCGCCTCTATCTTCTCCTCGACGGCCGCGGCCTCGACGGGCGCGGCATGCCGATCGAGGTGATCGACCTGCCCTGCATCATCGGCAGCGAGAAGAAATCGAACGTCTGGATCAACTCGCCGCAGATCGAGACGCACCACGCGCGCATCACGCACGGCGACGAGGGCTGGGTGATCGAAGACATGGGCAGCGAGCACGGCACCTTCTTCGGCGACCACAAGATCAAGCGGCGCGTGATCAAGAGCGGCGACGAATACCGGCTGGCGGGGTATCTGCGCCTGCGGACCGAGTTGAGGTGAGTCGCGGCCGTTCCCGCTTTTGGTTCAACTGGGAAAACGACGGCTACGCGCAGGGCCAGTGATCGTGTATCGAAAAAGTCAGGATCTCTCCCTGGACACCGGTTGGTTGAATTCCTGCTTTCGGGACGCATTGCAGCAGGGCAGAGCGATTCAGAACGAATTGTACGACAGGATCTGCTCACACTGCGGGCCTCTGCCGCAGTTGAATGACGTCAAGGAAGAGGCCATTCGCACGTCTCATTGCGATTCTCAACTGGAGCCCTGACTTCTTCGCGAGCCGCCACGCGCGGTCGGTTTGGCGGGAAAGGTCGCGCAGAGCGCGACTGTGGTCATCGGCATCGCGCGCTCGTCTCGGGCGGTCGACTGCCGTGAGCAACTCTTGACCTGGATGAAAACATACGCTATTCAAATTATGTGAAGCAAACGAGCTTCCCTTTTCCAAAGCCCAAGACCTGGGGCGGCAAGCGCAAAGGCGCGGGGCGGCCGCGGAAGCGATCACATCCGGGCCTGGTCGGCCCCGGAGTGCCGCACGCCAGGAGGCCCGAGCACAAAGCGCGGCACCCGGTGCATTTGACGTTGCGGGTGCGGCCGGGTGTCCGCTATTTGCGCGCGCAGCGTCAGGCGAGCTTGATCGTCAACGTCATCAACGCCGTGCAGTCGGACGACTTCCAGGTGGTCGACTACGTGATCCTCGGAAACCACCTGCACCTGATCGCCGAGGCGGAAGACGCAAAGGCCCTGTCACGGGGGATGCGGCGGTTGGAAATCAGAATCGCGAAACGTCTGAATTCATTACAGAATCGTCGGGGGCCGGTGTTCGTCGACCGCTACCACGCGCATGCGCTCGAGACGCCGCGCGAAGTGGCGCATGCGACGCGCTACCTCCGTACGAATTATCGCAGGCACGCGCACGAGTACTTGCCGCCGCGGTGGCTCGATCCGCTCGCGACGCGCGTCGCGAAGCCGCGCACGTGGCTGCTCGCGACCTCGCCGCCATGAGTCACTTCTCGACGAACATCTTCAGCCGCTGCAGCGCTTCGTCCCACTGCTTCGACTTCAACTCGAGGAACGCCTGCGCCTGCCTCAGCCGTTCGGCGTCGAGCTCCCACACGTTCTCACGGCCCTGCCAGGTGTTGCGGACGAGGCCCGCGTCCTCGAGCACGCGGAGGTGCTTGGTGATCGCCTGGCGCGTCACCCGCGTGCCCCGGGTGAGCTTCGCGATCGAGAGCCGGCCGCGCTCGCCGAGCCGGTTCACGATCCGCAGCCGCGTCTCGTCCCCGAGCGCGGCGAAGACCCGTTCAGGACGCAACGTACTTCCCGAGCAGCCGGATCTGCGCCGCCCAGCCGCCCTCGTTCATCTCGAACGCCTTGGCTCGGCGCGACGGCGGGAGCTTGTCGAAGCCCGTCTCGGTGACCGTCAGCTGCGTTCCGCCGGAGACTTCCTCGAGCGTGAAGACGACCAGCGTCATCGGCTCCCGCGAATAGTCGAAATCCGGCTCGATCGCGTACGGATGCCAGCGAAAGGAGAACAGCCTTTCCGGCTCGATCTGGTCGACCACGAAGTCGAAGGCGAACCCTTCGTACTGCTTCTGCATCTTCGCGACCTCGGGGTCGACGGTGGTCGGCGTCATCTTGCCGCGGATCTGCGCGCCGGGGCTGAAGGCGCCGTCGAGGCGGACGCCGAACCAGCTGCCGAATTCGCGCGCGTCGCTGATCGCTTTCCAGACCCGGCTGCGCGGCGCTTTGAGGAAGACCTTCTTCTCGATCCGGTCGGTGCTCGAGGGCATATGCAACCTCCGGGTTGCATATATCAACGGCTGAAAAGACATGCAACCAAAAGGTTGCGCATTCAGATCTCCCGCAGATCGGCCGCGGCGGCGATGCTCGGGTGGATCGACCGGGCTTCCTCGGCGACCGTCTCGCCGATCACGCTCGGCGAGAAGTGCGTCAAGACCAGCGTCCCGGCGCGCGCGTCGGCGGCGATCCGCGCGGCTTCCACGCCGGTCGAGTGTCCGCGCTGGCGCGCCAGCTCGGCGCGGGCGTGCTCGTACGTCGCTTCGTGAACCAGCGCATCGACGTCGCGGCCGAGCTCGACGGCCTGCGCGCAAGGCACGGTGTCGAGCACGTACGCCATCGACATGCCGCGCTTCGAAGGGCCGATCAGACCCCCCGGATCGACGACGCGCCCGTCCGCGAGGGTCACCGCGCGGCCGGCCTTGAGCTCGCCGAGCAGCGGCCCTTTCGGCACGCCGGCCGAGAGCGCGGCCTGCACGTCGAGCGAGCCCGGCCGGTCGGGCAGCGCCACGCGATATCCGAAGGTCGCGACCCGATGCTCGAGCGGCCGGCTCTCGACGTGAAAGCCGTCGAGGGAGATCTGGCCGCCCGCGCCGCGCTGCTCGAAGACGCGCACTTCCATGTCGCCGGTGCCGAGCGAACCGGCGCGCGCGAGATGCTGCAACAGGTCGGCGATGCCGGCCGGCCCGGCGACGATCAGCGGCCGCTGGCGCCCTTCGAGGCCGAGCGTGCCGAGCAGCCCGGGCAATCCGTTGAAGTGGTCGCCGTGGAGGTGCGTGATCAGCACCGCGTCGAGGCGCGACAACGAAAGCCCGACCCGCTGCGCCGCGATCTGCGCGCCCTCTCCGCAGTCGCAGAGGACCCACGAGCCCTCGGCGGCGACCGCGAGCGCGGAAGCGCCGCGGGTCAGCGTCGGCCGACCCGCCGACGTTCCCAGCGGAATCAGGCGCAATTTCACGCGCGCTCCAGGACGATCGCGTGCTTCGACCGGCCGCGCAGGATGCCCATGCTCTGCTCGGACTGCCCGGAGTCGAGCAGCACCCGAAAGTTTCCTTCCGGCATGCGCACCGCGAACGGCCCGTCGCCGAAGCTCGCGACCAGCAGGATTTTCCCGCGCTGCATGAGCAGCACCTTGCCCTGCACCGAGGCCTGCACCGAGCTGCGCGAATCGTCGTGGAACCGCCGCCGCAGCTCGAGCAGCGCCTGGTGCCACGCCAGCATCGACGGGTCCTTGCGCGATCGATCGATCTTGCTCCGCCGGAACGTCTCCGGCGACTGCGGATCGGGCACTTCTCCCTGCCAGGCAAACTCCTTGAACTCCTCGCGCCGTCCCTTCCGCACCGATTCGGCGAGATCGTGATCGCCATGGCTGGTGAAGTACTGGAACGGCTCTCTCGCGCCCCACTCCTCGCCCTGGAAGAACAAGGGCAGCGCGGGCTGCAGCGCGACCACCGCGGCGGCGACGCGGGCCGCATCGGGGCCGACCAGCGAGATCAGCCGCTCGCCGTTGGCGCGGTTGCCGATCTGATCGTGGTTCTGCGCGCAGACGACGAACCGCCGGCCCGGCAGGTGCGCGGCTGGTATGCCGTGCGGCCTCTGGAAGCTCGGCTTGAACGCGCCCTCGTAGAACCAGCCCCGCTCGATCGCGTGGGCCATCTTCGGCAGCGGGTCCTGGAAGTCGGCGTAGTAGCCCTGGTGCTCGCCGGTGAGCGCGACATGCAGGGTGTGATGCAGGTCGTCGGCCCACGACGCGTCGAGGCCGTACTCGTCGATCAGTCGCGGGTCGTTCAGGTCGCTCTCGGCGATCACCAGCTTGCCCCGCGCGTGCACGGCTTCGGCGATCTCCTGCAGGATGTGCTTCGGTGAATCGTCGACGATCCCGTGGACGGCGTCGAGCCGCAGGCCGTCGAACCACGTCACCCAACGCAGGGCGTTCTCGATGAAATAGTCGCGCACCGGCCGCAAGGAAAAATCGATCGCGTCGCCCCACGGCGTCTTGTGCTTCGAGGTGAAGTACGGCCCGAACTCGCCGAGGTAGTTTCCTTCCGGTCCGAGATGATTGTATACTACGTCTAAAAATGCGGACAAACCCGCCTCGTGCGCGGCGTCGACCAGCCGCGCCAGCCCGGCCGGCCCGCCGTACGCGGCGTGCGCCGCATACGGGGCGACGCCGTCGTACCCCCACCCGCGATCGCCCGCGAACGCCGCGACGGGCATCACTTCGACGGCGGTGTAGAGAGCCGACGCCAGCTCGGGCATGAACCGGGCGGCGGCATCGGCCGTGCCTTCCGGCGTGAACGTCCCGAGGTGGATCTCGCAGAAAACGAGCTTCTCGAGCGGCACCCGCGCCGGCTGCGTCCGCGGCGCGATCGCCGCCAGGTCGACGACCTCGCTCGGGCCGTGGACGCCGAGAGGCTGGAACAGCGACCGCGGGTCGGGCCGCTCGCGCCCGTCGGAAAACCGGAAGAAATACCGGGCGCCCGGCCCGACCGGCGCATGCCCGGTGAAATAGCCGTCGTCCGACCGCTCCATGTCCACGACCGGCCCATCGAGCACTCGCAGCTGCAGCGACGAGGCGCGCGGCGCCCAGACCCGGAATTCCATTGCGGCAATCTATCAACGGGCGGGCTGCGGTTCGAACTTGAACGGGTACGCGACGCGCAGCTTCCCGCCCGACTGCGGCTTCTCGAACTCCCACTTCCGCACCGCGGTCACCACGCAGAGGATGAGCTCCTTGTCCGACATCCCGTCCGCGGTCGCGCCGATCACTTTCCCGTTCGGCCCGATGTCGAACCGCGCCACCAGCTTGCCCATCAGCGTCGGGCGCTCCTGCAGGCGCCGCGCGTAGCAGTCGCGGATCTCCGCGCTGTTGTCGCGGATGTAGTCGCCGATCGCCTTGCGCTCCTCGCCCTGCGGCACCGGCGGCGGCGCCTCGTCGCCCGGCTCCTCCGACTCGATGATCATCTGCGCCGTCTTCGGCTTGGCATTGTCGCCGCCCGCGCCCTGGGGCTTCCCGCCCGGCGGTTTCGGCGGATCGGCTGCGAGAGCCAGGAGGAGGAAGAAGATCATCGTCTACTCGAAGGAGAGCGCACGCTCGAAATCGCTCGGGTTGGACGCCGCCGCCTTGGCGACGTCCAACGTCACCGCGCCCGCCTTGTAGAGCTCGGAGAGGTGCTGGTCGAAGCTCTGCGTGCCGTACACGTCGCGGTTCTTCGCCAGGTAGTCGGTGATCTCGTGCGTCCGCTCCGGGTCGGTGATGTACTCCTTGATGGCTTCGGTGGAGACCATGATCTCCGCGGCCACGACCCGTCCCTTGCCCTGGGCCTTGGGCAAAAGTCGCTGTGAAATCGTGCCCTTGAGGTTCTCGGCCAGCCGGTGTCGCAGGGGGCCCTGCGCGTCGGCGGGGAACGCGTCGCACAACCGGCCGATCGTCTTCGCCGCGTCGGTCGTGTGAACGGTCGAGAGCACCAGGTGACCGGTCTCGGACGCCTTCAGGGCGATGTCGATCGTCTCCGGGTCGCGCATCTCGCCGACCAGGATCACGTCCGGGTCCTGCCGCAACGCAGCGCGCAGCGCCTGCGCGAACGTTCCGGTATCCGGCCCGATCTCGCGCTGCGTCACCCGCGAGAGCTTGTCCTCGTGCAAAAACTCGATCGGGTCTTCGATGGTGAGGATATGTGCGCGCGTCGTCTCGTTGATCTGCCGCACGATCGCGGCGAGGGTCGACGACTTCCCCGATCCGGTCACACCGGTCAGCAGCACCAGCCCGCGCTCGTACTCGGCCATCGATTTCACGACCGGCGGCAGGCCGAGCGTCTCGACGGTCGGCACCTCGAACGGGATCGCGCGCAGGACCAGCGCCACGTTTCCCTTCTGCCGGAAGATGTTGACGCGAAACCGGCCCACGTCCTGGACGGCGTAGGAGGTGTCCCAGTCGCGCAGATCGTCGATCTCGCCCTTCCACCGCGCCGCGGCGAGGACGAATTGCGCGATCGCCAGCGTGTCCTCCGGCATCAGCGCCGGCACCTTGACGGGGAGGAGCGATCCCGAGATCCGCAGCGCCGGCGGGGCGCCCGATTTGAGGTGGATGTCGGAAGCCCCGTTCTTCACCGCCGCCGCGAGGAGCTGGTTGAACGTTCGTTGTTCCATTATCCCCCCGCCTTGGCGCGCGCTTCGGCGAGCTTGGCGTTCGCTTTCCGCAGGCGGTCGGAAAGGGCCCCGCAGAAGCACTTGTAGACCTTGATCGCCAGCTTGTCGTTCGAGGCGATCAGCTTCTCGAACTCGCGCCGGGGGATGACCAGCACCTCGAGCGGACCCTTGGTGACGACGTCGGCCGAGACCAGCTGGTCGTCGATCAGGCTCATTTCGCCGAACAGCTCGCCGGGAGCGAGCGTCGCCAGCTCCTTCTCGACGCCGGTGATCGGGTCCCGCCGCCGAACGATCGCCGCCCCCTCCTTGAGGATGTAGAGCGCCTGCCCCAGCGAATCCTGGTGGAGGACGACCGCGCCGTCGGGCTTCGACTCGATCCGGCAGATGCCTGAGAGCGCCATCGTCTCGCTGAAACCGAGCGTGCGGAACAGCGGCACGCGCTGCAGGAGATCGACTCCCGGCGTCATCGGAAGGTCGAGGCTGATCTCGTCCATGAGAGCTTGAGACTAGGTGGATCCGCCTCTCGGGGTCAACGAAACGGCCGCAAGGAATGCGTGGCCGGGCGCGGCGCGTTAACGTCTGAAGGATATGCGGCGCTGGCGCTTCTACATCGTGATCCTCGGCTTCACGCTGCTGCCCCAATTGCTGGCGGCGGGGGACCTCGTCCGCTGGCTGGCGGACGAGGGTCAGCTCGCGCTCGGCCTCTCGGTTCCGGGGGTGCTGCTGCTGCTCAACCTGCCGATGATCGGCGAGGTCCTGCGCCGCAAGCAGAAGGCGCGGCTGCCGCGCGTCCTGGCGGCTGCGTTCCAGACGCCATGGACGGTCTGGTGGCTGGGTAGCCTTTTCTACGCGCTTCTCCTCCTCGTCTGGACAATTGTCCACCTCGGTCCGGCGCCGATGCCGGTGCCGGTCGCGCTCGCTCCGTACGCGCTCGCGCTCTACGGGTGCAGCTTCGGCGCGCACGTGCTGCGACGCGAGCGGGTGACGGTCCCGGTCGAGGGGCTGCCGCCCGGCTGGCGCGGCGCGCGCATCGTGCAGCTCTCCGACCTGCACTCGGGCCGCCACGTGACTGCCCAGAGGCTGCAGCGGATCGCGCGTCGGGCGGCCCGGCTCAAGCCGGACGTGCTGGTGATCACCGGCGACATCGTCCACAACTCGCCGGCGTTCGCGCGCCAGGCCGCGGAAGCGATCGCCGCCATTCCGACCAGGCACGGCGCTTTCGCCTGCCTCGGCAATCACGATTTCTGGGCCGGCGCCGACGCGGTCGAGCGCGAGCTGGAACGGGCCGGAATCCGTGTCCTTCGCAACCGCGGCGTTCTCCTCGACCGCCACGGCGACGGCCTCTGGCTCTGCGGGGTCGACGATCCGTGGAACGGCCGGTTCGATCTGCCGGCGGCGCTCAAAGGCCGTCCCGACGGCGCGGCCACGGTCCTGCTTTCGCACCAACCCAACACCTGGCGGCGCGCCCAGAAGCTGGGCGTCGAGCTGCAGCTCTCGGGTCACACCCACGGCGGCCAGGTCGCGATGCTCTGGCTGCACCGCAGCCTCTCGCTCGCGCGCCTCGTCACCCCGTTCGTGGCCGGCCTGTACCGGGCGGGAAAGAGCTTCCTCTACGTCAACCGCGGCGCCGGCGCCGTGATGCCGATGGTCCGCATCGGCGCGCGTCCGGAAGTGACCGAGCTGACCCTGGTCGATTCCACCGCGGAGGACGTCGCGATCCCTGCGGAAACCGTCGCGTAAGTTAGACTGCGCGCGGGATGCGCGTCCACCTCTTCGACCTCACCGACGCTGCGTGGCGCGCGGACGAGATGCTCGTCGCGATGGAGCAGCCCGCTCGCGACGAGCTCGCTCGCGAGGCGCAAAGGCGCGCGTCGGCGCTCGGCCTCATGCGCGGCCCTGCGCCGATTCCCCTCGTACTTTCGCCATGTTCGCTGCCGCGCGAGGAGCTGGCCGCGCTCGGACGGGGAGCGCAGAAAATCACCAGCGCGCTGGTCGAGGTCGCGCGCGAGTTGATCGAGAAGCGGCCCGACAAAGCGCGGCTCCTCTTTCATCACCTCTCGCCGCTCGAGACCGAAGCGCTCGCGACCCGATGGCGCGAGGCCGAAGATCTCCTGCACTCGCGCATCGACTGGTTCGTCGACGCGCAGGGGAGCGTGAAAGCGCTGGAAGTCAACGCGACCATCCCGGCGATGCAGGTCTACTCCGACGCAGCCGTCCGCGGCTGGGTCCAGGCCGTGCGCCCGGGACGTGAACCCGCAGTCTCGTCGAATCCGAGCAACGCCGAGTGGCTCCTCGACGCGCTGCTGAAAGCCGCTCGCAACCGGGTCCAGCCGCTGAAAGTCCAGCTGCTCCATCGCGAGGGAGATCCGCAGGTCACCGAGCTGACCGCGCTGGCCGAGATGCTCACGGCCCGCGGCGTCGAGGCGCGCACGTGCACGCCCGCCGACGTCGCCCTCGACGGCGACCCGCACCGTGTCCTCTACCGGCATCTCTTCGCTCGCTACGTGGAGCCCAACAGCGCGCTGGGACAGGCATTTCTCGACCCTGACAGGCACGGCATCTGGAACCGCGTCGACGGCTGGCTGGAGACGAAAGGGCTCTTCGCCGAGCTCTCGGCCCAAGCGAAGGAGTACGGCATCGACGATCTCGTGCCGTGGACGCGCCTGCTCGACGACATCGAGGACGCGGCGCTGAGGGACGGCGACGGGTTCGTCCTCAAGAAATCGCACGATTACGGCGGAAAGAGCGTCGTCATCGGCCGCGAGGCCGGCCCCTCGGCCTTCCGCCAGGCGCTCGCCCGCGCGCGCACCGACGAGCCGGGCAGCTGGGTGGCGCAGGAGCTCATCGACGCCCCGGCGATCGACCGTTTCCTCTGCACCGCGACGGGCGCCCGCCGCGCGCCGATGCATCTCGACGTCAGCACGTATGCTTCGTCGATCCCCCGCGTCCCCGACGGCGGCAGCGTCGTCCGCGCCGCTCCCGGCCGCATCGTCAACATCGTCGGCGGCGGCGGAGTCGCGCCGCTATTTGCCGACGACGTCCTGCTTCAGCTGGTTTGACCGCCGCTCGGCGATCTCCTCGAGAAAGCTGACCGCGAGCGCATGGCGCAACAAATCGATGCACGGATAATGCGGGGCGTGACAATACTGCTCGTGGAACCGGCACAGCTGGCCGTGGCGATCGCGGCAGAACGCGTCGTAGCCGCCCTCGTCGCAGGGATCGTCGATGAAGGAGGCGACTTTCGCGGTGCGCTCGGCCGTGAGCAGAGGCTCGTCGTCGTCGTTTGCTGCGTGACCGAGCATCTTTTCGGGCATCCGAGCCTCCAAACGACCGTGGGAGTGTAACAGGATGAGTCCGCAGGTCACGTTCAAGAGCAGCGAAGAGAAGACGCCGGAAGCGGCCGGCGGTCAGGCTGCGCCGCGGTTGTGCGATACGGTGGCTGCGCCGTATACCCCCAGCCATGGGAGGGCGCCCCGCGAGCTGCCACAGCGGCCGGTGGGTCTGCAGGACCTCGGGCCGGCTCCGGCGCTGCGCGTCACGGGGCCCGACCGCGAGAAGTGGCTGCAGGGGATGCAGAGCAACGATCTCTCGGCGGCGCCGTTTGGCGGTGCGGTCGCGGGCCTGTTCCTCGGCGGCAAGGGCCGCCTCGTCGCGCAGGGGCTTCTCTGGCGGCGGCCGGAAGAGGTGATCGTCACCAGCGAGCGAATCGACGTGCTGCGGCCGCACCTCGACAAGCTGCTGATCATGGAAGACTGCGAGCTTTCCGAGCTCGACGGCTTGCGCCGGCTGCGCTGGTGGCCCTCGTCGACGCCGCCGCGCGCGCCGGAACCGGTCACCGGAAGCTGGCAGCCGCTCGGGTTCGAGATGCTGCTGCCGGAAGCCGAGGCTCAGCAGCTTCTCGAGGCGCTGCGCGAGCGGCCGCGGCCGGATCAGATGGAAGCGTGGCGGATCGCGACGGGCGTTCCTGCCTGGGGCGCGGAGCTGACCGAAGAGACGACGCCGATCGAAGCCGGCCTCGACCCGCTGCTCTCGTTTTCCAAGGGGTGCTACGTCGGCCAGGAAGTGGTCGCGATGGCCACGTATCGTGGCCGGGTGGCGTGGAACCTCGTCCGCCTCGAGGTCGACGGCGAGGCGCCGAAAAGCGGCGCGCTCATCGACCCTGCCCGCGGCGCTCGCGGAAAAGTGACCTCCTCGACGCAGATCGGCGCGAGCGGCGTCTTTCTCGGCTGGGTCCACAAGGAGCTGATCGTGCCCGGCTCGCGGGTCGAGCTGGAAGACGGCCGCGAGGCGACCGTCCTCGGCCTCCCCTACGGCTCGCTTCCGGGCGCAGGAGTGTGCGCGTGAAAATCCTCGCCGCGATCCACGACCTGATGTTCTCGTCGAAAGTGAACGCCGCCGCGCGCGGCAAGTCGATCGAGTGGCTCAAGCGCGGCACCAAAGTGACCGAGCAGGTGCGGGCGTCGAAGCCCGACGTGCTGCTCATCGATCTGGCTGCGCCGCAGCTCGACGCGGTCAACGCGATCCGCGAGATCAAGAGCGGCGAGAACAAGTCCGTCACCGTGATCGGGTACGTCGATCACACGCGGGAAGACGTGATCGAGGCCGCCCGCGCCGCGGGGTGCGATCAGGTCCTGTCCAAGGGCGAGTTCGCGCGCCGGTTGCCCGAGCTTCTCGAAGGCATCTAGAAGAGCGACGCGGCCACGACGCGAGGGCCGTCGTCCAACCCGACCTCCGGCCCGGCGAGGATCAGACGCGCCTTCGGCGCCCGTCCGGCGACTGCGCGGGCGGCATCGTCGACCTCACGCAGCGACGCGTTCGGCCTCAACCGGCAGGTGACGAGCACGTCGCGCGCCTGCGGTACGGCGTCCGCGACCGAGCGATGGAGCAGCGCCGCGCGCGGGCTGATGAGCTGGTGGATCTCGCGCGGCTCGACGCCGATCAGGCCGAAGACCGCGAGGGGCTCGACGAAACAGCGCACCGCGTCGGACCACGTCGCCGGCTCGATCGGCCGCACCACGCACGCCTGCGTCAACCGCGCCGCGCGCTCGAGCCGGGCCGTCGCCTGCGGACCAGGGTTCACGGGGAGCGCGGGCAGCACGACCAGAGGCATCTGCCGGAAGATCCGGGCGACCTTCGCGGCCGCGGCGAGCGCCGGGTCGTCCGCCTCGGCGCAGAGCACGACCAACACCGAGCCGCCCGGCGTCCGCTTGATCTCCCGGAAGTCGTTGGCGACCAGCACGCACGAGAGCGCCGTCGCGTCGAGGGTTGCCGCGTCGCGAAAGGGGGCATCGCCGAGAGCGACCACGGTGCCGGCGTACTGCATGTACTTAGAGGTAACACCAGCTCCTACCCGCCGAAAGCCCACCGCTGTGCGGGACTGTCGGGATGCAGATCGAGCGCGAAGATCTTCCTCGTCTGCGGCGATCGGCTGGCGATCGATACCTGGATCCGTCGCTGGTGCCCGAGCCGCTGCGCACGTTCATGCCCCAGGCGCGAGCACACTGATCGGCAATTCCCGCCGCGCGCAGGCCACCACCAGCGCGGGCGGCAGGACGATCGAGCCGCGTCCCTCGTCGGCATGCATGACGATCTCGAGGTCGAGCTGCAGCCCGCCGACCCGCATCTTCTCGAACGACTCCGCGCGCTGATCCATCAGCCAGATCGCGGCCTTCCGCAGGCTGGGCGCGGCGTCTCCGTACGCCACCTCGAGGCGCGCCGAGGCGAGCGGCGGATCCTCGCTCACCGCGGCGACCCGCTCTTCGAGGCCGAGCGGCCCGAGGATCTCCTCCTTGCGCACCGGCTCGCCCTTCGGCTTGCGCGCGCGGAGCGAGATGGAGACGCGGTCCGCCATCAGTACTTGTAGAAACCCTCGCCCGATTTCTTTCCGAGCTTGCCCGCGCGCACCAACCGCCGCAGCAGCTGCGGCGGCCGGAACCGCTCGCCCAGCTCCTTCAGGAGGTGCTCCGCGATCGCCAGCCGCACGTCGAGGCCGACCTGATCGGTCAGCTTCAAGGGACCCATCGGATGGCCATAGCCGAGCTCGATCGCGCGATCGATCTCTTCGGCGGTCGCCACGCCCTCCTCGAGCATCCGGATCGCTTCCATCGCCAGCGCGATCCCGAGCCGGCTGGTGGCGAAACCGGGCGCATCGCGGACCACCACCACTTCCTTGCCCATCCGCGCCCCGACCGCGCGCGCCGCGGTGACGACCAGCGGATGCGTCCGCTCCCCCTGCACGATCTCGAGCAGCTTCATCGCCGGGACCGGATTGAAGAAGTGGAGCCCGATCACCCGCTCGGGATGCGTCGCCGCGGCCGCGATGGCCGTGATCGGCAGCGAGGACGTATTCGTCGCGAGGATCGCGTCGGCGCGCGCCGACTTCGACAGGCGGGCGAATAAATCCCTTTTCAATTCGAGATCTTCCGGCGCCGCCTCGATGATCAGGTCGGCTTCGGCCGGCATCTGGGCGGCGACCGAGAGCCGCGCCAGCGCTTGATCGCGTTCGGCGGCCGTGCAACGGCCCTTTTCGACGGCCCGGCCGAGCGAGTCGCCGATCCGTTCGAGCGACTTCTGCGCCGCGCCCGGCACGACGTCGAAGAGCTCGACCCGGTAACCGGCGCGCGCCGCAACCTGCGCGATCCCGGTCCCCATGGTCCCCGCGCCGATCACCGCGACGCGCTGCACGTCGAGCACGGTGATGGCCATCAGACGTTTCCGAAGTAGACGCCGCGCTTCTGCTCGAGGGCGTGGTCGAGCACCTTCTGGACCTGCTCGAAGACTTCGGCCCATACGTCGCCGAGGGTCGGCTCTTTTCCGAGGCGCGAGCGGGCCGCGGTGATCATCGCCTCGATGTCCTCGGGGCTCGCGAAATCGCCCTGGCCGCTCTTCATCGCGTCGGCGGGCTTCTTGCCGAGCTCGTCGCGGGCGACGTCGAGCGCTTGGCGCAGGTCCTCCGCCTGCTGCCTCGTCAGCGGCCGTTCGTTGACCAGCTGCTCGAGCACCGGCTCGATCGCGGCCTTTCCCTTCGGCGCGTGCAGCCGCAGCTGGTAGAGGAAGATCGCCCAGTCGCCGCGCGAGCAGACCCGCTCCGCGGCCTCCCACGGGTGGTCCTTGAGCCACTGCTCCCACTCGGCGTCGCCCCACTTTCCGAAGCCGTCGGGGGGCGCCACGCTCAGGTAGACGGACACGGCGGATCGTCTATCACGAGTTTCACCGCTACTGCACGCCGCCGTCGGAGAGCGTGAAGCGGCAGGACGATTCGCCGCCGGCCTTGACCAGCATCGTCCGCGACGGGCCGCCGGGGACGGTGAGCGTGTAGCGGCCCTCGTTGAGCGCCGGCAGCGTGCAGTGCATCACCCGCTGGATGCAGCCCTGGTCGAGGCACGCCCCGCTGAGGAAGCTGATGCACTGGTCCTGCGTCACGTCGAGCGCGACCGAGGCGTTGCGCAGGAGCGCGGTGCAGCTCGGCATGTCGCTGCAGCCGTTTCCGCACAGCTCGCGGACCTCGATCACCGAGGGGATGCCGGGGGCGATCGACGCCGGCAGGCAGACGTCGCCGACGTCGGCGGTCTTGTTGTCGCAGCTGTCGCCGTTGTCGGTGCACGCGCAGGTCAGAAGGATCGCGCCGGCGGCGAGAAAGCGCATCGCCGTTCCTTACATCGCGGCGAGCAGGCGGGAAAGGTAGAAGAGGACGTCGAGCGCGACCAGCGACAATGCGGTGGCGGCGGCGATCGTCAGCGGGGTGCGGCGAGGTGGGAGCTTCCAGGCGATGGCCGCGGCCGCGAGCGAGGCGATGGAGGCGACGATCAGGTCGCCGTAGTAGCGCATCTGCACGGCGTTGGTGACGCGGCCGAAATGAGCGCCGCGCGCGACCGGGTCGTAGATCAGGACCGGCAGTTGGAGCGTCCCGGGCAACAGGTATCCGACGGCGAACGCGCCCACCGCCGCGAGCGCTGTCCGCAGCTCTCTCATACCGAATGGCGCGCGGTGACGTAGAGGCCGATCGCCGCCGCCGTCCAGAGGAAGGCGGCGCCGGTGCAGGAGAGGGCGGCGACCGGCCATGGCGTTTCTTCGTCCGCCTTGCGGCCGGCGAAGGCCGCGCCGATCACGAGCGCAAGGGCGAGCGCGGCGAGGTGCTCCTTGAGATCGAAGAGCTGCACCGCGATCGGGGCGCTGCGCTCGAGGTCGGCCGCGCGCACGTTGACGCGGTATGCCGGATAGATGGCGAGCCCGGTCACGGCCTGGGCGAGGATCGAGGCGGGGGCGATCCAGCCGAACCGGCGCAGCGCGCGCGCCTGCGGTTTCCCGAGCGCGGCGAGCACCGCGTGCGCGGCGTGGTGGGTGGCCGCGAAGACGGCGGTGAAGCCGAGGATCGCGTGCGAGATGAGCAGCGCCTTGATCACAGGACGTGCAACTTCCTGGGGACGCGAAGGCGCGGCTGCGCCGCGGCCATCATCTCCCCGGCACGGTATTCCTGCACGCGCGGGCAGCCGGGATCGGGAGCGGCGAACGCGCCGTGCGCGGCGGACACCGCCCGGCAGCCGCCGCGGCAGAGGCGAAGGTAGTCACAGGACGCACACGGCTCGGGCGCGGCCGCGACGTAATCGCGAAATTCGCGAAATGCGCCCGGCCACGCGGTTTTCATCGAGCCTTCGACTCGCGCGTCGGCCGCGGCCTGCGCGGTGAAGGAGCAGCCGGTGAACGCGCCTTCGGGCTGCACGGCCGCGAGCACGTCGCCGCCGACGCAGCCTTGCACGCCGAAGAACGCGGCGGCTGTTCTGGACGGCTTGTGCCAGAAGACCATCGGGGCGAACGAGCAGTCGAGCTTGACGCGGATTCGATGGCGAAAGACGAGCCGGCGCGCCATCGGGAACAGCTCTCGAGCCTGCTCCTGCGTCAGCTCCTCGTCGAGCCGCGCGCCGCGGCCGACCGGCTTGAAGCGCAACAGCTCGAGCTCGTTGAGCCGCAGGTTTCGCACCAGCCGCGCGACCTCCGGCACCTGGTCGAACGAGCTGCGGCTGACGACGCAGTTGACGCCGACCTCGGGTTTGACTGCGCGCAGCAGCCGGAGCGCCCGCTCCGCGTGACGGAAACCATCGAATCCACGGGCTTTTTCATACGCGGGCCCGACGCCGTCGACGCTGACGTTGATCTGGCCGAAGACCGCGCACTTGCGCGCGGCGGCCTCGTCGACGCCGAGGCCGCTGGTGGTCAGGTTTGGCGTGATGCCTTTCGAGCGGGCGTGGGCCGCGACCGCGAACAGATAGTCGAGCTCGAGCGCCTCGCCGCCGCCGAGCGCGACGTGGAAGACGCCCATCGCAGCGAGCTCGTCGAGGATCCGGCAGGCATCCTCGAACGGGAGCGCCGCGCCTTGGGGAGTGGCGTCGACGTAGCAGCCCTTGCATCCGGCGGCGCAGCGGCGCGACAGCACGACGTGCACCTCGGTCGGAGCGCTCAAGGGCCCTTCTTCCGGCAGGTCCCAGAGCGGCGACTCCGGCTCACCCAGCTCGCGCATCATCTCGCGGTCGACGTGCAGCAGCGCGCGCGGCCGCTGCAGCTCGACGATGCCGCCGAACCGCTCGGCGCGGACCCGCGCGACCTTCACCGCCGATCCCGCCGCAGAAGCGAGCCGAGCAGCACCGCCATCGCGCTGGCGAAGACGGCGCCGAACAGCAGGAACGTGACGTCGACTCCCAGCGAGCTGGAGTTCGGGTTGCAGCCGAACGTGGCCTGCAGCACGCGGCCGCGGCGGAAGAGCTTCATTCCGCCATGCTACTTCTTGTTGTCGCTCGCGTGTGGATGGGGCGCGGGTCGGGAAGCGGGCGGGGCGGCGGGTGCGGCTCGGGCCGGAGGAGGCGGCGCGTAATAACGCATGCCGCCGCCGCCGCGGGGCCCGCTCGGACGTGCACCCGGGCCCGGCCCGCTCGGACGTGCACCCGCACCCGGCCCGCTCGAACGAGGCGCCCCGGTGTACGGCCGCGGGGCTGCGCCGGGCCGTCCGACGGGGGCCGGCGCGGCCTCGGCGCGGGGCCTCGCCTGGACCGGAGAGCGCATCGGATCGCCGGCCGTCCGCATCGGCGCCGGAGAGGACGTCGCGCGCGGCCGGATCACGTTCGCCGCCGCGACGCGCGGGACCGGCTGGCCGACCGCGCGCTGGATGCCCGCGACCGGCGGTCCGAACGAACCGGTTCGCATCGGCCGCGCGCTCGGCCCGCCCAGCGGCCGCGCGGTGGTCACGATCGGCGCGGTCTGCTGCGTCGGCACCGCGGCGCGCGGGATCGGCTGCGTGAAGTGACGCTCGGGGACTGCGACCCACGCCGGATGGCGGTAGCCGAAGACGACCCCGTCCGGTCCGAGCGGACACCACGCGGCGTACCCGCCGCCGTAGCGCCAGCTCACCCAGGCCGGAGCCCAGACGCGGCCGGGGATCCAGTACCAGCCGACGCCGATCCCGAAGTTCCAGCGGCCGTAGTGGTACGCGGCCCAGCCCCACGGATCGTCCGAGACGAAAGTCCAGCCCCAGTCGGTCAGGACCCAGCGCCCGTAATAGTAGGGGCGCCAACCGTACCCGACGGCGGGGATCCAGACCCGGCCGTATGGGGCGACATACGTCCAGGTGCCGTACGGCGAGAGGCCGCCGTAAAAGACGTCCTCGTCGGCGATCTCGCTGCCGGCGGGCGGCGGCGGCTCCTGCGTCTGATAGCTGGAATCGGGCGGGACGGTGTCAGGCCCCGGGGGAGGCGGCGCAGCCACGGTCGGCTCGGGTTCGCGCTCGTACGGGCGTTCGACGATGCAGCCGAACGACGCGGTGAGAGCCAGAGTCAGGATGGTGCCCAATGAACGCATGCGGTTCTCCTCGGCTTTTTGACGGCCGGAAAACCCCTGCGATTCAAGACCCGCAGGTCGTTGTTTCGCCCACATTGTAATGCGTTCAGGGGCTGAGCGCCCGTCTGGCAGCGGACACCGCCCGGTCGTTCTGGGCGCGGCGGCCGAGGGGGACGACGACGGCCGAGGGGTCCCAGTGCGCCTCCTGGACGGGCAAGCCGGCAGCCTGCAGGGCGAAGAGCAGGCGGGCCGCCGCCGGATGTCTGACGAGCAGGACGGGGGCTGGACTCTCGGAGACCGCGCAGCCGAGCTCGCGAAGGGCGGCGGCGATTCTTGCCCGCTCGCGGACGAGCAGCAGCCCGGCGCGCCGGGTGCGCTCCGGACGATCGAGGACGGCGTCCGCCGCGGCGATCTGCGGCGCGCCGAGAGGAAACGGCAGCTCGAGCTTGCGCAGCAGGGCGATCTGCTCCGGCGGGCCGATCGCGTACGCGACGCGCATCGCGGCGAGACCCTGCAGCTTGCTGAACGAGCGAATCCGGATCGCGCCAGACGGCTTCGGCGGTTCGAACGACCACGCTTCGTCGAGGACGAGAGGAATTCCGGTGCGCTCCAGGAGCGATCCCTCGCCTGCGGGCAGGGTCGCGCCGGTCGGGTTGTCGGGCGAGGCCACGTAGAGCAGCCGCGTCCGCGGGCCGATGGCGGAGAGGAGCGGAGCGGCGGAGTGGGCCGGCTCGAACAGACCGTCCGGCCTGCGGCGCGCGGGCACGGCGCGGTGGCGGACGCCTTCCCGCGAGCAGAGCGCGGAGAGAACTTCGAAGGTCGGGAAGGGGCTGACGATCTCGTCCCCCCGCGAGCAGAAGACGCGGATCGCGCGCTCGATCAATTCGGTCGCGCCGCCGCCGGAGAGCGCGACGCAGCTTTCGTCGACGCCGTGCAATGAGGCGATGCGCGCGGCGAGGCGGGCGGCGCCGCGAGGGTAGGCCTGCAGTGGAATCGATTTCAGCGCGGCGCGGACCCGTGGCGACGGTCCGCGGCCAGGCTCGGCCTCGAGCGGCGGCTCGCGGAACGGCTCGACGTCGGCGAGCCGGCCGTCGCCCGCGAGCGCAGCGGCGGGATCCAGTTGCAGCGCCTCGGCGTCGAGGATCCGGCCCGTCCCCGGGAGCGCGGCGGCCGTGATCACGAGCGGTGCGATCTCCTCGGCCGAGGGGAATTTCTCGAGCCATTCCGCTGGTGTACCGGCGTCGACGTGCAGCTGCGTACGGACCGGGCCGAGGCAGAGCGCGTTGGCGCGGGCGCGGGGCCAGCACTCCTCCGCGAACGTGCGCACCATCGATTCCAGCGCCGCTTTGGCGGCGGTGTACGGGCCAGCACCCGGCATCGGCGGCCGCCGCGTGGCGAGGCTCGAGAGAAAGAAGACATGCTTCGCGCCCCTCCGAAGGAGCGCACCGGCCGCCACCGCCGGGGCCACCGCGTTGGAAAAAAAATGTTTTTTCATTTTTTCTGCGCCGGCGTCCTCGAGGGCCACCGCCCGGTGGGCCGAGCCGACGCAGATCAGCGCCAGGTCGACCGCGCCGGCCGCCGCCGCGAACTCCTCCGCGCCTGCATCGGTCGACACGTCCGCCACGATCGCCCGCGCGCCGGTCTCGGCCGCGACGGCGCGGATCTCGTCCGCCGTCCGCGCGCAGATCGTCAGCTCGGCGAGCCCCCGCAGCGCGCGGGCGCACGCGGCGCCAATTCCGCGCCCGGCGCCCGCGATGGCGACTTTCAATGCCGGTACCCGTGCGCGATCGGAAAGCGCCAGCCCTCCCCGAACGCCCGCGCCGTCACCCGCAGCGCCGGGGCTGCCTGCCGCCGCTTGTACTCGCTCTGGACCACGAGCTTGAGCACGCGCCGGACGAGATCCTCACTGAATCCGCGCTCTTTCAGCGCCTCCGCGCCGAGATGCTCCTCGACGTGTCCGCGCAGGACGCGATCGAGCTGGTCGTACGGCGGCAGCGTGTCCTGGTCGGTCTGATTCTCGCGCAGCTCGGCTGTCGGCGGCCGCTCGATGATGCGCGCCGGGATGATCTCGCGCTCCCGATTGAACCACCGGGCGAGCGCGTAGACCGCCGTCTTCGACAGGTCCCCGATCGCCGCCAGCCCGCCGGCCATGTCGCCGTACAGCGTGCAGAAGCCGGTGGCGAGCTCGCTCTTGTTGCCGGTCGAGAGAAGCAGGGCGCCGGTCTTGTTCGAGAACGCCATCAGGAGCGTCCCGCGGATGCGCGCCTGGAGGTTCTCCTCGGTCACGTCCGGCTTGCGGCCGGCGAAGATCGGCGCCAGCGCCTGGAGGTACGCCTGGAAGATCGGCTCGATGGCGATCGTACGGTGGTGCACGTCCAGCCTTCGGGCGAGCAGCTCGGCGTCGTCGTTGCTCATCGACGCGGTGTAGCGGGAAGGCATCGCGAAGGTCGTGACGTTGGCCGATCCGAGCGCGCGCGCCGCTAGGACTGCGGTCACGGCCGAATCGATCCCGCCGGAGAGTCCGAGCACGGCGGTCTTGAAGCCGGTCTTGAGCGTGTAGTCGCGGATTCCGAGGGTCAGCGCGTCGGCCAGGTCGCTGCAGGATTCGTCAGTGAATTCGGACTCATACGCGGCCACGACGGCGAGCGCGCCCGGGGTCGGTTCGGCGATCTCGTCGCAGATGATCGACGAGCCGCCCTCCTGCATCGGCCTCGCCGATCGCGCCGTCTGCGCCGGCGAAGGCGCGAGCTCGTCGACGACGAGGTCCTCGGCGAATGCCTTCAGCTCGCGCCGCACCTCGCCTCCGGCGCTGACCAGCAGCGATCGGCCGTCGAAGATGAGCGAGTCGTTTCCGCCGACGAGATTGCAGAGCGCGATCGGCAGCCGGTGGCGCCGCGCCGCCGCTGCCACCATGTCGCGTCGCACCTGCGGCTTTCCCACCGCGTACGGAGAGGCCGAGAGGTTCACGATCGCCTCCGCGCCGCGCCCCGCGAGCTCTTCGATCGGATCGCGCAGGTACCGCTGCTGCCGCCAGAATTGCTTGTCGTTCCAAAGGTCTTCGCAGATGGTCACGCCGATCCGCGCGCCCGCGATCTCCATCACGGTCGGGTGCGCCCCGGCGTCGAAATAGCGGCCCTCGTCGAAGACGTCGTAGGTGGGCAAGAGGCACTTGCGCACGATTCCGGCGATGCCGCCGCCCTGCAGCAGCGCGACCGCGTTGAACAGGCCGGCGCCGGGCCCGCCGTGGCGCTCGGGAAATCCGACCAGCGCCGGGGTCTTCCGGAACACGGCGTTCTCGGCCAGCTGGTCGAGCGCCGACCGGCAGCGGGCGACGAACTCGTCGAGCTCGAGGAGGTCCTTGGGCGGGTAACCGCACAGCGTCAGCTCGGGAAAGACGACGAGCTGCGCACCCTGCTCGGCCGCTTTCGCCGTCTGCGCGACGACCTTCGCGGCGTTGCCGGCGAAGTCGCCGACCGTGGTATCGATCTGTGCAAGTCCGATCCGCACGCCTGGTGCCATAACGGGCGCGCTGGCGCAGGTCAATCAGGGACGGACCTGCACCGTTCCGGTTCGTGCGAGCTTGCCCCAGCCGACCGCGAATCCCGCGAGCGCGTTCCAGAGCGAGCGAATCAGCGCGACCCAGAGGAGTTGCCGGTAGGCGATTCGCTGGACGAACAGGCCCGCGAGCAAGCCGAGATCCTCTCCTTCGAGCAGCACCGCGACCGCCGAGAGCAGCAGGTCGAGCGCGAAGAAGAGCAGGTAGTAACCCGCAGTCGCCAGCGCGCGACCCCGCAGGAGCGAAACGAGCAGGAGGATGTCCACCACCGGGGCCACGAACGGTACGATGAATTGATAGATGGCGAACGCGGGCAGGATCGCCCACCCGAGGACGCCGCCGCCGCGCCGGAACAGCCGCGACTTGTGCTTCCAGCACGCCTGGAGGACGCCGTACGTCCAGCGGAACCGTTGTTTCAAGAGCGATTCCGCCGTCTCCGGCGCCTCGGTATACGCGAGCGCCTGATCGGCGTAGACGACGCGGAATCCGGCCGCGATCAACCGCAGGGTCAGATCGGTGTCCTCGGCGAGCGTGTCCTCGTGGAATCCGCCGGCGTCGAGGACGGCCTTTCGCCGCCAGGCGCCGACCGCGCCGGGAACGACCGGCACCGCGCCGGCCAGGTCCCACGCGCGCCGCTCGAGGTTCTGCGCGGTCACGTACTCGAGGGCCTGCCACCGCGTCAGCCGGTTGACGCGATTGCCGACTTTCGCGTTGCCCGCGACCGCTCCGACGCGCGCGTCGGCGAACGGCGCGGTCAGGCGGGCGACGGTCTCCGGCGTGAAAATCGTGTCGCTGTCCAATGCGACGACGACCTCGCCCCGGGCTTCCGCAAATCCGAGATTGAGCGCGCTTGCTTTGCCTCCGTTCGGCTTGCCGAAGATGCGCACCCGCGGATTGCCGTCGAATTTCTCGTGTAAGACCGCAAGAGTACGGTCCTTGGAGCCGTCGTCGACGCAGACCACTTCCGCTACTTGAGGCTCCTGCGCGAGCAGAGAATCGACGGTGCGCGCGATCACCGCTTCCTCGTTGTAGGCCGGCACGACGACCGAAACCGTCAGCCCCGGCGGCGGCCGCTGCAGCCCGTTGCGGCGCGCCCGCCGCGCCTGCAGCGGCGCGAGCACCGCGAGGATGACGGCGCGCAGCGCGAGCAGCGCGATGGCGAACGCGAACAGCGGTCCGAGCGCGCGCGCGATCCCGCCGAGGATGCCGAAGACGACGCTGTCCGCGCTCGCCACCAGCGCCGACGCCGGCGCACGCGGAGCGGGCGGCAGCAGCTGATCGCGCGTGAACCCGGTCATCTCTTCCGGAGTGGCCAGCGCCAGACCCTTCGCCGCGAGCCCGTCGAGGATCAGGGGCAAGGCCGCGAGGGTCGCCGACCGATCGCCGCCGCCGTCGTGCAGCAGGATCACCGATCCCTTGTCGACCTGCGCCAGCACGCGCGACGCGATCACTTGCGGATCGCGCTCGGCGAAGTCCTCCGGATCGATGTCCTGGCCGAGCGTCAGGTACCCCATCTGTGACGCGCGTGCGATCACCTGCGCGTTCTGCGCTTCGTCGAGCGCCTCGTCGGAGTGATACGGCGGCCGGAACAGGCGCGGCTGCCGTCCGGTGATCCACTCCAGCAGCCGCTCGTTGACGTTGAGCTCGACCTCCAGCCGCAGCGGCGAGACGCGCGAGAGATCCGGGTGGGTATAGGTGTGATTCCCGATCTCGTGTCCCTCCACATACTCGCGCCGCACCAGGTCCGGGCGTGCCTGCGCGTTCTCGCCGATGAGGAAGAACGCGGCTTTCGCACCCCGTGCCTTCAGGAAATCGAGGATCTCCGGCGTCCACTTCGGGTCCGGCCCGTCGTCGAACGTGAGCAGCACTTTTCCCGCCGGCTTCGCGCCGTGGCGCTCGAGGATCCATCCCGACGGGTACTGCTGATAATCGACCCGCGCGACGTGCCCGGCCGGATCCCACGCCACCGTCCGCCGCCCCGACTGCGGCCGCGCTTTGAGCGAGAAGACCTCGCCCTCACCGACCAGCGCGACGTCGTCGGGATCGTGCGCGGTGATGACGCCGTCGAGGCGCTGCCGCGCCAGGCTCTCGTCGAACCGGCGCTGCTCGGGAGGCCTGGCGAAGAGATCGAACACCCGCGGGTCCTCGGCACCGAGCCGCCAGATGGCGACGCCGCGGACGTGGAGCGGCTCGAGCGCCTCGAGCTGCGCGGCCATCGCCGGCGCGTCGAGGAAACGCACCTCGTGCTTCTCGTGCGCCTGGTCGTCGTCGTACTCGAAGTACGAGGTCTTCGAGTCCTGGTCCCACTCGATCGGGACCTCGTTCTCCCGCGCCAGAGCCAGCGCCTGGCCGAACGCGAGCTCGTCCGCCGGCCGCGCCGTGTCCCCGTCGGAATCGAGCGGCCAGTCGTAGCCATAGGCGCCGAGGGCGACGACGATCCTGTCGGCGGGCGCGCGCCGAAGGTATGCCGCCGCGCTCTCGGCGACGTAGTCCGGCGTCGCGATCGGCCCCGGATTGTCGGTCGAAGCGTGCTGGTCGTACGCCATCACCACCAGAAAATCGGTCGCGGCCGCGAGCCGTTCGACCGGAACGCCGCGCAATTCGGCCGGCACGTCGACGCTCAGCAGGAAGCCGCGCGGATGCAGCTCCGTCCACGCCTGCTCGACGAACGCGGCGAGCTCCTGCCACAGCCTCGGATCGAGGTCCTCGAAGTCGAGGTTGACCCCGGCGAACCCGCGCTCCTCGCAGAGCCGCGCGAGCCGCTGGGCGCCGTCTTTTCGGGAGAGGAACGTCTTCACCAGCTCGCGCCGGAACTGCCCGTCCGCATAGTTCGAGACCGTCGGCGTCAATTCCAGCCGCGCCGCCGCCTGCGCCAGGCGAGGATCCTCCTCGATCAGGAAGCTGCCGTCGCGATCGAGCCGGATCCACTCCGGCATCGCGTGCGTGAGCTGGTCGGCATGCGCCTGCAGCGAGGTCAGGCTCTGCGGATCCCAGTTGACCGCGAATCCCGCCAGCACCGGCTCCCGCGCATCGGCCGGTTTGCGCCGCCGCTGCGCGGCCTGTGCCTCGGTCAGTAGCGTTTTGAGACGGGCAGCCTCGTTTCGATACGCCCGTTCCCGCGCCTTGCTCTCCAGCGGATGGCCGGCCGGCAAGACGCCGCGGCCCACCGGCGCAGGCTCGGGCTCCGCCGCGCTCCTGCTCCACGGCGCAGGAAAGATCGAGACGAGAAACACGCCGAGCGCCGCCACGGCTCCCGCCGCGCCGAGCACCGACGCGGCGCGAACCGCGCGTCCGCGCACTCCCGATTCATCACGAAACACGCTCATTTCGAGACCCTTTGACGCACGCGCAGCCGCTTCATGCAACGGGTGTGCCGGCCTGTGTTACACACCCACCCGTGCACGACGATCTCGAGCAACGCAAGTCGCAACATCTCGATCTGGTCCAGCGATCCGAGGTCGAGCCGGAGGGCTCCGATCCTCTCTTCGACTGCGTCAAGCTCGTGCACCGCGCGCTGCCCGAGCTTGCGCTCGACGGGGTCGATCTCTCGACCGAGCTCTGTGGCCGCCCGCTGAAAGCGCCGCTCATGGTCACAGGCATGACCGGCGGGACCGAGCGGGCGGGGCAGATCAACCGCGATCTGGCGGCGCTGGCGCAGGAGGCAGGGATCGCGTTCGGCGTCGGGTCGATGCGGATCCTGCTCGATCAGCCGGAGCTGTTGCCGACGTTCGCGGTGCAGTCGCGGCCGCCGCTGCTCTTCGCCAACCTCGGCGCGCAGCAGCTCGTCCAGCGCGGGACCGACGCGGCCCTCAAGCTCGTCGATCTGATCAAGGCCGACGGCATCGCCATCCACTTGAACGCCGCGCAGGAGCTGGTCCAGGAGGGCGGCGATCGCGACTTTCGCGGCCAGATCGATGCCATCGCCCGGCTCGTTCCGCAGGCGAACGTGATCGTCAAGGAGACCGGCTGCGGAATCTCGCCCGCGGTCGTCGCCGACCTGTGGGATGCCGGAGTTCGCGCGCTCGACGTCAGCGGGCAGGGCGGCACGAGCTGGCCGCGCGTCGAGCAGCTTCGGGCGAAAACGCCTGAATCCCGCGCACTTGGCGGGCTGCTCAGCGACTGGGGCATTCCTGCCGCGGCCTGCATCGCGGCAGCGCGTGAGGCGAGTCCGCAGATGCAGATCGTCGGTTCCGGCGGCATCCGGTCGGGCCTCGACGCGGCCAGGGCGATCGCGCTCGGCGCCGACGTCGCCGGCTTCGCGCTGCCGATCGTCCGCGCGCACCAGCAGGGCGGCGTCGCGGCTGCGCGCGAGACGCTCCGCGGCAGCATCGCGGCGCTGAAGGCCGCGTTCCTGCTCTGCGGCGCGCGAAATGCCGTCGCGCTCCGGGCGTCGCGGCCGGTCATCCTCGAGCCGTTGAAGACCTGGATCGAGGGGCTCGCGGAATGAGCGTCGGGCGCGCGCCGGGAAAGGTGATCCTTCTCGGCGAGCACGCGGTCGTCTACGGCGAACCGGCGCTGGCCGCGGCGATCGACCGGCACATCCAGGTGTCTGTCGAGCCCGCCGATGCGGCCGACGCTCCCGACGCGTTCATCGCCATCGCCCGCGAAGCGGGCTGGACGGGCGGGTTCAGCGTTCGAATCGAGAGTCAGATCCCGTACGGCAATGGACTCGGAAGCTCGGCGGCGCTGGGCGTCGCGCTCGCCCGCGCGTTCAAGCCGGGCTGTTCGGTGGAGGAGGCGGCGAGGCTCGCGATGCACCTCGAGCGGGCGGTCCACGGCAAGCCGTCCGGCGTCGATCCGGCGGTTTCGGCTCACGGCGGCGTCATTTTTTTCCTGAAGGGCGCCGTCGAACGCGTCGGCGGGTCGGCCTGGCTCTGCGTCCTGCAAAGCGGAATCGAGCGCGGGACGAAAACCACCGTGCTCGGCCTCGCCGAGCGGCGCAAGACCGATCCGGTGATCGATCGCAGCATCCGATCCCTCGGCGAGCTGGCCCGCCAGGGGCGCAGCTTTCTCGAGCTCGGCGATCTCCGCGGCCTGGGCAAGGCCTTCGACACCGCGCACTCGTATCTGCGCGACGGCCTCGGCGTGTCTTGCCTCGAGCTCGAACGCGCGGCCGACGCGCTGCGGGCCGCCGGCGCGCTCGGCGCGAAGTTGACCGGCGCAGGCGGCGGCGGCGCCGCGATCGGCCTCGCGCGCGACCAGGCCCATGCAGGCGAAATCGCTGAAAAAACCGGCGGTTTCGCGGTAGGAATCGGGTCGTGAAAGCGACCGCCGTCGCCCACGCGAACATCGCGCTCGTCAAGTACTGGGGAAAGCGCGACGACGCCTTGCATCTGCCGCAGGCGGCCTCGCTCGCCGTCGCGCTCGACCGCCTGCGCACCGAGACCAGCGTCGACCTGGGCGGAGCCGAGGACATCCTCGAGCTCGACGGCAAGCCGGCGTCGCCGGAGCAAGTGCAGCGGGCGCGGGCACTGCTCGATGCCGCCGGAATTCGCGAGAAAGCGCGGATCGTCTCGCGCAACGACTTTCCCACCGCTGCCGGGCTCGCCTCCAGCGCTTCGGGCTTCGCCGCCCTCGCCGTCGCCGCCTGCGCGGCCGCGGGAAAGAAGCGATCGCTCGAAGAGCTGTCCGCGCTCGCGCGGCTGGGCAGCGGCTCGGCGGCGCGCAGCGTCCCGGGCGGCTGGGCGGTGTGGGAAAACGAGAGCGCGCGGCAGGTCTTTTCTCCCTCGCACTGGGACCTCCGCTTCTGCGTCGCGATCTGCGCGCTGGGACCCAAAGCGACCGGCTCGCGCGACGGGATGCGGGCGACCCGCGAGAGCTCGCCGTACCACGCCGCGTGGATCGAGCAGTGCCGGCGCGATCTTCCCCGCGCGCTGCACCTCCTGGCCGGCAAGAACCTGGACGGTCTTGGCGCTCTCGCCGAATCGAACGCACTGCGGATGCACGCCGACGCGCTCGCCGCCGAGCCGCCGCTGTTGTACTGGGAACCGGCCACCGTCGGATGTCTCCAGGCGTTGCGGTCGCTGCGCGAGGAACGCGTCCAGGCCTGGGCGACGATCGACGCCGGGCCGCACGTCGTCGCCATCTGCGCGCCCGAGACGGCGAAACAAGTCGAAACGCGGCTGCGCGCGGTTTCCGGTGTACTCGACGTGTTGGTCTGCTCGCCGGCGGAGGGCGCGCGGGTCGTCTCATGACGCAGCATCTGTCAGCACCGGGAAAGGTCTTTCTCGCCGGCGAGTACGCGGTGCTCGACGGGCGGCCGGCGCTCGTCGCCGGTATCGATCGGGCGCTGCACGCCTCCTGGCAATCTGTAAAAAATGTACAGATCGTCCATGCCCCGTCGGGGATCATCTGGGATGGCGGCCGGCCGCCGGAAGAGCTGCGGTTCGCCGTCCGCGCAGCCGAGCTCGCGCTCCGGCTGTGCGAAGAGGAGGACCTGCAACACCGCGGTTTTCGTCTCGTTTTCGAGGATGATTTCGTTTCCGAGGAAGGCGTCAAGCTCGGCCTCGGCGGCAGCGCGGCGGCCTCGGTGATCGCGGCGCGGGCCGCCTGCGCCGCGCAGGGACGGCTCCTGCCCGAGAAAGAGGCGCTCGCGCTCGCTCTCGCCGCGCATTTCATCGAGCAGGGCGGCTCCGGCAGCGGCGCCGACGTGGCCGCCTGCGCTCTCGGCGGGGTCCTGCGGGTCCGGGCGCGGATTCCCTGGCGCTCGGCAGAGGAAGCGATGGCCGCTCCGGCGCGCGAATTGCTCCATGCCCACGCGATCGAAGCCGAGCGCGTCCGGGTCCCTGCCGATCTGCGGCTCCTGCTCGCCTTCACCGGAACAGCGGCGGACTCCCGCATCCTCGTCCGCAAGGTCAGCGCGTTCATCCGTGGCGATCCGCGCAAGTGGGCGAGGACGGCCGACGAGATCGGCGCCCAATCCGAATCGCTGCGCGAAGCTCTCGAATCGGGCGCCCGCGACGAAGCTCTCGCCGCCGTCCGGGCCGGAGCCGCGGCGATGGCGAGGCTCGGCGAGGAAGCCGGCGCCGGGATCATCACCGCCGACCTTGCCCTCGCGTGCGCGCTCGCGGCCTCGGCGGGCGCGGCCGGCAAGCCGAGCGGCGCGGGCGGCGGAGATTCGGCGGTCGTGCTCGCCTTCGGCGACGAGGTCCGCGATCGCGCCGAAGCCGCGTTGCGACAGCACTTTTCCGTCTTTCGCGTCGTCCCGGCATGATCCTCGCGCTGGTTTTCAGCCTGCTCGCGACCGGCGAGAACGTGCGCGAGCCCGTGGCGCAGCCGCAGCCGGCAGCGCCGCAGATCGCGCAGTTTCCCGAGGTGGTCGAGTCGGTCACCCCTGACTACCCGCCCGCTCGCCTCGAGCGCGGCGAGACCGCGGTGGTTGTGCTGACCATCGACATCGACGAGCAGGGCAACGTCGTCCGCGCCGAGGTGGCGAAGGGCGCCGGGGCGGATTTCGACCAGAGCGCCCTTGCCGCGATCCGGAAGTTCCACTTCTCGCCGGCGAAAGACACGACCGGCAAGCCGCTGCTCGTGCGCGTCCCGTTCACGATGCGCTTCGTGGTCGCGAAGAAGGCCGTGCAACATGAGATTTTGACCGGCGTCGTGCGCGGCATCGTGCGCGAGGCAGGCACGCGAAGGCCGATCGCCGGCGCCGACGTGATCTCCGACGCCGGCCGCTCGGCGATCACCAACGCCGAGGGCCGCTACCAGATCGACCTCAACCCCGGCGAGCGCGTGCTCACCATCTCCGCCCCCGGCTACGAGCAGCGCGAGGTCAAGGTCACCGCCGCGCTCGATTCGATCGTCGAAGCGCCGGCGACGTGGCTTCACCGCACGGTCGTCGGGGGCCTCGAGGCGACCGTCCCCGGCGAGAAGCCGAAGGACGCCCCGACGCGCCGCACGCTCACCCACGACGAGCTCGTCAACGTGCCGGGATCATTGAACGATCCGATCCGCGCCGTGCAGAACCTGCCGGGGCTCGCGCGCTCGCCGTTCCTCGGTGGCCAGCTCCTCGTCCGCGGCTCGCCGCCGGCGGATACCGGCACCTACCTCGATGGACACCGGATTCCCCAGCTCTACCACTTCCTCGGCGGGCCGTCGGTGATCAACGAGCAGCTCCTCGACCGGATCGATTTCTTCCCCGGCGGCTACGGCGCGTACTACGGCCGCAACCTCACCGGCGCGATCGACGTCGGCACTCGCAAGGGAGACCAGCAGGGACTGCACGGCCAGGCGTCGCTCGATCTGATCGAAGCGGTCGGATTCGTCGAAGGCCCGGTCGACTCGAGCACGCAGGTCGCGGTCGCGGCCCGGCGCAGCCACATCGATCTCTTCCTGCCGCTCTTCATCCCCAACGATCCGAACCGCGGCGTCACCAGCATCGTCCCGATCTATTGGGACTACCAGGCGCGGGTCGATCACGAGAACCTCTCGCTGCTGGTCTTCGGCAGCAGCGACGCGCTCACCGTCATCGAGAAAGGCGGGCGGAGGACGCTGCCGCTCTCGATCGACACCCGCCTCGGCTTCCACCGCGCCGTCATGACCTGGAAG
Organism: Myxococcales bacterium; assembly: GCA_020201435.1. Classification (GTDB taxonomy): domain Bacteria; phylum Myxococcota; class Myxococcia; order Myxococcales; family 40CM-4-68-19; genus 40CM-4-68-19. Next base: position 63,606 of record JAIVGS010000189.1, read on the forward strand.
CACGACCTCTCCGAGACTCTGTCGCTGAACCTCTCGCCCGCGCTCGGCTGGACCAGGCAGTCGTTCAGCGCCGAAGGCGCCGGGCCGGGCGCATTCGCCCAGCCGCAGACCGGGGACGTCACCATCCTCACCGGCGAATTCCGCGCTGACCTGCGCTGGAAGGCGCGCAACTGGATCGAGGTGCGCGCGGGAACCGACGTCGAATTCGACCGGGCCGCGTACAGCTTCGACATCCAGTCCTCCCTGCAGCTTCGCAACCTCGGCATCCTGATCACCCAGCGCGACGTCTTCTCGCGCGTGCAACCGGCTCAATTGTGGGGAGAATTTGCCGAAGCCAAGATGACGCTCGGCAAGCTCGAGCTGACGCCGGGCCTGCGGTTCGACCAGTATCACTGGCGAGAGCATGCGCGGTGGTCGATCGATCCGCGGCTGTGGGGCCGGTACGCGCTCTCCGACACCTGGGCGGTCAAGTCGTACGTCGGGCTGTACCACGAGCCGCCCAACGGGCAGCAGATCGACATCGACGTCGGCAATCCCGACCTCGGCCTGGAGTGGGCGCTGCAGGTCGGCGCCGGCGTCGAGCACCGGATCTCCGATGTCTGGAACGTGAGCGCGGAGGTCTTCTACAACCGGCGCGGCTCGCTGATCGTCCGCGTCGACCCGGTCCTGCAGCCCGACCAGACGGTCTACAACCCGCGCCTGCTCAACAACGGCATCGGCCGCTCGTACGGGCTCGAGCTGTGGATCCGGCGCGAGATCACGGCCAGGCTCTACGGCTGGCTCGCGTACACACTGTCGAAGAGCGAGATCCTGCCGAATCCGGGCGACCAGTGGCGGGCGTTCCAGTTCGATCAGACGCACATCCTCACGCTCGTGGTCGGGTATCGGCCGACGCCGGGATGGGAGCTCTCGACCCGGTACCGCCTCGTGTCGGGCAATCCGATCGCGCCGGTCGACTACGCGACGTTCGACGCCGATACCGGCAGCTTCATCCCGACCCGGGGCACGTTCGGCGATGCGCGCGAGCCGCTCTTCAGCCAGCTCGACGGGCGCGCGCAGTACACCTGGACGTGGACGTACTGGCAGCTCTCGCTCTACCTCGACGTGCAGAACGTGACCAACCGGACCAACGAGGAGTTCCACGTCTACGACTACCGGTATCGCGATCAGGGCAGCATTTCGGGGCTGCCGATCCTGCCGACCTTCGGCGTAAAGGGAAAGTTCTGATGCAAAAGCAAAGGCATACCACTGAGACACGGAGGGCACAGAGGTCGGGTCTACAAGACCGAATCATCTCCGTGTCCTCTGTGCCTCGGTGGTGTGCGGTTGCCTTTGTCGCTGCCGCCGCCGCGTGCACGCCGAGCTTCCAGGCCCCGAGCGACGTGAACGACCTGCGCATTCTCGCGGTCCAGGCCGAGCCTCCCGAAGCGCAGTACGACGACACCAGCGCCGACCCCGTCCACCTTCGCATCCTCGCCGTCGATCCGCCCAACGAGGGCGCCTTCGCGCTGATGAAGTGGGACATCTGCGCGCCCACCGACTCCCGCCGTTGCCTGGACGGCCCGATCATCCCGCAGGCGGCCGGGTCGCAGACCCGCCACGGCGGCCACGAGTTCTCGGCCGACATCGTGATCCCGTCCGGCCTCGTCTCCCTCCTCGTCGGCAACGACAAGCTCGGGGGCTACCTGGGGACCTTCTTCGCCCAGTTCTCCTTCTCGGTCGACGACGGCGACCCCCACTCGCCGATCTACGCCGACAAGTCCCTCGTCTACTCGCGCCGCGGCAGCCCTCCGAACCACAACCCGCTGCTGACCGGCCTCGCACTGACCATCAACGGCGCTCCCGACCGCACGCTGTCGCCCGGCGAAATCCTGACCCTCAAGATCGGCGTCGAGTACGGCATCCGCCCGCTCCTCGCCGCTGACGCGCGCGAGACGTACGACACGACCGATCTCACCGGCAAACCGGTGCACTTGACGGAGCAGCCGGGCTACTCGTTCTTCACCACGCCCGGCGCCGAGTTCGACCGCGACACCGCCGACGAGCCGTTCGACGGCGTCGCCCCGCCCGACGGCCTCACCCGCATCGACGCCTTCCGCGCTGGATCGGGGACGATGTGGGTGGTGGTGCGCGACGGGCGCGGCGGCGAGTCGTGGATCGAGGTTCCCTGGACGTCGAGCTAACCGGTGCGCCGGTGCGGATGTCCGTTTGGACCGCCGGTCAGGTTGTGGACCTTGCCGAGCAGCTCGTCGAGATCGAACGGCTTGGCGAGATAATCGTTGGCGTGCAGCTTCACCGCGTGGCCCTGGACCGAGCGATCGGCGCTGAGGATCAAGAGGGGCGCGTGCCGCATTCCACGCTTTTCCAGCTCGGCCACGAACTGCCACCCGTCCATCACCGGCATCATCAGATCGAGCAGGATGCAGGCCGGCTGTTCCTTCGACAGGATGTCGAGCGCTTCCTGGCCGTTCGATGCCATCAACACGCGATACCCTTCGGTGGAAAGGCAGAGCGCCAGGGTCTGTAGGATGTCGGGATCGTCGTCGACAACGAGGATCAGTCGCTCCGCCATCGTAACCTGTCATAGAGGTGTCCGTCGGCCGGGTCAATCGGAGGATCACCCGAGTTCTCGCTTTTCAACTCATTGAAAACCCAGAGCGTTTGACTTACACACACCCAGAATGACCCACCGCTGTCCAACCTGCCGCGGAGCCGTGAAGTCGAGAGAAGAGAACGCCGCCTACCCGTTCTGCTCGCCGCGTTGCCGGGCCGTCGATCTCGGCAAGTGGTTCACGGGGAGCTATCGCGTTGCGGGGAAACCGGCGCCGGGCTCGCCGCCGCAGCGGGACGAAGACGAGCAGTAGACCGCCGCTCCAAGGCGTGTTACGCGGCGGGCCCCGATGGCCAAAATCGTCCTGCGCACGGTGCTTTCGCTGGCGATGAGTGCGCTCTTCGTCTGGCTCTCGCTGCGCCACACCGACGTGCGTGCGGTGCTCGCCGCGATGGCCGCGGCGGACCCTTTGCGCATCGCTCTCTACATCGTCGTACTGCTCGCGATTCACCTGGTTCGGACGGTGCGCTGGGGCATCCTGCTCGAGCCCCTCGGCAAGGTCTCGTTCAAGCGGCTCAATTCGGCGAGCGCGGTCGGCTGGATGCTCTTGATGGTGCTGCCGCTCCGACTCGGCGAGTTCGCCCGGCCGCTGCTCATCGCCCGGCCCCCGGACGGCGGCGGCGCGCCGCTGCGCCGGAGCGGGGCGCTGGCCTCGATCGTCGTCGAGCGGATCGTCGACGGCATCTTCATCGGCATGCTCGGCATCGTCTCGCTGCGGATGTTGGGCAACTCCGCGTCGGGCAAGTATCTCGAGTTCGCGCGGAGCGCGTCGGTGCTGGTGGCGGTCGGATTCTTCGCGCTCTGCGTCGGGCTGGTGCTGGCGGTCCTCTTCCGCGAGCGAGCGCTGCGGCTGTCGCAGCGGGTGCTGCGGCCGTTCCCGCCGCGGATCGCGGAGCGCGTGGCCGGCATGCTCGACGCGTTCATCTCGGCGGTGCACGTCGGGTCGGGGTGGAAGCTGCTCGGGTTTTTCATCCTCACCGGGACGTACTGGACGCTCAACGCGATCGGGCTCGGCATCGTCGCGCCCGCCTTCGGCTTCACCGCGCTGACGCCGTTGATGCTGGCGGTTATACTTACTATACAAGTTGTCGGCGTGATGGTCCCGGCGGGCCCCGGGATGGTCGGAACCATGCAGTTCTTCACGCAGGCAGGGCTGTCGCTGTTCGTCGTCGACGGCTTCTCGGCTCGCGGCGCGGGTTACGCCAACACCGTCTGGCTGCTGCAGTTCGGCGAGCAGGTCGCGCTCGGCCTCGTCTTCCTCGTCGCCGGCCACGTCTCGTTGAAAGGCCTTCTCGGCCCGGCCGCGATGCAGGACGAAGCGGCTCCGGCCGCGCCTTGACTGCATCTGAGGCCGCCGCTATCTTCCGCGCCCTTTCGGTGGCGTAGCTCATCCGGTTAGAGCGGCGGTCTCATAATCCGCAGGTAGGTGGTTCGAGTCCACCCGCCACCACCACCTTCACGGCATCCCGTCGAAGAATTCGACCTCGCCGGTGGCGAGCTCGTACACGCCGCCGACCACGGCGAGGCCGCGCTCGAGGACCATCCGCTCGATGATCTCGGAGCCGTGCCGCAGTTGATTCGCGCTGGCGCGGACGTTGGCGCGGGTGGCCACGCGGGCCAGCGCGTCCGGATCGCGCGCGAGGTCGGTCTGCAACAGGGGCTCGATCGCCGGGCGGATGCGGTCGACGATCGCCATCAGTCCGCGCGACCCCGCCTTGGCCCGTCCCTGAAGCACGTCGAGCGTCGCGCCCACGCCGCCGCAGAAGGTGTGACCGAGGACCACCACCAGCGGCGTCTGGAACCGCTCGACCGCGAACTCCACGCTTCCGACCTGCGAGGGCGCGACGATGTTGCCCGCCACGCGGATGACGAACAGGTCGCCGAGACCCTGGTCGAAGACGATCTCGGCGGGGACGCGCGAATCGGAACAGCCGAGCACGACCGCGAACGGGTTCTGCCCGTGGACGAAATCGGCCCGCCGCACCTGGCTCAGAATCGGCTCCGCTCCACGCACGTTGGCGATGAAGCGCGCGTTGCCCTGCTTCAGCTTTTCCAATGCCTCGGGCGCGTTCATGCGCGAGGTTATACAATCGCCCGCATGAGAATACCGGCTGTCGTCTCCAGCTTTGTCCACCGCGGACTGCGCATCTCGTTTCGCGAGTACGGCCACGGGCCCCGCGCGATCGTGCTGGTCCACGGCCTCTTGATGGACGGCAGCATGTTCGAGAAGGTCGCGCCCCCGCTCGCCGAGCGGGGACATCGCGTGATCGTCGTCGATCTGCCCGGCCACGGCGCGTCCGATCAGCCGCACGACATGGGCGCGTATTCGATGACCGCGTACGGCCGGGACGTGATCGCGCTGCTCGATCACCTCGGGCTCGAGACGGCCGTCATCGGCGGGACGTCTCTGGGCGCGAACGTCGGTCTCGAAGCCGCGGTCGCCGCTCCCGAGCGGGTGCGCGCGCTGGTCCTCGAGATGCCGGTCCTCGAGAAGGGCATCACCGGCGCCGGCGTCCTCTTCGTGCCGCTCGCGTTCGTGCTGCGCTTGAGCCAGCGCGGCATGCGCGCGGTCTCGCGGGCGACGCGGAAGATCCCGCGGACGCTCTTCCTCCTCGATCTTCTGATCGATTTCGCCCGGCGCGATCCGGCTTCGTCTCTGGCGGTCCTCGACGGAATCACCTTTGGACGCGTCGCGCCGCCCCTCGAGGATCGGCGTCGCATCGCGCATCCGACGCTGGTGATCGGCCACCCCTCGGATCCGATCCACCCGTTCAGCGACGCCGACCGGACCGCCCGCGAGCTGCCCCGCGCGCGGATGATCGAAGCGCGATCGATCTACGAATGGCGCGTCCGTCCGGCGCGGCTGAACGCGGAGCTCGCGTCATTTCTGGACGGCGTCTGGGCCGAGCCCGCAGCGCGCGTCGGCTGACCGCCGCTGGGACGGGCGATCCCACTTCCGGACGATCATCCGCACGGCTTCGTCTCACGCCGGTGGCATGCATTTCGCTGCCGATCGAGCCATGAACGACCTCCGCGCGGCATTCCGTCTGTTGCGGCGCAGCCCGGCCTTCGCCGGAGTCGTGATCCTCACGCTCGCGGTCGCGATCGGCGCGACCACCAGCGTCTTCAGCGTCGTCCGCGGCCTGTTGCTCAAGCCGCTGCCGTTCCGCGAGCCGCAGAAGCTGGTCCGTTTCTACGGTTCCTGGACGCTGTTCGGGCGCGGCACCATTTCCGCCTCCGAATTCCGCAACGATTACGAGCAATTGAAGACGATGAGCGGCGTCGCCGGGTGGGCCTGGGGCAGCGCCGCGCTCGCGGGCGAGGGTCCGCCGGAGCACATCGGCCTCGGCCGCGCCACCGCTTCGCTGCTGCCGGTGCTCGGCGTGCAACCGTCGATCGGCCGCTGGTTCACGAGCGACGAGGAGCAGCCCGGGCACAGCCGGGTGATCGTCCTCGGCCAAAAGCTCTGGCAGCGGCGATTCGCGAGCGATCCCGGCATCGTCGGGCAGACGGTCCAGATCTCGGGCGTGCCGTTCCGCGTCGTCGGCGTTCTCGCGGAAGAGCTCGAATTGCCGGAGAATTTCGACGCCTGGCGGCCGTTCGAATTCAGTCCCGACCAGCTCACGCCCCAGGCGCGCCCGCGCCGCGGCATGCGCGTCATCGGCCGGATCGCGCGGACCGCGTCGCTCGCCGATCTGCGCGCGGAAATGGCCGTCGTCTCCGCGCGGCTGCGGGCGTCGTATCCGGCGGTCTATCCCGCCGACGCGGGCTTCTCGATGGTCGCCGTCCCGCTCCTCGACCAGATGGTCGGCAATGTCCGCGCGACCCTGTGGATGCTCTTCGGCGCTGTCGTCCTCGTGCTGCTCATGGCCTGCGCGAACATCGGAAATCTCATGCTCGCGCGCGCGACCGCCCGGGAGCGGGAGCTGGCGGTCCGGGCTGCGCTCGGCGCCGGCCGCGCGGTGCTCGCGCGCCAGATGCTGGTCGAGAGCGTCTTTCTCGCGCTCCTCGGCGGCGCGCTCGGAGTCGTGATCGCCGTGTGGGGCGTCGATCTGTTGCTGGCGGCGGGTCCTGCCGATCTCCCTCGCGCCCGGGAGGTCCACGTCGACGGCGCGGTGCTCGCGTTCGCTCTCGGCGCGTCGGCCCTGAGCGGGATCCTCTTCGGCCTCCTGCCGGCCTTGACCGCGACGCAGGCCAACCTGCACGACGTGCTGCGCGGTGGCAACGCATCGGCAGCGCCGAGCCCGCGGCGGCTGCGTCGCGCGCTGGTCGCCGCCGATGTCGCGCTGGCGCTGGTGCTGGTCTCGGGCGCGGCGCTACTCTTGCGCAGCTTCGGGCGCATCGTCGACGTCGACCCCGGATTCCAGCCGAACGGAGCGGTCGCGTTCACGGTGGGCGTCAACAAGAATTGGGAGACCACTTTTCCGGCCGCCCTGCAGCGGCTGCGTGAGCTGCCCGGCGTCAGCGCTGCGGGCGGCGTCGACTACGCGCCCCTCAGCGGGGTGGCGAACGACCAGAACTTCGAGATCGAGGGCAAACCGGTCCCGGTCGGGACCCAGCCGCCCGACGAGGAGATCCGTATCGTCACGCCCGGCTGGTTCGAGGCGATGGGCATCCCGCTGCGCGACGGCCGCACGCCGAACGAGTCCGACTTGAAGGACAGGGCGCCGATCGTCGTGGTCAACGAATCGTTCGCCCGCAAATACCGGATGTCGCTCGGAAGCCGCCTGCGCATCGCCGGCGACGAGCGTTGGTGGTCCCTGGCGGGGATCACCGGCGACGTCCGCGAGTTCGGCCTCGACGCCGACGTCAAACCGACGATGTACTTTCCCTTCGCGCAGATGCCCAACAACACGCTGACGCTCGTCGTCCGGTCGAAGGCGCCGGCGCGGGAGGTGGTTCGGCAGGCGCAGGAGGTCTTCGCCGGGATCGATCCGCTGGCGGCGGCGTACCAGCCGCACCCGTTGAACGAGATGCTCTCGGCGTCGCTGGCCCAGCGGTCGTTCTCGCTCGAGATCCTGCACGGGTTTGCCGCGCTGGCGCTGTTGCTGGCGGGACTCGGCCTCTACGGCGTGCTCGCGTACGCCGTGACGCAGCGCACGCGCGAGATCGGCGTCCGCATGGCGCTGGGGGCGCGACCGGCACAGGCGCTCGCGCTGGTCGCGCGCGAAAGCGCGGCGGTCGTCGGCGCCGGCCTCGCGCTCGGGTGTGCCGGGGCGCTGGCGTCGGCCCGCTCCTTCTCCGGTCTGCTCTTCGGCGTCGGACCGGCCGACCCGATCGCCCTCGCCGCGGCAGTGCTCGTCCTCGGCGCGGTGGCCGCGCTCGCGACCCTCCTTCCGGCGCGACGCGCGGCGCACGTCGACCCGGCCATCGCGCTGCGCGCCGAATGACGGCTCAAGTCCGCGTCTTCATGTGCGGCAGCGGCGGCTCGAGGACGTGGCCGTTCTGACAGCACTGCACCGGGTGCTGCACCTCGGGCGCCCTCGTCCAGGCCTGCTGAACGGCCGTGTAGAGCTTGCTCGACGCGACCCGCGCGATCACGTCGCTTCGCACGAACGTGACGCCGACATCGCCGCCCGGGTCCGCGCGCACGACCTTCACCCGGCCGAGCACACCCGGCATCGGCGGCTCGGCGCCCATGATCCGCATCTCGGCATCGGTCCCCGCCCTCATCCCCGCCGCGCCGGTCACGCGGGCGCCGTTCATGGCGACGTCGATCATCCGGCCCAGGTACGGCATGCCGCGGACCTTGATCTCGACCATCATGTCGCACCCGATCCGCCGCTGGTGCCGGCCGACGAAGGCCTTCATGCCCTGGTCGAGCTTGCGGGCGAGCTTGGCGTCGGGAAACTCGATCCAGGCTCCGGTCTGGCCGCCTTCGCCGTCGAGGCGCGAGAGCACCGCGCCGCGCATCGTGGTCGCCTGCTCGCTGTCGGCGAAGGAGAATTCCATCACCACGCGCGAGGCGCCGGTGAAGCTCGCCATGCGCGGGTCGCGGTAGAAGAACAGCGTCCGCCCTTCGACCACGTGCAGATGCCTCTGCATCTGCAGGAAAGTCCCGAAGCGGTACTTGAGCAGGGCCGCCGCACGCGAATCCACCGCATTTGTCTAGGGCTAGAGCGCGACTCCGCGCAAGTCGCGGTGGGGACGCGCGATGATCTCAGCCCCGGCCAGCAGGCCGTCGCCGGCCGCTTGCGTGGCGGCCGCGACCGAGGCTTCGACGGAATGGAGATCGCCGCGCACGATGAACCAGGCTTTCCCGCCGATTCCGCGGGCGAGATGGAGCAGCTGGAGCCGCACCTGGGCGGCCTTGCAGGCGGCGTCCGCCGAGCGCAGCGCGGCCGCGACCGAATGCACCTCGATTAGACCCGCGGTCTCCTCGGCGGCGTCGTGGACGAAGCCTTTCGCGCCGGCGCGGATGGCAGGCAGGAGCTGCTCGTGCGCTTGTGGCAAAAACAGCCGATCGACGAGGGCTTCGGCAGCGGCAGCCGCGCCGGCGGCCTGCGACTCGTCGACCTCGGCGACGCCGCCCGCGAAAAGGATCAGGTACTTCCCGGGGCTGACCGGCTCGCACTGGATCAGCTCGATCGACGCGCGCTTCGCGACCGCGTCCGCCACCACCACGCCGCGGGCGAGCGAGGCCACTTCGAGGAGGGCCAGTGCTTCAGACAATGCGGAACTTGTCCTTGAGCGTGCAGCGGCGCTCGCGGGTGTAGGTGCGGGCGGTGGTCAGGCCGTCGCCGGAGGAGCCGGCGATGGTCCACGCCGTATATCCCTCGCCGCCGACGCCCAACCCAGCGTAAGAAGGCGCGTTTTTGACGAAGAGTGAAGTGTTCACCGCGCGCGCCATGTTGTGCAGGTTGTCGATGCTCTTCGAGTGCATCACGGCGGTGTGGAAGAAGCCGTGCTCGGCCTTGACCGCTTCGCGGATGGCGACGTCGACGTCCTGCACGCGCACCATCGGGAAGACGGGCATCAGCATCTCGAGCTGGACGAACGGGTGACCGGCGTCGACTTCGGCGAGGAGGATCTTCGGATCCCCCTCGACGCGGATGCCGGCGGCGTCGGCGATCTTGCGCGCGTCCTTGCCGATGAAGTCCCGGTTGACGTGGCCGTCCTTGGTGACGACGGTCCGTTCGAGCCTGCTCAAAGCAGCGCCGTCGACCGCCCAGGCGCCGTTCCGGATCATCTCGCGCTTCAAGGCGTCGGCGATGCTCCGCACCGCGAACAATTCCTTCTCGACGATGCAGATGATGTTGTTGTCCATCGCCGCGCCGAGGACGACGTCGCGGCCGGCCTGCTCGAGGTTGGCGGTCTCGTCGACGACGACCGGCGGATTTCCCGGTCCGGCGCAGATCGCGCGCTTGCCGGAGGCCATCGCCTGCTTCACGACCGCGCCGCCGCCGGTGACGACCACGACCTTGATGCCGGGATGCTTCATGAGAGCCTGGGCGCTCTCGATGGTCGGCTCGGCGATGCAGGCGACGAGATCCTGCGGCCCGCCGTTGGCGAGGATCGCCTCGTTGATCCAGGTGATCACGGTCCGCGAGATGTTCTTCGCGCCGGGGTGGACGTTGAAGACGACCGAGTTCCCGCCGGCGATCATGCTGATCGCGTTGTTGACGATGGTCTCGGTCGGGTTCGTCGACGGCGTGATGCTCAAAAGGGTTCCGAACGGCGCCCGCTCGTGCAGCGTGAGGCCGTCGTCGCCGGTGAAGGCGAGGGTGTCGAGGATTTCGAGCCCCGGCGTCTTCTCGATCGCGACGCGGTTCTTGATGATCTTGTGATCGACCCGGCCGAGGCCCGTCTCGGCGACGGCCTTCTCGGCGATCTCCTCGACGCGATCGAGGCAGACCCTGCGGATCGCGGCGATGCACTTCGCCCGCGTCTCGACTCGGATTTCCTTCCAGATCTCGAATGCTTTGCCGGCCGCGGCGACGGCCTGATCGAGGTCGTCGAAGACCCCGGGCTGCGCGCTGCGCACGTATGCCGGGCTGCGGCCCTCGCGGACGGCAAACCCGCGGCCCGCGCCGTCAGCGCCCGCGCCCTCCTGCGGCAAGCCGCGCAGCTTCTCGACGACTTTCTCGACGAGCTTGTCGATCTGGTCCGGTGGCAGCACGGCTGACGCCCCTTACTTGGTGTAGGTCTGGCGGCCCTCGAGCTCGATCGCGTCGACGATCGCCATGATCGTCGCGTCCACCGGCCGGTCCTTGGTGACGCGGGTCTGCCGCGCCGACGAGCCGCTGGCGTAGAGGACGACTTCGCCGAGGCCCGCGCCGACGGCGTCGATGGCGACCACCAGCGGCCCGGTCGCGTTGCCTTCCACGTCGGCGCCGCGCACGAGCAGGAGCTTGAGCCCGTTGAGCTCCTGCTCCTTGGTGGTGGAGACGATGGTCCCGATGACGCGCCCGAGCAGCATCGGCTATCTCCGCGATCCGACGAGCAAAAAGAGCGCGCCCACGGCGATCAGCCCGTAGCTCAGGATGTGCTTCACGTAATGGTGGTTGCCCCAGGTCACGCCGGTCGGCGTGGTGAAGAGGAAGTACCCGCCCGCGACGAGCAGCACGATCCCGATGACGGCGGGCCCCTTCATTACTTCTTCGTGCCGGAAGCGTTCCCGCCGCCGAGCTCGCGGCGGGCGTCGTCGCTGCGGCCGAGCGGCAGCGCGAGGTCGATGTTCGCGTGCGGCCGGGGAATGACGTGCACGCTGACCAGCTGTCCGACGCGTTCGGCGCCCCGGGCGCCGGCTTCGGTGGCGGCCTTCACCGCCGCGACGTCGCCGCGGACGATCGCCGTCACGTACCCGCCGCCGATCTTCTCGTACCCGATCAGCTCGACCTTGGCGGCCTTGACCATCGCGTCGGCGGCTTCGACCATGCCGACGAAGCCCTTGGTCTCGATCATCCCCAGCGCGTCTGCCATGAAGTGTTCTCTCCGTCCGGTGAGGGCTGGACTGCTAGCACGTAAGACCAAAGGCGTGCAATGCGTCAGCTACATCCGATAGCCGACCACGATCTCGGTCGTGAACGCGAAATCGGTCGGCGAGTTCGCGTACGAGTAGAACTGGGGGCCGAACTTCACGTTGAGGCCGACCAGCAGGTTGCGATCGACGTTGTATTCGGCGGCAAATCCGAACTGCGGGCCGATCTCGAAGTACGCCGTATGCGACCAGTTGATCGCCATCGTCAGATCGGCGCTGGCGCTGATGCGCAGGTCGGGGGTGGCCTGGATGCCGAGCGTGCCCCCGACTGGAAACCGGGTGAAGAAATTCGAAGTATTGTTCTTGGTGTACAGCCGCACGCCGGGTTCGATGTGCAGCCCGATCAGCACTTTTTCGTGCCGGTTGACGACCAGCCGCAGCGGCACATCCGCGCCCGCGCCGAACGTGGAATTGTTCGTGTTTTCGGCGGCGTAGAGCAGGGCGATCCTGAACCCGAAGTCGGAGCGGTCGGAGAGCCCGTGCAGGTAGCCGAAGGTGAGGCCCGGCCAACCCATCTCGAACGAGATCGCGTCGCGATCGGGGCTCACCGTCTCGCCGGTCGCGATCGACCAGTGGCCGGCCGCGCCGGGCGCGACGGCGGTGACGGGAACGCTGGCGGGAGCGGCGGCGGCGAGGACGAGGCTAAGACTTGCTATCACCACGGACTTCCTTGCCGCTGACCCCCTGAATCGCGGCGGTTGCGGCAGCGGCAGCGCTGTCGATCTCGGCTTCGTCGCCCGACATGTAGAGGCGACCAAACGCGCCGAACGGCGTCACGTCAATCAGCCGCACGTCTGCGGCCTTTTCGGCCTCGTTGGCGGCGAGGACCGCGTACGCGGCCGGCTCGGTCTCCATGATGAACAGGCTGCGTCCCGGCTCGATCATCGAGCCGAAGCGGATCTTGTCGATGATCATCGCGTGCATCGGCTCGATGGCGCGGATGATGGTGTTGGAGACGACCTTCGGCCTGGCCCGGTCCTCTTCCTTCGCGCCGAGGTGCTTCAGGATCGCGTCGCCCGCGCTGCGGACTTCGCCCTTGTCCTCGTGATGCACTTCGAGCATCCCGAACGCGCGCTCGACGACCAGGGTGGCCGGATGCACGCCGGTGTTCTTGAGCGCGGTGTCGATCACCTGGTGGATGGCCATCCCCGGCGCGATCTCGACGAACAGCGAGGCGACGTACGGGACCGGAAAGTAGCCGCGGCAGGTGGTGCAGATGTGCGCGGCCAGCTGCGGCTGGAGCGAGTCGAGGAAGACGTACGCGCGAAGGTTGGTCTGGGCCATTGGCGCCCGCGCAAGTAGCACGGGCGACCTTGGCCGGCAACCGGCAACGGAACCGCGGAACGGAACGGAACGGAACGTTCACGGTGAGGGGTGAGGGGTTTGGGGTTGCGGGTTGGGGTCCCTGAACCTACACCCTCACCCCGATCCCCTGAACGTTCCGTTCCGTTCCGTTCCTTTGCCTTCTCCGTTACAGTGAGGGCGATGCCCGTCATCAAGAGTTGGGCCCGCACCGACGTCGGGCACAAGCGGAAGCACAACGAAGACGCGTACTTGATCGACAAGGAGCTCGGTCTCTACGCGGTCGCCGACGGGATGGGCGGGCACGCCGCCGGCGAGGTCGCGTCGGGGCAGGCGGTCAAGTCGATCCGCGACGCGCTCGCCGAGGGAAAGCCGATCCTCGAGGCCTTCGCGAAATCGCCGACCGTCGAATCGCGCGAGCAGATCGCGTCGCTGATGGAGCGCGCCATCCACAAGGCGTGCTCGGACATCCACTCGCTGGCGACCAGCGATCTGGGAAAGCGCGGCATGGGAACCACCGTCGTCGCGCTGCTCGCGGCGGGCCGGAAAGCCGTGGTCGGCCACGTCGGCGACAGCCGGGTTTATTTGTTTCGCAACGGAAGGGCGCACCAGCTCACCGAGGATCACACCATCATCCAGGAGCAGCTCAAGCGCGGGTTGATCACCAAGGAGCAGGTTCCGACCGCGGACAACAAGAACGTCATCACCCGCGCGGTCGGCATCCAGCCGTCGGTCGCGGTCGACACCCTCGTCACCGACCTGCTGCCGGGCGATCTCTTCGTCCTTTGTTCGGACGGGCTTCACGGTTACCTGCAGGACGACGAGCTGCCCGGGCTGCTCGCGCAGGATCGCGAGAAGCTGCCGGATGTACTCGTGGATCTCGCATTGCAGCGGGGCGGCAAGGACAACGTCACCGCGGTCTGCCTCTCGATCGAGGCCGACGAGGACGAAGAGACCAGCGACGTCGAGGGCAAGACCGAGATCCTCCGCCGCATCCCGCTCTTCCAGCACATGACCTACAAGGAGCTGCTCGCCATCCTCGGCATCGCCCGCGGCCGGCAGTTCGAGAAGGGCCAGAGCATCATCAAGGAAGGGGAGCAGGGCGACGAGCTGTACGTCCTCTTCCGCGGCAAGGTCGACGTGCTCAAGGGCGGGCTCAAGATCGCGCAGCTCAAGGCCGGCGGGCACTTCGGCGAGATGGGCCTCGTCGACCAGGCCCCGCGCTCGGCGACGGTGACGGCGGCCGAGGACACCTCGGCGATCTCGATCGACCGCGACAGCCTGCTCAAGCTGATGCGCCGCGATTCGCTTCTCGCGGTCAAGTTGCTGTGGAGCTTCGTGCAGGTCCTGTCCGAGCGGCTGCGCAACACCAACGACGCGCTGACGGCGCTCAACGCCGAGCTCGACCAGGTCCGCGCCAAGAACACCGCGCCCGCTCTCGAAGCCGCCCCTCCAAAAAAATCCGGCCCGCCACCTTTTGGGCAATGAGCAACTGCAACTGCTCACCACGGAGGCACGGAGGGCACGGAGTCTTGTTCTCAAAAAAATATGTTTTGTTTCTCCGTGCCCTCCGTGCCTCCGTGGTGAGTTTTTGCTTTTTGGAGAGCGCCGCGTGTCCGAAGCCGCAGACGATTGCCGGGCCGATGCCGGAAGCGAGCGCGTTGTATGCGCAGGCGCAGGCCGCTCATCGAGCGCCCGAGTCCTTGACGTGCGACGCGAAGGCGATCGTCGATGCGCCGGAAAATGCCGGACGATACGCGCTGCATCTGTCGGTCAAGCGGCCGGCTTCGGTCCGGATCGAGGCGCTGACCCCGCTGGGCGATCCGGCGGCGGTGCTGGTCGCCGACCAAGGCAAGTTCGCCCTCCTCGATCTGCGCAACGGCGTCTTCTACCGGGGCCCGGCGACGCCGCAGAACCTGAGCCGCCTGATCCCGGCGCCGCTCACCGCCGATCAGCTGGTGTCGCTGGTCACCGGCGCAATTCCCGAAGGCGGCGACGCGCTGACCGCCAACCGCGACGACGGCGGCTACGTCCTCGGCCTCGCCAAAGAGCGCGTCTGGCTGGGCGGCGACATGCGGGTGCGGCGGGTCGAGCGCGACGGATGGGCGGTGACGCTCGACGACCACGACGACTCGGGCGTCCCGCGCACGATCCACCTCGACGCGCCGTCCGGAAACACCAAGGTCGACCTCCGCTTGCGCAACGTCGCAACCGGCAAACCGCCCCCCGCGGGGGCCTTCCAGCTCACCCCTCCGGCAGGCATGCGGATCGAGGATCTGCAGTAAGGGTCGAAAGTTGCTGCTGAGTCTGAGGTTCCACTAGTATCGAGACATGCGGATCAAGATCGGCGACCTGCTCGTCAAGGCAGGCGTGATCACCGACTTGCAGCTGCGCGCCGCGCTCGCGGAACAGCAGCAGTGGGGCGGCAAGCTGGGCGACATTCTCGTCCGCATGGAATTCCTGACCGAGGAGATCCTGGTCCGCGCGCTTTCCAAGCAGACCGGAATTCCGCGGGCAGACTTGACCGGCGATCCGGACCGGGCCTCGCTCGCCTTGATCCCCGCGGAGGTCGCGGAGGAGTTCGGCCTGGTGCCGATCGGCTTGAGGGACGAGGGGCGCACCATCGTGGTGGCGATGAGCGACCCGCTCAACATCGGCGTCACCGACCACCTGCGATCGCTCACCGGCGCCAAGAAGATCGACTCGCAGCTCGCGGGGGCGAGCGCGATCCGGAACGCGATCTCGCGCTGGTACCGCGGCGAGGAGCTCCTCGGCGACGACGCCGAGGCGTCGGCGATGAAGGTCGTCAACAACAGCGGCCAGTCGGTGGTGACGCTCGACCCGCGGAAGAAGAACGCGGCGTCTTCGGCGACTGCGTCGGCGCCGCCGGCGTCGACCGGAAATGGCGCGCCGCGGCAGAGCGCGGTGGAGGTCCTGCGCGGCGTGGAAGAGACGCAGCGGCGGTCGGTCGCGGCGCTCAAGGCGATGGTCGAGCTGCTCATCGAGAAAGGCGTCTTCTCGCGCGACGAATACCTCGCGCGCGTGAAGCGGTAGGAACGGAGACTTCAATGCCGCCGCGCAAGCGCCTCGGACAGCTTCTCACTGAGCTCGGCGTCATCGACGAGCATCAGCTGCAGAGCGCGCTCGGCCACCAGAAGCAGTGGGGCGGAAAGCTCGGCTCGGTGCTGGTGCAGAAAGGCTTCTGCAAGGAGCCCGAGGTCGTCAACGCGCTCTCCAAGCATCTCGGCATGCCGCAGGTGAAGCTCGCCGAAGCCAAGGTCGACCCGCGCGCGGTCAAGTTCGTCAGCAAGCAGATTGCCGAGAAATTACACGTATTTCCATACGAGCTCTCGGGCAGCGGCCGGGGCGAGGTGGTGACCGTCGCGATGAGCGATCCGACCGATCTCTCGGCGGTCGATCAGCTCGCGTTCCACACCGGCAAGCGGATCAAGCCGATGCTCGCGGGCGACACCGAGATCGTCCAGGCGATCCAGGCCCACTACGCGGAGGAAAAGAAGCCGGCGACGACGCCGGCAGCGGGGGCCGCGCCGGCGAAACCGATCACCGGCCAGATGGCTCCGGTGCCGCCGGCGCCCGCGGCCACCGGACAATTTCCACGCCGGATCGGGCCCGAATCGGCGGCCCCGGCGAGCGGCTCGCAGCGGGCCGCGCCGTACATTCCGCCGCCGATCCCGGCGGCCGCGCCGAAGCCCGAGGAGAAGCTGGAGGAGATCGAGCCCGACGAGTCGATCTCCGCGCCTCCGCGGCCGGAACCGGTCGACCTGCCCGAGGACGATGGGGAGATGATGGGCCTCGAGCCGATCGCGGCGCATTCGCAGTTCGGGGACGAGGTCGCCGGCCGGGAAGACGTGGCGGGCGAGGGCAGCGCCGCCGACGCGGTCGAGGGGCTCGAGTCGGCGAGCGTGAAGCACGAGGGTGTCGAAGAGGCCGATCGGATGGAGGGGCTGGAGCCGATCGCGGCGCACTCGCAGCCGCCCGAGCCGGAAGGTGGCTGGGGCGCCGAGGCGGCGCCGGCGGCGGAAGGCTGGGGCGCCGAGCCGCCGGCGGCGGCGTGGCAACAGACGACGGAAACACCGGCGGCGGAAGCTCCGGCCGCCGAAGCCCCGGGTTGGGGCGATGAGACGCCGGCGCCCGCGGCCGAGCCGGCGCAGGATTGGAGCGGGGGGGAAAGCGGCTGGACCGCGGAACCGGCCACCCGGGCGCCGCCGGCGGGAGGCGAGGAGCTTCCGATCGACGCGATCATCGGCACCGCCGAGACCGCCGAAGCTTCCGGCTGGGGAACCGAGGAGCAGGCCCCGGCGACCGAGGAAGCAGCTCCTTCGGAATCGGCGCCAGATGGAGAACCGCCCCCGATCTTCGCGGAAAGCGCTGCGCCCGAACCGGAGGAGGCCGCGCCGGCGGAAGAATCTACGGAGCAAGCGCAGGAAGCGGCGCCGGCGGAAGAACCGACGGAGCAAGCGGAGGAAGCGGCGCCGGTCCCGGAAGAGGCCGCTGCTCCGGTCGAGGAGGAGCCGCCGGTCCCGGAAGAGGCCGCCGCCGCTCCAGCCGAAGAACCGGTTGCGCCCGACGAATCTGCGGAGGCTCCTGATGCGTGGGCGTCGAGCGACGACCCGCTGGCGGCGGCCGGCGAATCCGCACCGCCGGAGCAGACCGGTTCCGGGGAGCCCCCGCCCGACGAGCTCTCGCCGCAGGAAGCGTCCGCCGAGGAGCGGCCGATCACCGACAAGTTCGCGCGCGAAGCCACGGAGCAGACCGCCACCGCCGAGACGGAAGCGCCGCCCGAATGGGGCGACGAGGCCGGCCAGGAGGAAAGCGCCGCCGAGCCGGAGGAACCGGCCACCCCGTCCGAGCCGGAGGAACCGGCCACCCCGTCCGAGCCGGAGGAACCGGCCACCCCGTCCGAGCCGGAGGAACCCGCCACCCGGTCCGAGCCGGAGGAACCGGCCGCGAGTGAAGCGCCTCCCTCCGAGGAATTCGCCGAAGAGCAGGACGAGCTCAAGCTCGAGGGCTGGATCGCGCCGCCGCCGGAGCCGGAACCGCAGGGCACCGGCTGGTTCGGCCAGGCGCTGGAAGCGACCACACCGCTCTCCGCGGCCGACGTCGGCACGCTGGCGTCGATCGGCGTCGATCCCAACGACGGGGTCGGCGCGCTCCGGCTGCTCGCCTCGATGGTCCGGGTGCTGAACCGGCGCCAGCTGCTCGACCTCGACGAGATCGCCGCCGAGGTCAACGAAAGTCGCGAGCAGGCCGCCGCCGAATACGCCGCCGCGCAGGCCGCCAACGGCGAACCGCAGCAGGAAACGTCCGAATCGGAACAGGCCGAAGAGCCGCCCGCGGAGCCCGCCGAAACGTAAGACCTCCACCTACGCGCCCTCCCTTGTCTCGCACCCCCGACGAGTGCCTACCGTCACGTCCTGGCCGGAGGTGCCATGGAGCTCTCCCTGTCCGGGACGGTCCTCACCAAGGACCTCTACGCCGCGGACGGCAGGTTGATCGCCTCGCGCGGCGAGGTGGTCGATCTCGACAGCCTCAAGGAAACCGCGGCGCGCGCCCCCAGAGGCGTCCGCGAGCGGCCTTTGTTCGAGACCACCCACGCCGAGGAAGTGCTGGCGGCCTTCGACGCGCCGCCGCTGCAACACCTGGTCGGACCGGAAGAGCGGCGCGCGCCGGCGGCCGACGCGCTCGCCGAGGTCCGGTTTCCCCAGACAGTGTGGGACGAGCTGGACGCGCTGCGGCGCGAAGACGGACCGCGCTATCAGCACGCGATCTGGACGGCGATCGTATCGGCGCGCCTCTTCCGCGACGCGCTCGGGACGGCGCCGGGCGTGGCCCGGCTGGTCGGCGGCGCGCTGGTCCACGACATCGGGATGCGGCACGTCGGGAGCCGGCTGCGGTTCAAGCGCGATCATCTGACCCGGGCGGAGGCGCTCGCGCTGGAGGACCACCCGCTGGTCGGGGCGCTGGTGCTGGCGAGCGCGCTCGGCGACACGCCGGCGGTGCACTTCGCGCTCCTCCATCACACCCGCGCCGGATTCGGCTATCCCCGGCTACAGGGCCGGCCGCCGCTGCGGGGCCTCGATCTGATCTCGGTGGCGAGCGCGTTCGCCGCGCTGGTCTCGCCGCGGTCGTACCGGCAGCAGCCGTACAACCCTCGCGGCGCGATCGACCAGCTGACCGACGAGGCGGCGGCCGGCCACTTCGACGTCCGGGCGGTCCGTATCCTCATCCACTGCCTGCGCAACTCGGCGGAGCGCTTCGAAAGCCTTCCGTTGCCGGCCAAGCAGACGGGCTTCCGCCCGCCCGTCAACCATCACGGCGTCGCGCCGGCGGCCTGAACCCCTGCCGCCGTGTTAATTAGATCAATGCGCGGCGTCGCGCGTTGATATGGCGCAGGAACGGACCGACGAGGAGCTGCTGGCTGCATACCAGCAGGGTGACGTGGGAGCTTTCGAGCTCCTGCTGCGCCGGCATCGTGCCCCCCTCTTCAGTTTCCTCTTGAGAATGCTGGGCGACCGCGAAAGGGCAGAAGATCTGGCGCAGGAAGCCTTCCTGCGCATCGTCAAGGGAGCGCAGGCCTGGGAGCACCGGGCGCGGTTCCAGACCTGGCTGTTCACCATCGCGCGCAACCTCTGCGTGGACGCCAGCCGGCGCGACCGGTTCCGCCGCGCCGACAGCCTCGATCAGACCGGCCCCGACGACGAGCCGGCGATGGTCGACACGGTGCCGGGCCGCGAGATCGACCCTTCGCGCGGCGCAGAGAGCGCGCGGCTGCGGCCGCTCTTACAAAAGGCGCTGCTCGGCCTTCCCGCGGAGCAGCGCGAGGTCTTCATCCTCCGCGAGCAGGCGGGCCTGCCGTTCAAGGAGATCGCCGGGATGGTCGGCGTGAACGAAAACACGGTGAAGTCGCGCATGCGCTACGCGCTGGAGGGCTTGCGCAAGGCGTTGCTCGCGGCCGGCGTCGACTCCAGTGCAGCCGAGCCGGAGCCGGACATCAAGGTGGGGAGGGCATGACGCACTCCGAGTCCCAGGACCTGCTCCTCGACCTCACGTACGGCGAGCTGGACCCGGCTCGCGCGCAGGAGCTCGAGGGCCACCTGGCCGGGTGCGAGGAGTGCCAGCGCGAGAAGGCCGCGCTCGACGAGGCCCGGCGGCTGACCGCGCCGCTGCGCGAGATGGAAGAGCCGTCGCCGGGGTTCGACCAGCGCATCCTGGTCGCGGCCCGCACCCAAGCTCAGATGGATCACGACGGGGACCTCGGCGAGGTGATCGAGGTGAGCGGCAACGTCCGGCCGCTCGGGCTCGAGGCGGCGCGGATCGACGCGCACGGTCCGATCGCGGCCCGCCAGGAGCGGCGCAAGCCGCGCTGGGCGGTGCGGATCGCGCTGGGCGGTTCGGTGGCGGCCGCGGCGGCGCTGGCGCTGGTGGTCTCGACGACGCTGCAGAACAAGCGGGCCGTGGAAATCGCGCGGATGGCGGAGTCCGACAAGGCGGCGTTCCAGATTCGCGTCCAGCAGCCGGTCGCCGCGGTCGAAAACGAGGCGCTGCGCGACGCCCAGAAGAAGGACGCGGTCGCGGTGCCGCCTGCTCCGCAGCAGGTGAATTCCGTTCGCCCGGTCGAGAGGCGCGCCGTCGCGCTCAAGAAGAAAGCCGTTCGCGCGCCGGCCGCCAACGTCGGCGGCAGCGGCGGCGACGCGCTCGACGTCGCCGCCGATCAGCCGTCCGCGGGCGCGCGAGAGGTCGGTGCGCTCGGGCAGTCCAGCGGCGGCGGTCAGATGGGTGTCGCCTCGACGTCCGGGCCGGTCGCGGGCAAGCAGGCCGTCCCGACGCTGAAACCAGCCGAGGCGCCGCCACCACCCGCGAAGGAAGAACCGAAGCACGCGGTGAAGTCGGAAGTCGCGGAGGCACAGCCCGCACCGAGGCCGGCACAGGTCGCGGCGGTCGCCGAGGCGGCGGCGGCGGCAGCGGTCCGCTCGGCGACCGACGATCGAACCGCCGCTGAGATCGAGGCCGAAGCGCAGAGCGCCCGCCACCGGGGAAACTATGCGCTCGCCGCGACGCTGTACCAGAAGGCGGCGGACATGCGGCGGGAGGCCGGCGACAAGGCCGAATCAGCCGCCTGGGACC